>JBDOMT010000319.1:0-3450 GCA_039831705.1 Pirellulales bacterium | reverse complement strand
ATTAAGAATAGGGAGGGTAGGGATAGTTGGGCGGGTTTAAATCAATTCGCTGAGAAAAAAAGAAAAAACTTTTTGACGACCAGGGGGAAGTGGCTCTGCAAGTTGTCAAAGGCATGGTGCCCAGCAACAGTCCGCAAGCAATCCACCAGATCGACGGGCTCTCAGGAGCTACGATTACCAGCCGGGGTGTATCCAACCTGGTACGCTATTGGCTGGGACCCGACGGCTTTGGGCCCTATTTAGAAAAACTCCGTAAAGAAAATCAAACGGCGCTAAGCAGCATCCGTCGAACGGGAGGCGACCATGGCTGAGCCCAAGATGAAGGATGTACTCTTCAATCCAATTTTCAACGACAATCCCATCGCGTTGCAGGTATTGGGAATTTGCTCGGCGCTGGCGGTAACCACCAAGCTGGAGACCTCGGTGGCCATGGCTCTGTCGGTCACGGTTGTCTTAGGATTTTCCAGCGCCGCGGTCAGCTTAATCCGCCACCATATACCCAGCAGCATACGTATCATCGTACAGATGACCATCATTGCTTCGTTGGTGATCGTGGTCGACCAGATTCTCAAGGCTTACGCATTTGGGGCCAGTAAGCAGCTCTCGGTGTTCGTTGGCCTCATCATCACTAATTGCATCGTGATGGGACGGGCGGAGGCTTTTGCCATGAAAAATCCGCCGCTACTCAGCGCTGTGGATGGCATCGGCACGGCCCTGGGGTACAGTCTCATTCTGATTTTGGTGGGATTTGTTCGCGAGTTGTTTGGCTCTGGAAAACTTTGGGGGCACGAAGTGCTCCCATTGACCAAGAATGGTGGTTGGTATGAGCCGAACGGACTATTACTGCTTCCGCCCAGCGCCTTTTTCATTATTGGTCTGCTCATCTGGGCGTTGCGTACCTGGAAGCCCGAGCAGGTGGAACAAGAAGGCTAAACCATGGACGACCTGTTAAGCATTTTTTTGAAATCGGTGTTCATTGAGAACATGGCGTTAGCCTTCTTTTTGGGCATGTGCACTTTCCTGGCCGTCTCCAAGACCGTCAAAACGGCGATTGGTCTGGGGGTTGCCGTAATCGTGATCATGACGATCACCATCCCGGCCAACAATTTGATCTATCAATACCTGCTCAAGGGGGGGGCGCTGGTATGGCTCAATCCCTCCTGGACAGACATCAATCTGGAATTCCTGGCCTTGATTAGCTTTATTGGCGTGATCGCGGCCATGGTGCAAATTTTGGAAATGACGCTGGACCGATATTTCCCCCCGCTTTACAACGCTCTGGGAATCTTTCTGCCATTGATCACTGTGAATTGTGCCATTTTAGGTGGATCGTTATTTATGCAGCAGCGTGATTACAACTTCACCCAGAGCTGTATCTACGGATTCGGCGCAGGTGTGGGCTGGGCTCTGGCGATCGCCGCCCTGGCTGGCATTCGAGAAAAGCTAAAGTACGCCGATATACCCGATGGCCTCAAAGGCCTCGGCATCACCTTCATGACCGTCGGCCTGATGGCCTTGGCATTTATGTCATTTGGAGGAATGTGAAAAGTGTGTAGTGTGTAGTGTGTAGACTCTCAAATCTCAAACAGGACATGCAGGCGCTACCCGACGAAGGGGTCAGGTACAAGTTTTCGGCTTGCATGTCCATGGAATAAGAAACTCTACTGACCGAAAATCGTACCAGACCCCGCCCTCCTGACCCTCAACCCTCAACTCACCATGCTCGAAGTTCTGTTAGGCGTTATGATGTTCACGCTGGTCGTGTTGGCACTGGTGGGGTTAATCCTTATCGCCAAAGCGTGGCTGGTTGCCAGTGGCAACGTAAGCATCACCATCAACGACCAAAAAACAGTCAGCGTCCCTTGCGGCGGTAAATTACTGGGCGCGCTTGCCGATGCGGGAGTCTTTGTCTCTTCGGCTTGTGGTGGTGGAGGAACTTGCGCCCAATGCCGAGTGAAGATACACTCCGGTGGTGGTGATATCCTACCGACGGAACGGACCCACATTAATCGACGTGAAGCGAGTGAAGGAGAACGTCTTTCCTGCCAGGTGGCTGTGAAACAGGATTTGTTGGTGGAAGTTCCAGCAGAAGCTTTTGACACAAAAAAGTGGCAGTGCAAGGTCCGTTCCAACCGCAACGTAGCCACATTCATCAAGGAATTCGTATTGGAATTGCCCCCCGGAGAAGAAGTAGCATTCAAAGCGGGCGGTTATATTCAAATCGAGGCGCCGCCACACACGGCGGTCTACAAAGATTTTGACATTGAATCGGAGTATCGGGCCGATTGGGACAAGTACAATGTCTGGCAGTATGTTTCGCAAGTTGATGAACCGGTCGTTCGTGCCTATTCGATGGCCAATTACCCGGGTGAAAAAGGAATCATCATGCTCAACGTGCGAATCGCCAGCCCTCCTCCCAGAATGCCAGCGGACACTCCTCCCGGCAAAATGTCCTCCTACATTTTTAATAGCAAACCGGGAGATGAAGTTACCATATCGGGTCCCTATGGCGAGTTTTTTATTCAAGATACCGACGCCGAAATGCTCTACATCGGTGGCGGAGCGGGAATGGCTCCTTTACGCAGCCACATCTTCGAACTCTTTAGAGGCCGAAAAACCAAACGTAAAGTCTCCTACTGGTACGGTGGCCGTAGCAACCGGGAGTTGTTTTATGCGGATCAATTCAAGGAGATTGAAAAGGAATTCCCCAACTTCAAATTTCATATCGCCCTGTCAGACCCGTTGCCCGAAGACCATTGGGATGGCTACACGGGCTTTATCCATCAAGTGCTGCACGATGAGTACCTGCAAAACCACCCGGCGCCCGAGGACATCGAATACTACATCTGTGGTCCACCAATGATGAACTCGGCCGTCTTCAAAATGCTCGAAGATTTGGGTGTCGAAGAGGGCAATATCTTCTACGACGATTTCGGTGGCTAGGACATAACCTTTATGGCACATCGAAATTTGTTCTGCATCTCAATACCCTGGCTTGTCGCGGCATTCATCAGCAGCACGTTACCGGTTGCTTACGCACAAGAGTCTTCTGACTCCTCCAACCGCCAACAGTTATGGCAAGGCCCTACCATGGGCACGCGTTACCAAGTCAAAATCATCTCGCCTGCAGCGGTGGCAATTTCTCAGGACGAACTGGGCCAAGAAATCGATGACACCTTACGCGAAGTCAACCGACAGATGTCGACCTATCTGTCCGACTCGGAAATTTCACAATTTAACCGCGCTGAGCCCGAGCAATGGTTTGCGGTGTCGCCGGCCACAGCTCTTGTGGTGCAGCAGGCTCTCAGTATTAGTCGGCGATCTGAAGGCGCTTACGATATCACCGTAGGCCCACTGGTTCAATTATGGAATTTTGGACCTACGGATAAAAAGGGCCCGTCCCCACCCCCACCGCCCCCGCCACCCCCCCCCCCCACCACCCGAAGTATT
>JBDOMT010000474.1:4168-15526 GCA_039831705.1 Pirellulales bacterium | reverse complement strand
AGATATTTTAGCCGCGCAGCGGCGACAGCAGCCGTTTTTAACGAAACCAATTTTCCGCTTGGGCCACTCGCTGTCGCCCTTTCAGGGCTAGGGAATAATCTGAAAACGCCACCGTGGGCTCACGCCCACGGCTAGATGCTTTCGCCACTTCGTGGCGATTGCGGTAAGTAAGCCACAACCAGAAAGTCGGGCTTTAGCCGACTGGCGGCGAACCCTCCGCCTTCAGGCGGTGGTCTTCAGTTGACTTTGATTCGAATGTCAATTCGCTTAGAGATCTTGGATATGCGATATTTAATCCTCCTGAGGTTACGAATACCTGGAAATTTTGACTTCGACGATGCATATGGTATTGGTACAGTGGTAGAAGTTTCCTAAGCCTTTCTCAGATCGACACATTCTGAATCCCTAAGGTGTCCATGGCATTTCTTGATTATACCATAGTTGGACTGTATCTCGGTGCGATTGTCCTCATTGGGTTGCTGTTACAACGAAAAGCGTCTCAGAGCATCGACTCCTACTTCCTGGGCAACCGCCATCTGCCTTGGTGGGTATTGGGCGCTTCGGGGATGGCTTCGAGTACCGACGTGGCCGGTACGATGATCAATATTGCGTTTATCTATGCCTTGGGTACCAAAGGTTTTTCATTGAAACCCGGGGCGGCATGGTCCTCATCATGGCCTTTCTGATGGTGACCATGGGCAAATGGAATCGGCGTTCTCAGGCGATGACACAAGCCGAATGGATGGTGCTCCGTTTCGGTAAAGGTCGTGCGGGGGATTTGGCCCGCATCCTCAGCGCTGTGGCTGCCCTGATTTTCACCATTGCCATGATCACGTTCTTTGCCAAGGGAGCAGGAAAGTTTCTTGGAGAACTCTTGGGGATCGACCCGAATCTGGCGGCCCTGATGATGATCGCCCTGGCAACTATCTACACCGTGGCCAGCGGTCTCTATGGAGTGGTCTGGACAGACGTCTTTCAAGGTGTGTTAATTTTTGGAACGATCCTGTGTATTTGCGCTATGGCCATGAATCAGGTTACTCTGCCGGAAGAATTTTTTGTCTCGGTACCCCTCGGAGGCGGCCAGTTCCAAACCATCAAGACCACTCTGACCGAATGGACGAGTATCAAGCCACCGATGCAGATCGATATGCCAGGTGAGTATTCTATCTGCAACCTGTTCGGGCTGTCGTTGTTGTTTTATCTGTTTAAAGTGACTCTGGAAGGTAGCGGTGATGGCAGTGGCTACATGCTACAGCGTTATTTTGCCGCTCGGAGTGATCGAGAGGCAGGCCTGCTCTCTTTGTTCTGGACTTGTCTGCTAGCCTTTCGTTGGCCGTTGATTGCGAGCTTTGCCATGTTGGGTGTTTATCATGGCATCACCCACCCGGATGAGCTCATCGCTGATCCGGAGCTGGTGCTGCCAACGGTCGTGCGTGAATACATTCCGATTGGGGTGAAGGGGCTTCTGGTGGCCGGACTGATGGCAGCTGCGATGTCACTTTTGACTCGACGGTCAACGCTGGCGCGGCTTACTGGGTGAAGGACCTCTACCAAGCTTACCTCAACCCACAGGCTTCTGAAAAAAAACTACTGCTGCACAGCCGTGGCGCGTCGATCGTGATGGTCCTCATCGGATTGCTGTTTAGCTATTCCATCAGCAACATCAATGAGATCTGGGGTTGGATTACCATGGGAATCAGCGCCGGCATGTTTGTCCCGCTGGTGCTGCGTTGGTACTGGGCACGGTTTAATGGATACGGCTTTGCCATTGGGATGGCAGTGGGCCTCATCGCGGCCGTACTCACCAAGCTGCTAGGCAGCGGTTTACCGGAGTACACCTCTTTCATGATTGCCAGTGGAAGTTTGTTGGCCGGCTGCTTGGGAGGCACTTTTTTGACCGCACCCACGGACAACCGTGTGCTCGAACGATTCTACAAGGTGACTCGTCCCTTCGGTTTATGGGATTCCATTCGTGAGACGTTGCCCCCGGCGACTCTCATGGAAATACATGCGGAAAACCGCCGCGACATCATCGCCCTCTTGTTTGCCGTACCCTGGCAAATGATCCTTTTTTTAGCGGGGATGATGATTGTCTTGAAGCAGTGGAGCAATGCGGCCACTCTGGTCGTGTTGCTGATTCCTATTACTGCAGGACTCTACTGGTTCTGGTTTCGGCATTTGTCGGAAGAAGTGACGGTGGAGTGAATCACAAACTGAAACCGCGCATCCTCCTCGTACCACATGGGAAAATTCGTGCCCCAGACATTGTTGTACAGGTTGAAGTGAACTCCCTGATCCATGCTCGGTTGGGTGTTGTTAAAATCCAGCAGTGAGGGGGCCCCAGGAGCAACGAGGGGCGCATCGAGCGTTTCGATCCATAATTCCTGCTCACCCTCATGATAGCACACCCCACGATCCACAGCATGCAGCTTTCGATTTCCGTTGCGAACCACATCGAGGGGGGATACGGTTTGCCTCATCTTTTCCAGTAACCAACCTTGGTCATCGGTAGCGGCGAGGGCAAAGGAAAACCAGAGGGCTTCTGGAAGCCGACAAGCCGGCTTGTCAAACCATTGCAGAGTCATGTGGATAGCCGGTTCATACTTGGGCAGATTCACCTCGACCGTGAATAGTCGAGGGCATCCATATCGGGTCGTACAGCGCTGGGGCATGGCAATTTCCAGAAGAAAATGATACCCGTCTGCATCCTCGCGTGCGAACAATCCGGATAACGATGGCTGCCACCATTGGCTCTCTGCGCCAGCCTGTTCGATTCCCGGTTTGCAATTGTCGAGAATAGCCCACTCCGGTTTGCGGACAAGGTACTGGCTCAAAAATCGGTCGTAATCGGACTGTGAAAAGGTTTGATACCGAATCCAGCCTAACAAGTGATCGGGTGTGGCCCAGTTTCGACCAGTCTGCTTCTGCACTAGCCGGTTTATCGATCCAGTGGCGGCATCGAACCGAAGGGAAAAGTGAGCCGTTTCAAAAAGAGTTAAAAAATCCGAAACAGAATCAAAACCCTGCATGTCGGGATGAACTGGTACTAATGTCTTCAGATGGTTGCGGGCTTCCTCGGCAAAGGAGGTTTCTCCCAAACCTTCGAGGGCTCGATCCAGATATAGGCTCTTTGTTCAGTCCAAGAAGATTCCATCTTTAGGAACGAAGGTTTAGTCCGTGTGGCTTGAAATGCTTCTTGTCCATACTGCTGATAATCGTCCAGATGCGTTTTTTCATCCAAGTCCCAGGTATGTTCGGGTACGCACAATAAGCGATGAGAAAACTCCACCAGAAGTTGGTCATCCAAACGTATCGATGTGTCGGCTAGCCAACCGGTTCGAAGTCGGCAGAGGGCCCGATAGCGGCTGACCTTTCCCGGGTCTGTGCCCACCCCGTGAATCCACGTGTCGCCAATCTCTCCGGTGACGATAGGCAATTGACTTTTTATCCGGAGCAAGGCGGTAGCATACGCATCTAGCGTGGATGCTTGCACATGCGCCCCGGGGAACTCCTTTTGGATACTGTGAAATATTGCTTGGATCTGTTCGGGTGACTGTGGCCCCAAGTTGTCATTAGTAAACCCGAAAGCGAGCCCATCGGACAGGCCCGGCAGGACCATCGCCTCACCGTAAGCATGTTGGTACATCACCATCACGTCTGCCCCACTTTCATCTTGCCAGACGAATAGGGATGGCACATCTGGAGGTGTCGCCGCCTCATTGACCCCAATGTGCAAAAAATTGATCCCGGCTTCGGCCAGCAATGGGACCATGGCGCGTGTATGGCCGGGTACATCGGTCATCTTGGCCGCGATCGTTCGCTTACCAAATCGCCGATCCAGAGTCTGAGAAAGCTTCAGCCCATATCGGAACAGGGACGCGTCCATCAGTTCGCTGTGAGTGGTGAAAGGAGCCCATGCCAGGCAATGTCGCCTGCTTCGACAGCTTCTTCCATACGTCTTCTGTCTAACGGAGAGGCATGTTCAAGATACTCGTAGATGAGCCAGGCGCCTGTGGTCCAAATAACTCTTTGTGTGTTTTTTTGCCGTAAGCATTGGGCCGTTTCTAAGACCTGAGGAATAAAGACGTTGTTGTATTGTGCGGTTACTTCTCGGGCAAAATCGGTAAACCCAAAGTCGAAATGTGTTTTGAAAACGAGATGAACCGTATTGATGGGAGAAGTCATAAGTGGCGAAGTGCGAAATGAATTGGTGAGAAATGGGGTAAGCCCGCATATTTCATACGTTTCTGCTACTGCGTCCCAAGTCCTTCCGTGGCTGCGTTATGTTTCGGCTTGAGATCCTCAAAGTGTAAAAAACACGCCTGCGGTCTCAAACCTCACATGCCTTGCCACGAAAGGACTTAAAACACCTCGCGACGAAACGAATGAAATATCCGGGCTAGTACTTTGTCAAACTTATCTTTTTGGGTAGACGCAAAAATAAACCTTTGCCCTGCCAGTACTTATGATTGCGGCTACACCAAAAGTAAGGCTTGACCAGACACTAGTTTAAAATTTGGTGCACCACTTGCCCGTGCACGTCGGTCAGCCGGCGATCGAACCCGTTGTGTCGAAATGTGAGCTGGGTATGGTCCACACCCAGCAGATGCAATAGGGTTGCGTGCAGGTCGTAGCAGTAGGTACGATCCTTGATCCCCTGGTAACCAAAATCGTCACTTTCACCGTACGTTGCACCGCCACGAACACCAGCGCCGGCCATCCAGGTCACAAACGTACCTCCGTTGTGATCGCGACCATCTTCGCCTTGTGTGAATGGCATGCGGCCAAACTCGGTTGACCATACGACCAGCGTGTCTTCCAGCATTCCGCGTTGTTTCAAATCTTGTAGTAATCCTGCAACCGGTAGGTCGACTGTCCGCGCAATTTTCGGTAGTTCTCGAGGAATACTCGCATGGTTGTCCCAATTATTGCTCGCACCGTCCATGCCGCTCCACACTTGCACAAATCGAACCCCTTTCTCAAGCAGTCGTCGCGCGATGAGGCAATTGGTCCCAAAGGGTGAGGTTGTTTCGTTATCCAATCCATACATCTTGAGAGTCGATTGAGTCTCCTGAGAAATGTTCAGCACCAAAGGCGCACTTTGTTGCATTCGGGCTGCCATCTCGTACGACGCAATTCTGGCTTCTAGCCTTGAATCGCCTGGACGCTTTTGCATGTGCTTGTCATTCAACTTTGCCAGCAAAGTTCTTGCCGACGTTTCGCTTGCCTGGTTGATATAGGTTGCGGACTTTGGCGGGTGAAGGTTGGAAATGGGCGTCGACAGGTTAGGCTGAATCATGGTGCCTTGATGAGCGGCCGGTAAAAAACCTTGAGAAAAGTTGCCCATAGCGTTATAGGGCAATCCTCGAGGATCAGGTAGCACCACAAAGCTGGGCAGATTGTCGCTCAAATTGCCCAACCCGTAAGAGAGCCATGATCCGAGACATGGGAAACCGGGTCTGATGAAGCCTGTATTTTGCATGTAACTGGCAGGCCCATGGACATTTGACTTCGAGGCCATCGCCATCAGAAATGCCATGTCGTCCACATGCTCCGCCAGGTGTGGAAATACGTTGCTAACCCAACGCCCCGACTCGCCATGTTGTCGCCATAAAAACGGCGATTTCATCAATGTTCCCGGTTTGCTCGTTGCGGCCGCTTTGATGCCAAAATCGAAATTTTCGCCATGTCGCTTTTTCAATTCCCGTTTGTAATCAAAAGTATCAATCTGGCTGACACCGCCGTTCATAAATAACTGAATCACGCGTGTTGCACGGGCACGATGATGGCGTCCGACGTGCATCGGACCGTCTGGCTGGTTGGCTAACAGACCTTCTCGGCCAAGTAAATGTGCAAGTGCTATGCCACCCAGTCCTCCCCCGGCATGCCATAAAAACTGCCGCCGGGAGTTTGCGGACGCCAACGCCTGAGATGGTCCCGCGCAGTCGTCAGTGCGAAAGTTCGGTGAGTAGTTAATGTGTTTCATCTAATCCAAAAATAAAAATTCATTGGTGTTCAACAGGACTCGACAAGCGTTGGCCATTCCGTGTTTCGTGGCGTAACTCACTACGGCGTCAATTTCCGCCGTCTCTGGTGAACGTCCGAAAAGCAGTTGAAACGCCATGTCGAGTTGATCCGACATTTCTGGTTTCAACTCGGCCAGCCGTTGGCTAAGATGTTCGCATTGGCGCACCAGAAATGGATCATTTAGCATGGCGACCGCCTGTAGGGCTGTAATGGAAGTGTTTCTTATGGGTGCGCGTTGCGATGCATCCGGACAGTCCATAGCGTTCATAAAAGGATCGGGCATGGTGCGACAGACGTAGCGATACACACAACGACGATAATATCCCGGATCATCCACGTCAAATTGGCGGTAATCGGCCTCCGCACGCAAGCCAAATATTTTAGCATCATTAAATTGTTTGATCGGGGGACCGCCCATGGTCAAATCTAATTTTCCCGAATGTTGTAAGATGGTATCACGAATTGACTCCGCATCCAGTACGCGCCGATTCATCCGCCAAAGATAACGGTTTTCGTTGTCCATTCGCGCGTACTCTTCTTGACGAGCCGAAGATTGGCGATAAGTGCTGCTGGTTGCTATGATTCGATGTAGCCACTTCAGCGAACCTCCGTTCTGCAGAAATTTTACAGTGAGCCAATCAAGCAACTCTGGGTGAGTTGGCGTTGCCCCCATGAGTCCAAAGTCATTCGGTGTAGCTACAAGACCACGGCCGAAGTGAAAGTGCCAAATGCGATTGACGATAGAACGCCAGGTGAGCACATTATTTTTGTCAGTGAGCCATCGAGCCAGGGCTGCTCGACGTGAACCTTCGTTCGACGAATCGGTGATCTCAAGTTGTGGACTTAGACCGGAAATGCACGAAATTGTACCGGGCTCAGCCAGATCACCTGGCGATTTCACACTACCGCGGGCAAGGATATGAATTGCGCGAGGTGTTTCCGCAGGTCGGTGCCCACCCACTGCGGTGAATTGATTGGTACCGCAATACAATCGTTTCCGCTCTGGTAAGGTCGATATCTCCCGTTCCAGAGACCAACTCATGTAGAGGCCGGCCAGTTCAAGCTGTTGTTCTCGTGTACGCTCTGCAGGCAGGAGCGTACCCACTCGTTGCAGACGCGGGTCAATTGCCAGTGTGTCTGGCTCCTCGACGCCGATCGCTCCAAGCCGGAAATGTCCGATGAGATGGTGGTCTCCATGGATTTGTGACAGTTCAAAAGTCAGCTCAAATCCAGTCTCACTCGAGAGTGGTTTTTCCAACACATAAATAGCGGAGTGTGACTGGCCCACACGTGGATGGATGCCCCAAGCCGTACCCGGATTTCCGTCGATCGACTTGGACACTTCCCAGTCGGTTTGATTGAAATCCGCCCGCGCCGCGCGCAGGGCAACCCGTTTCAAGGAAGAGCGAGCACCAAGCGGCTTGGCTGAGAAGGTCAACTCGTTCAAATGCAGATTGCCGTTTTCTTGGCGGCCAGGCCCTCCGGAAGGCAAACGGTCGTCTGCGAGCAGGTCGATCCGAATCGCCGTAAGGTGAGGCATGGATGTCCGAACAGACACTGTGTAAGTATCTTTCTCAGGCCGCTTGCCGTTCGAAAGCAATGAATGGTCCGCCTCTTCCAACAAGGTTGCACCTTCGGCAGACTCATAACGGTAAGGGTCGAGCACGGTCCAAGCGGGGAGCGATTCGATCCAACTTTTCACCTGCGACTGCACTTGCTCTTGCAGCAGGGTTGCGTCCCCATTTGCCAGTTTTTCCTCCAACGCTGATTTTTGTGCTTGCAATTCTTCTCGGCGTTGCATGACTTCTGGATCCGGATCGTACACTCGAGTTGCTTTGTCAATTCCCGCAAACACCGCTTGTAGATTGTAGTATTCCCTCTGGCTGATCGGATCAAATTTGTGATCGTGACAACGGGCGCATTCGACGGTGCTACTTACGAACGTAGACATCACTGTTGACAGTATGTCGTCACGGTCTAAGTATTGTGAGATAAGATGATCGATCGAATCGGGATTTCCCGATTGCAATGCGCTGAGATCCCACGGTCCCGTCGCTAAGAGTCCTGTTGCAGCCAGCGCCGGGGAACTGTCGGGAAACAACACGTCTCCGGCCACCTGTTCTTGCACGAACCGAGCATACGGCTTGTCCTGGTTGAATGCTTGGATTAAATAATCTCGATAGGGCCAAGCATCACGATAAATGTCATGCTCAAATCCATGAGAATCTGCATAGTGCACCACATCCATCCAGTGACGGGCCCAGCGCTCGCCGTAACGGGGACTTGCTAAAAGTCGGTCGACTGCCCGTTCGTACGCGTCTGCGGAAGTATCGCCTAAAAAAGATTTCATCTCCTGAGGAGTTGGAGGCAGACCGGTCAGGTTGTAATGAACACGACGTAACAAAGTACGCCGATCTGCCGGTGTGGCCGGTTTTAAACCGAGGGTCCTCAAACGGCGCAAGACAAAGGCGTCGATCGGCGTCTTGATCCTGGACTTAAGTTCCAAATCATCGATCGTTGGTACTTCAGGTTCACACAGTTTGCGATATGCCCAATGAGTCGTGAGTTCCGATGCGACAGCATGTTCTAACTCACTTGCTGACGAATAATCATGCGCGCCAATTTGCAATGCGATCCAACCGGTTCCAATCAGCAGGAGCAAAAAGAGCGTTCGATCGTTCATCAAATCAATGATTGTGATGGTGCTGATGTTGTTCGAACAACGCATTCGACTGGTCTCCACGTGCAAACACATAGGCGATCAAGTCAAGAATCTCTTCCTGAGATAGCTTGTCCAACATGCCTTGGGGCATGATCGAAATTTTAGATGTCTCACGTTCTTCAATTTCACCTTTCTCAATGACGGTGGCCTTATCTTTGGCCAAAGGGTCAATGACGACACGTACAAGATCTTCCGACTCATCGAGAATCATGCCTGTGATGATCTTGCCGGAATCCATCTGGAATATGTGCGATTGATATTTTTCATCAATGAGATTCGAAGGCTCCAGTATCGATCTGAGAATGTGTTCTGTGGTGTGTTTCTTTTCGTCCAGCTTTGCCAGATCTGGACCGAATTCCTGCCCTTCGTTATTTAGCTTATGACAGCCTATGCAGCTAGCAACTTTGAAAAGTTCTCGGCCGACCTCGAAGGAGCGACCTGAAGGCAGATGTTGGACCAATGAGATCAATTCATCGAATTTCCACGGGTGCTGTCGGGTGTTGAGCTTCAGCAGTTCATCTTGAATTGCAATCGGATTGGCAGCCAGGTACGCTTCTGCATCGGCCTGGTATTGTTCCAGGTCCGTGACCACAAGCAGAGTCCCATACATTCTGCGCCAGTGGCCCGGGAAGGTGCAGACGTAGGGATAGGCGCCTGCTTCTGTTGGCACTTGGAAGCTGAGTGCCTGGCTTTCGCCTGGTTGTAGTAAACGACTTGCGAGCAGGATTCGATCAGAAACAGGAATGTAGTGGCGTGCCTCTGCATCGGCATCACGTCCGGTTGCCTCAGCCAGTTCGCCAACTTCTGCCAGCGATCCTGGAACCGTGATCGCAAAGTTGTGTGGCATGGCGTCGATGTTCGAAAATCGGAACTCGACCGGCTTGCCTGCTTGCACGGCAATGAGTTCTTTGTCGAAAATCATACGCTGCGGTATGGTGCCGATTGCAATTACGCGTACGTCGAGATTCTGCAGTCGGTTGTCCACTAACTTTTTCTGCTGGGCGGGCAATGAAACGGCTAGCGATTTAGCCAGTGCCACCGCGTCCATCGCCTGTCCGCTGGTGCGGTACCTGGCAGGAATTTCACTCAAGTATCCAATCAGGTTGTCGATCAGTTGTGGTATATCCTTGCGTACCCAGCCATCTTTGGAAATGGCAAGAAGTGCTTTGATTGCGGCGGGTCGATGTTTACCGGATGCGATTAAGGAGGTAAGGGACTTGAACTTTCGAGAGTCATTGCCGGGGATCGAAGCCAAGGCATGGATTGCCTCATCGTGCAATGTTTCGCCACCACCGACGCTCAGAGATTTGGCAGCAATTTCCTGTTGCTTCATGCCCGGTCCTTTCCAGCTGACATCTAAGCCATCATTTCCTCCATTGTCGAAGTACGTGACAACGATTGGATGCGATCCTCGGGGCAGTGTGATCGAGCCTTTCTTCTTGGACATCCCGTGCGTACCATCGTTATTAACAACCAACGTTTTGTCGATATATAAGCGTGAACCGTCATCAGAATTGGTAAAAAATGTGTACTTTCCTGCTTTCGGGATATGAATTGCACCGGTGAATCGAAGTGCAAACTGGTCCTTTTGTTTCCGTTGTGGTATGTCGAGTTCGATAACGGGCACAATGCCGCTGGCTTTGGGCTCTATCTTTGCCAAAGTTTCCTTGGCGACGTTGTTTGGACTTGGATAAAAATAATCTACTTTGATGCCTTGCTGATGCAGGATGGCTCCATCGCGTTCGGCCTTCAGATTCGGGGGCATTTCAAAGATGAGTGGTTCCACTTTGGCGTACAATTGGCCACGAATCTCTTTGTCGATGCTCGGTATGGCATCGAGAAAATCGCGCAGTCGATCTTTGTCTTGAGAAGCAGCCAGGAAGGCATCGTCTGGACCAGTTGCGGCAATCCAAGCGATGTAGCCAAGGCGGATAGCTTCTGGAGACCGACCGTTGACCGCCAGTTGTTCGATTTGATTGCGAACTCGATATAGCTCGCTGGCTGGAAAACGAACCAGCAGTTTTCCCAATCCAGACAGGTTGCCATCGGATCGCTCTTTGGCATTGCTGATCAGCTGCATAAGCAGAATCAGGGGATCGGTTTTGGTTGCGTTAGCCAAACCATGGAGTGAGTTGGATAAATCGCTAACTTTGGCCATCTTGCGGCTGAGAATTGCCCGGTAGACAGCTTCCGATGGTTGCAATTTCAAGAGGTCAGCAACCGCTGTGTTTGCCAACATGTAGGTTCGAGCTGCAACCGAGAGTTTTGCCTTGGAAGCAATTGCGTCGCGAACGACGGCATCTATATTGATTTGGCTCTTGGCGAATTTTAGCACCGTTTCCAATTCGGCATCTGTTTTTTGTGTGGCGACCTCGAAAATAACTTCGGCGGAGGTGAGTCCGGAAAAATTGACTGCCGCCTTGACCGCTTCGGCTCGGACCAACCTCGCATCATCACGTGCTGCCACGATTAGCGTGTTTTCCCAATCCTCGATCTGTCCAGACCAATGCCCCAAGGTGCGAATGGCTGCAGCCCGAACACGTGGATTCTGGGATTGGAAAACCTTCTGCAAAAGGTTCATGTTGGGCACGCGGTGTTCCTCGTGCACC
>JBDOMT010000474.1:0-4158 GCA_039831705.1 Pirellulales bacterium | reverse complement strand
ATCAGTGCTTGCCCCTCATCGTGTTCGGGTGAAGTCGAGAGGGGGTCCAAATGCCGGGTAAATTCGGAAACAACACGGACCACGTCGGCAGTGGGACGGCCGCTCAACTCGAGACGTGCCCGATAGCGGGCGCCATTTTCTTTGGCAAAGAATTGGTCGCAAACCTCCAGGATCGATTTGCTTTTCAGCTTCGGCGGCTTCAGTAAATCGCGTTTCGGGTAGGTGACGCGATAGATCCGACCATGGGCGTGATCTCGATTCGGGTCACGCATGTTGTGTTGCATGTGGCCAATCAGTACATTGTGCCAATCCGAGATGTAGAGGGCCCCATCAGCGCCGACCTCCAAGTCGCTCGGGCGAAAATTAGGGTCGGTGGATACCATGATCGGTTCGATCTCTTTCGCGGTAATGTCGGCGCCCTGGAAGGAAACCTTGTGCTGCAGGACACCGAGAAAGCCGATCGTGTTATTAACCAGGAAATTACCATTGTTGGCTTCTGGGAAGTGACTGCTCGAGAGAATCCCAATCGCAGCAACAGGCCGCATGCGTTTTTTAAACCAATGCTTGTTGCCGGTACCTTTGCCAATATTCACGTAGCTGCCGGTACCACTGGTACCATCGTTGGCAAATTGGAATCCCCACTGGTCGAACGTGTCTCCATGAGGGTTGGGCCCGATGGGAAAGTGAAACTCGACCTCAAACGTCCGTGGATTGAAACGGTGTACTCCGCTCTTCCCCGATCGATACGTTTTCGTTGGAGTTTCAAAATTGGCAACGTTGAAGATGCCGCGTGACCAATAGAGCCAGCCGTCAGGCCCAATCAGCATGGCGTTGGCCGAGTGATGGGTATCGGCGCTTGAAATTCCTTGCAATACCCGTATTTTTACATCGGCCTTGTCATCCCCGTCGCTATCTTTGAGGAACCAAATTTCTGGCGGTGCTGCGACCAGGACCCCACCTCCCCAAAATTCGAATCCGGTGACGCTGTTTAACTGGTCTGCAAATACGGTGCATTTGTCGGCAACTCCGTCGCCGTCGTCGTCCGGTAAGATAATGAGTGCGTCTTCACGTGGCTGAGTGGGATTCCAATGGGGATACGATGGCCAGACCGAAGCCCACAGACGTCCATCCGTATCAACGGCCATTTGCACTGGATTGACCAACCGCGGAAAGCGCTCTTCCGAGGCAAACAGGTTGACTTTCATACCCTTGGCCACCGTCATCTTGGTGATCGCCTGCTGACCGCTCAGATAGGGAAACGAGCCGTCGTCGTTTGGGCCTTGCTTGTTTGTTTTTACTTTTAGCAGGGCAGGGACATTGGTGTCATCGATGATCAGGTCACCACCTTGGGCGACCGCCCAGACACGTCGATCTCGATTTTCTGTCATCATGTCGAACACTTCCATCTCACGACGCATCACATCCGCGTTCGATTGATCGTGCCAGGCCAGCTTCGACCGGCCCCCGTAGACGTTGTAGCCGTCGACCACACGATATCGACTGAACCAGTAGTTGTTTTTCTCCAGGACGGCGTTGCGAATAGGATCGATCCGATTTGCATCGGGTAATGGACTTTCCGGAAATAGAGTTCGAACGATGTCCTTGGCCATGGTCTGATTGCCGTGGTCGAGCAGATGAATGCCGTTCATGGTCAACGGCATGCGCGCTTGCGTATAGAGCCTTTGAGATGGAGTGAACAGGTCGACAAACAAGACCCCTTGCTTGGCACACACCTCTCGCATGGTTTGCATGGCCAGCTTGAGGTTTCTGTTGTTCTTCGATCCGTCCGGCAGATTGGGGTTATACAGATTCTCGTGTGCAAGTGGTGAAAAAACAACCAACCGAGGTGCAGACTTGCCATTGTACTTCTGTGCCAACATGCCCTCGATCATGGATGTCATGTCTCGAGCAAAACCGTCCAATGCGGATTCATAACGCAGTGTTTCGTTGTATCCAAAAAAGCAGAAGATCACGTCTGCCTGGCACTTCGTCAGCCATTGATCGGCAGAGCCAAAATTGTCTGACCGGGGTCTCTTTGTTACTTCGTCGCCGGGAAAGCCAAGATTGCGAAAGGTTAACTGGTGTTTCGGATGGAGCGCATGGATGTAGCTTTCTAACCAACCATGATGTTGCATTCGATCAGCCAAGGTGTTGCCGATAACGCAAATGTGGTCGCTCGATTTGAATGGCAAGACATATTGCGGTGACTCCGAACCGTGTGACAGTCCTGAGATGAACGCGAGCAGAAAAAAAGCGATCGCTGGAAAGCTGATTCGATGGATGGTCAATTCTTGGGTTCTCCGTGTAAGGCCAATTTACAATTGGATGATGCATGAAAACCCATCAAAAGTCAATGAATGGACGTATTAAGATACCTGTGAAGACGGCTGTAAGTATTAGTTGCGAGACCCAATTAGAAAGTTATGCTGTGGTGATGGAATAGAAAAATTTAACGCAGAGGCAGCAGAGGACGCGGAGGACGCGGAGGTGCACGGAGCTGATTTGAACCTTTCTTTGCGGCACTCGGAGTCCTCTGCGTTAAAATAACTCGCGCACCATGTATGTAACTCGAACGTTTACAGTCGCTGGAAAATTAGTCATCCAGAGTGTAAACTAGACGGAGGTAACAGTGTGGATATAACTTGCTTTGAAGGTGAAAGAACACGTGAAAAATGCTCTCATAGTATTCGTTTGCATACTTGGCTTGGCCGTCGATTTGTGGGCATTGCCCGTTATTTGCCGGGCGGAGCAGGCACCCAATTTCAGCCGGGATGTACGGCCGATTCTGTCGGACCGGTGTTTTCAATGTCACGGTCCCAACGAACAGGATCGTGAGGCCGAACTTCGCTTGGATCAAGCAAACGGGCCAGATGGAGCCTACCGTACGCTCGACGAGTTCGCCGCCATCAAGCCAGGATCGAGCGTAGAGAGCGCCCTTTGGCAGCGGATCCTATCGACAGATGACGATAGGATGCCACCGCCCGATTCTTCCAAAAAGCCGTTGACTGCAGACGAGCAGGAGATCATCAAACAGTGGATTGATGCAGGCGCTGCGTACGCTGACTTCTGGGCATTCGTGCCACCACGAACGCCCGCTTTGCCGGAAGTGGAGAGCCATCGCTGGAGCCAGCAGCCGATCGATCGATTGGTGATGCGCAGTCTCAACGAAGCAGGTCTGTCTCCCAACCCCGCTGCCGAACGGCGTACCTTGATTCGACGACTGAGCCTCGATCTTATCGGACTGCCACCGACTCTCGAAGAAATCCACAGCTATCTCACCGATACCGAGCCAGGTGCTTACGAACGTCTGGTGGATCGCCTGCTGGCAAAACCCCAGTATGGCGAACACATGACCAAATATTGGCTCGACCTGGTGCGTTTCGCAGACACCAACGGTATTCACCATGACCACTACCGCGAGATGACGCCTTATCGGGACTGGGTGATTCGAGCATTCAACCAGAATCTCTTGTATGACCAGTTTGTCAAGTTTCAGCTCGCAGGCGATCTTTATCCTGAGCCGACACGTGACCAGTTGATAGCATCCGGCTTCAACCGGCTGCATCTGATCATTGACGTTGGAACGGCTCTGCCGGAGGAGAGCCATGCGCGCAATGTCGTTGACCGGGTCACGGCTGTGGGAACCGCCTTTATGGGGCTGACGGTGCAGTGCGCCATGTGCCACGACCACAAGTACGATCCGATTACCATGAAAGATTTTTACCAGTTATTTGCTTTTTTCAACAACCTGGATGGTGCGGCGGAAACTGGAGGTCGGCAAGGCACAGACTTCCAGCGTGGTTTACAACCACCGTACATCAGCCTGGCAAGCGAAACGCAGCAGGCACAGCTCGAAAAGCTAAAACATCGGGTCGAGGAAGTGAAACGACAGGTTCAGCAGATCGAGTTACGCGTGGGCAAGGTGGCCGATGAAGGGCAGAAAAACGCGCTGCAAGCCGAGTTGAAGCTGGCACAACAGGATCTCGAAAAGGCTCAAACCGAAAAACAGACGCACGAGGCCACGATTCCCATCGCCATGGTCATGAAAGAGAAGGCCGACCGGCGTCCCGCGCACATTATGCTCCGAGGTGCGTACGACAATTTGGGCGCGCAAGTAAAACGCGATACTCCGGCTTTCTTGCCACCGATACAAAAGGA
>JBDOMT010000341.1:0-15550 GCA_039831705.1 Pirellulales bacterium | reverse complement strand
TTCTGGAGATGGCCGGAGTCGAGGTTCCAGCAGAAATGCAGGGCCGCAGCTTGCTGCCGGTGCTGCAAAATGAAGGCTTGGCCGAAGCAGAGAAACAGGACAACGGGCGCCAGGCGGGGGCCCAAATACCAGCCGGCTGGCGCGATGCTATCTACTACGCCTACTACGAAAACGCGGCCGTGCACAATGTGCCCGTTCATGATGGAGTGCGTACCGATCGATACAAGCTGATGTTTTTTCCCCACGGGCTCGAGTGGCAACTATTTGATCTGCAACAAGATCCTCAGGAAATGGTGAGTGTCCATGACGATCCGGCTTACGCCGATCGACTGGAGGGCCTGAAAAAACGTTATCAGGATCTGCGTGCGTTTTACGCTGTTAATACGGCCGTAATCCCGGCCACTCGAGGCGATGAATCATGGTGGCACGATCGTGACCGGGCGGTCACCCAGCGGGCCAAACAGGGTGGAGTCGAGCTGGCCTTCATCGGCGATTCGATTACTCAAGGTTGGGAAGGAGGCGGCAAAGAGATTTGGAAAGAATTCTATGGCCAGCGTCAGCCGATCAACTTGGGATTCGGAGGCGACCGCACCGAGCATGTCATTTGGCGGCTCGAGCATGGCAACCTGGCCGATCTCAAGCCCAAAGTTGCCGTGCTCATGATTGGCACCAACAACACGGGCCACTTATTGCAGGACCCTCAAGAAGTGGCGGCTGGTGTTGGGCGGATATTAGAAATTCTGGCCGAGAAAACGCCACAAACGCAAGTTATCCTGCAGGCCATTTTGCCCCGTGGTCGTTTAACCTTGGATCCCAAGCGGCTTAACAACGTAGCTATCAACCAACACATCCGTCGCTTTGCCGATGGCAAACGGGTTCATTTCCTGGACCTGAACAACCGATTCCTGGAGCCCGACGGCAGTCTGTCTGCAAAGATCATGCCCGACGCGTTGCATCTGAGTGCCGAAGGATATCGTCGCTGGGCCGAGGGGCTGGAACCCAAGTTAAAGGAACTGGGGCTGTGAGGGATGAGAAGTGAGGGGTGCTATAGTGCGCTTGTGCCGCCAGCAATTGGGAGGCACAGCAGCCACGAAGTGGCGAAATCGTTTAGCCGTGGGCGCGAGCCCACGGAACGTTTTCTGATGATTTCATAGCCCTGGAAGGGCGGCAGCGATTGGTCCACGGTGGAAAAGCGATTTAATGGATGCTTGCTTTCGCCCCTGCGGGGCTGGAGATTCTATTGCAAGCATTCCGTGGGCTCGCGACCACGGCTAAATGCTGTCACCGCTGCGTGGTTGTCTTTAGTGCGTATTTTGCCAGGGGTTGAATGATTGTCTCCACACACCACACACCACACACAACACACAACACACCACACACTCATCACTCATCACTCATCACTCATCACTCATCACTCATCACTACCGGCACTGCCCAGGCCGGGTAAGTGTCGTCGCGGCCTCGTCTGGCGTGCCAGAGGATTCGATTGAGGGTGTCTTCGTCGGCTTCGTCGACATCGTCCAGTGGTAATTGCAACGATGCCAGCGCCCAATGACGTTGCTGTGGGTTGCCGATCGATTGGACATCTGGGTTCATTTGATCCAGGGGGATAATGTTGGGTACTGCCTGGTAAGGGGTGAGGTCGGCCTGGTCGGTGAAGCAACTGGTCATTGGGGTAGCCGAGGCATCGAGCTGATTCATGGGCGGCAGGCCCAAAATCAATTCCATCGTGCGCATCATGCTGGTCTGATTGTAGTTGGTGCTGTCGACCACGCCGCGACGCGTGTAGGGGCTGATGACCATCGCCACAGTGCGATGTCCGTCAATGTGATCAAAACCAGCCTGAGGATCGTCTTGCACAACAAAAATGCACGTTTCGGGCCAGAATTTACTTTGGCTGACCGCTTCAACCACACGGCCCAATGCCAGGTCGTTGTCGGCGACTGCGGCCGCGGGTGTGGGCATGCCTGGCCGGGTACCTGCGGTATGGTCGTTGGGCAACAGCATGATCATGAAGTTGGGAAGTTCTCCCTGTTGCTCGTATTGTTTTAGTTCCTGCACAAATTGTTCGGCCCGATGAATGTCGGGAACGATGCTGGGAAAGCCAATCGCGGTGGGGCAAAGGTGAGGTTCGAGAGTCTGGATTGCTGCGGTCGCTTTGACTTCGATACGCTGCGTTTTATCCAAGAAGTCGCGATAGCAATCCAGGAAGGAGGGCTGTTTGCCCTGTTTGGGATCTTTCCAGCGGATGGAAGCATGGACGAACTCACCGTAAACTCGCAAGCTACGCTTATGTGCCAATACGTTGTCCCAGATAAAGCCGCTGGGCGCATAGGCCATCGCATCGCCCCCTTCATAGGGATAGCTGCGTGGCCAGCCACCATAGGCTTTTTCCAAGTAATCGGTCACATACGCTTCATTGGTCCACTGGTGGCCATCCGCGCTGAGTGTACCGTTGCAATAGAAGTTATCCAGCAACACAAATTGGTTGACCAGTTGATGATGATTGGGAGTTACTTCGCGGCCAAAGATGCACAGGTCCGAATCGCCTTCCCCGCGTTCAATGTCTCCCAGGACCTGATCGTAGGTGCGATTTTCTTTGATGATGTACAGTACATGTTTGAAGTGTGATGGTTCGCCATGCCGCACAGGTACTGGGCGTGGCGGACTATTTTCTCTGGGGGGAGCCATGGCGCTGATTGACTCGGTGAGCCGGTTGTTGGTGAGTACCGTTTGGGTGTGAGATTCCAACCGATCTTTGGAAGGCAGTTCGATCAACGACACCGAGCCGAGGTAGTCGTGTGAGTTGTAGCCAAATACGATTTTGTCCTGAATTTTGCGTTTGCCTTTCCAGTCCAGATTGCGTGATCCTACGCCCTTGATGTTCGCCACGTATAAGGCTCCCCGTTTTTCGTCCAGGGCCAATCCGGCCGGATACCAACCGGTGGGCAGGCATCCCGCCAGCCGACTTTGGGGCGGATTGAAATCGATCAGCGCCACGGAATTGTTCGTGCCGTTGGAGACGTAGAGGGTCTGGTCGTCGGCCGACAGGACCAGGGCATTGGGGCTGCTGCCAAAGAGGAGTTTTTCGTTGGGACGCGTCGATAGGATTTCGATCACTTCGTCACGAGCCGTGTCGATAACCGACACCGTATCGCTGTTGGCATTGGCCACGCATACATAGCGGCCATCACTTGAGACAGCCAATCCTGAGGGGTGCAGACCCACCTCGATCTGTTTCATTTCTTTTCCGAGTTTCAGATCGATGACCGAAATCGATCCATCTGAGGCAACGTGCGTGCGTGAGTCGACCCGCACGGGTGTTCCTGCTCCTGCAGGTTCCGTCGGTTCTCCGGAAACCGGGTGACGCCCGGCCCAGTTACTGACGTAGGCTTTGTCACCTACGATTTCTACATCGTATGGCGCGCTGCCCACCGGAATTTCACGGCGCAATTCGCCGCTGGCCAGATCGATTTCGGCCAATGTGTTGTTTAAATTCAGTGCCACCCACAGGGACATTTCTCCAGGCTGATCCCCTTGTTGGGAGGCTTTTTCAGTGATCCTCATACCGACAGGCAAGGCGTTGCCAGCTCGCACCGCGGGCAAGTTGATAGGAGGCTCTTCTTTCAGCTGACCCTGGTCGTCGATAGAAAAGAGACCGATATGGCCACGAATGTTGGAAGCCAGCAAGCGATCTCCGGCAGGACTGAACAGGATGCCCTTGTAGCTGCCACCCCGCAACGGTTTGCGCGCGACGATGGTTCCCCGTTCCGGATCAAGAATCAGCACTTCGTTGCGACTGAGCACGGCAAGCCAGCGTCCTGAGGGACTGAGGGCCACATCGGTAGGACGTCCACCGAAAGTGACTTGCTTGCCCAAAGGGGAAAGCACCTGATTGGTGGTCACGACAATTCGCCCATCGATGGCGTCTCCCACACGACTGGAATCATAGGGAATACGCTCTTGCACCTGTTCGGCCGTTTGGGCCCTTGGGGGGGAACTGATCCCCAGGCTGATTAACAGTAAGTAGCCACACGTCAGTAGAACGCTTCTATGTGTCATCAGCCGCAACGCGTTAGCGTCCGGTTTTTGTAGAGTGCCGCCGATGGAGACAGAACGATGGGCTAGTACCATGCATCTGAGTCGTGAGATGGTCAGTGAAAAGTGGCGGGAGCCATGAAACGAATGAGGCATGAGGAGTTTTCTGGGTTGGGGATGGATGTTTGAGGTTCACAGCTCATTCCATCTGCGAGCGGTGGGCCCACAGGCCGAGAGCCGGGTTGCGGACAAAAAAGACTTGTTCTCCTGATGGAAGTGTCTGCTGGCCATCGGTCATGGTCTCGATAGGGTAACGGGTCATTTGTTCTGCTAATGGTGCGTAATGATAGCCAACTCCTTCAATTTCTGCTTGCGACAGTTTCCCCGGGCAGTAGGTGATTTTGAATCGACCTTCGCTGGAACCATGGATCAAGTGGGCTGCGGCGGAGAGGTTCTCTCGTAGTGTTGCGTCGGTATCGACGGCACGCAGAATTTCGGGAGTGGTACGGTAGCCATGCTTGCGAATCTGAGTGTCAATGGCTGGGTCTTCACCAAAGGTTCCGACTCCAGGGGCGAGAACCACCAACTCTCCCCCATCTGCGATTGCCATTCGAGTACGATAGATGGCCTTGTTGCCCAGCCAGGTGCTGTGAAATTCTTTAGGATCCAGATAGACAACCACCTTGGACAACGGTTCGGGGACTAATTCGAAATTTACTTTCAGTGACAGTTCGCAGGCTTGCAAAAAGCATTCCACGTCGTCACCGATAAACAGTCCACGTACCACCAGATGGCCGGCCTGATTGCGGCCAATAACGGTTTGCACAAACAGCAGGGGTAAATGTTGGCAATAGTGATCGTGGGCATAATTGAGAATTTTACGCAGTGGCGTGAGGGCTCGGCCCATGATTCGTTGCATGCCGTAAACGGCGCCGATGTAATGACTTTCGTTGATTCCCCGCACTCCACCGGTGCCGACCAGTAGATTCTTGTTGTAATTGGCCATGCCGATCACTTCGTGTGGCACGACCTGGCCAATCGACAGGATCAGATCATGGCCGCCTTGCCACACAAGTCGATTGAGTTGCGCGGGCCACGGTTTGCGGTAGATTCCATCGGTAACCTGGGTGACAAAATCGGCCGGTACCTCGCCGACGGTTTCGACATCGGTGCGCCAATTGTGATAGCGAAAGAGGTCTGCTGGAATTGTGGGAAACATCTTTTCCCGGTCCAGTTGGTTCATTTCCACGTGGGTTCCCACTGCCGGTATCACATCGACCATCCGGTCTCCCAGGAAGTTGTGAGCCAGGCAGGTAAGCAGCCCGGCTCTGCTATGAACACGCGAATAATCGGGGGGTACGGCCACGACTCTTCGGAGAGGTTCAAACTTTTCGAGTACGCCTTCCAAGGCAGCACGCAGATCTTCGGTTGATAACTCGGCAGTCGGTGAGCCGCTGGCATGATAGAGTGTCATGTGCCCCATTCTAACGTTTGGGTTCATGGATGAGGAGGGAGTTTGAATAACGCCTAACCCGCATATTTCACCCGTTTCTGCTACGGCGTCCCAAGTCCTTCCGTGGCTGCGTTATGTTTCGGTCTGCGATCCTCAACGTGTATAAAACACGCCTGCGGTCGCAAGCCTCACATGCCTTGCCACGAAAGGACTTAAGCCACCTCGCGACGAAACGGATGAAATATGCGAGCTAAAAAGCCTTCAGATCTCCAAGCAATTGCTGCAAACGGAGCTCCTCACTGCCCTCCAGCTCGAGCAATAAACGCTGGAAATCGGTCACATCGTCCACATCGTACCAGTTGCGAAGTGTGTGGAATGAGGTGTTGGAGGATGATAATGCTTTCAGGGTAGCCTCCCAGACTTGAGGTGTGCTCCATGGAATGTCGGCAAAAATGGGTGGAACATGGGGGCCTTGGGCTCCCACCAGGTAATATCCTCCATCTTCAGTCGGGCCAAGTACTACTGAATCTGTTTTCAGTTTGGCCAGTGCGGAGTCAACAATTTCCAGCGGCAAATTGGGACTGTCGGTTCCCAGTAAGATGACGCGTTGAAATCCTTCGGCAAATCGCTTGGCAAAGAAATCCTTCATACGTTGGCCCAAGTCGCCTTCTGCCTGTGGCAATTGGCGCCATCGGTGAGGCAAAATGGTTTCAAAATCAAACGCATGCTGCTTCGGGGAAAATACCAACAGCCGCACATCGGCGTGTTTATCCAACCGTGCAAGTAGGGTGTGTACAAAATGGCTATAGATGGCAGCAGCCCGCTCAGGTCCTACCCCGGCAGCAAGACGTGTTTTGACTTGGCCTGGTTGCCAATATTTGGCAAAGAGCCCCAGGCATGTGGAATGTTGGCTGTGTTCCATTGGATCACTTCAGGTAAAAAAGAGCGAAAGGCGAGGATTTAGGAGCGAGGTGATTAAACCTCTCGCTCCTCACTCCTCGCTCCTCATGATCCTCCGCAGCAGCACGGGGTCGACACGACCCCGGAAACGGATCTGCCCGTTGATTTCTATGACCGGCACACAGGTATCAAACTGAGCGCGAAGTTGCTCGTCAGAGTCGATATCCAACAAACTTGGAATGAGACCGTGCTTACCCAAAGTCTGCAGCGCCTGATCGCAGAGGTGACATTGCTTACGCGTATAGAGGATGACGTCGATGTTGGATTTCCAAATTTAGCTTTGGGAAGTGTCGGTAAGCCAAGATGAAACGTATTCTCCGTCATCCTCCACGCTAAGGCCAGCCCGGATATTTCACCCGTTTCTGCTACGGCGTTCCAAGTCCTTCCGTGGCTGCGTTATGTTTCGGCTTTGGCCACCGCGGCGCAGCTGTGGTCGCCTCACGTGTAAAAACACGACTGCGGTCGCGAACCTCACATGCCTTGCCACCAAAGGACTTAACCATTTCCTCGGATGACTACGGGGCCTCGCGACGAAACGGATGAAATATCCGGGCGAGCCCCTGCTAGTACCCCCGTTCCACCCATGTGAGGGGTTTTGTGGAATTGTGTAACCTGTTTTATAGTAATGACTTGAGACAATTAATTGGCACTTGTGTCTTGACCTGCCTACCATGGAATAAGGCATCAAGGAATGTTTGAAGTGTCTGCGGAAAGTTTCTGACTTCCTGGGCGATGTCGTTCGACATGATCAGCATCCTGATGATTTGGTGTTTTGTCGCAGTAGTCCATGATTTATCCGATGAGGTTTGCACTATGAGAATGCGTCGTCGCACATATTCTGTGAAGTCCTCACCGTCAAATATGATGGTTCGACAGGCTAAAGGGCGAAGCGTCGACAGGCGGCCTCGGTCTGCCCGTCGTATGCATTTGAGTGGGAAGAATCAGCGCGAGCCATTTGCCCCACCAGAGGATTGGTACGAACCGGAAAAGGAAGATCTGCCATCTCAAGTGCAGGGTCGTTATCGGATTGTGGTTCAAGCGGCTGGCGACGGGTATGTCCATGTGGTGACACCCGAGCAAGTACGAGCACGGCTCGCACAAGTTCCCGCCCATTTTCTCCGTTCGCTGGAAGTGGTCCAATTTAGTCGGATGACCCGCAAGAAAAAGAGTTTTCCCTGCTATGGCATGCAGTGGGGGGCGACTCTCTATCTTTATCCGCTGGAACAATCGTTGGAAGAATATTTCCACAAGCCACCCAGTGTCGAAGTGGTCAACGAATCAAAGATGTATGGCGGGTGTTGGGACCAACCTAATACGGGCGAGTGGCGACTTACTTGGTCGCAGCAGGCCATTGAGGACTACTATCTCAACAATATTCTCATCCACGAGCTGGGACATTTGAACGATGATCGCAACTCGGGCTATTATGACCGCGAGCGGTACGCTGAATGGTTCGCAATCGAATACGGCTATCGTCATACGGGAGGACGGCAGGCCCGTGACTGCAAGCAAGTGCAACGCCGACATCATCGAGTGTGATAGTTCAAGTCCTTTAGCCACCAGCTTTGCAGCCAAGGATCGCTACTCGAATTCCAGGCAAGGTTCAGCTATTCCCATGCGGTCGCCGTCGAAGGTTCCATGCGACGCCGCTCATACCCAGAAGTATCTGTGAACTTGGCTCGGGGATGGCAATGGAGTTGGCTGTGAGAGGACTGAAGACCACCGCCTGAAGGCGGAGGGTTCGCCGCCAGTCGGCTAAAGCCCGACACTCACAGGGGTAGCACCGACAGTCGTTCGGAGCAGACTTTGCCTGAGAGCAAACTTATTCAAACCAGTGTCGGTGTGGGAGTGCCGTTGGCCTGGGAATCGGTAGTAACGGAAATAAACCGGGTGTCTCCCAGGTCAAAGAAATAGTCCATCTGGTCGATGCCTTGCTTGCCGTCGACCACCTGGCTGTCGGGCAACCATGAAAATTTCGACTGCCACAGAGCGTTGCCTCCAACCGGCAAGTCATGGTTGCCCGGCACCATGTATTGCTCACTGTTGAAATTATTGGCTTTTGCGATCCAACTGTCCCATGAGCCGGAACCACCCGTATTGACCAAGTCACCAGGTAGGATAAAAAACTCGGAGTTGTAAGCGTTCATATCAACCACGAGTTGGTCGAGTTTAGACAATCCTTGAGTATCACCCAGTACGGTGAACCTCATGGTGCCCGGGCCTGGCGTGGTGGAAACGTCCCATTAGTAATAGGAGCCAGTTCCAGCTGTGCCAGCGACAGAAGATACGACTGGCGCGCTACTGTGGCTGTGGGTCGAGCCATTGGCATGTGTGTGGTGTGAGCAAACGGTCCCATCCTCGCGACCGCAGCCACAGTCGTCGCATGCAACAAGTGGCGGTGTGTCGACGATCGTGACAATTATCATGATCATCGGAAACAGCAGTTGTGTGGAACCCACAAAAACGTAGCTAAAAATGTAGTGCCGCAATGTAAATCATGGTTGAGTTACTCCTTGCTGCTGGCTTACCGATACCGGGTTAACTCCTCCACTGGGATCAAAGATTGAAAGCTTCCCGAGCGAAAGCCTTCCAGGTCGAAAGTGATGTAACGGAAACCCAGTTCCCGCATATGGTTGGTAATTTGTGTGCGGAGTAAAGGGTCGCCCAGTCGGGTCAGATCGTTCGGCGGCAATTCAATTCGAGCCAAATCGTCCTGATGATAGCGAACTCGTACGGGTCCGAATTTCAAATTACGTAGGAAACGCTCCGCGGAGTCGATTCGTTCGAGTTTTTCGGCTGAAACTTCCAGCCCATAGACAACCCTGCTGGAAAGGCAGGGAGTTGCCGGTTTGTCCCAAACCTTGAGCTGCCAATGCTTAGCCAGTTGACGTACCTGTTCTTTGCCGAGTTCGCACTCGGCCAAAGGGTGGCGGACCGCATGCTCGGTGGCCGCTTTCAGACCAGGACGGAAGTCACTCAGGTCGTCAGCATTGGTCCCGCCCAGGAGGGTGTCTAAACCCAAACGGCTTGCCAAGGGGCCCATTTGTGAGTAGAGCTCGTTCTTGCAATGCCAGCAACGATCCGGAGCGTTTTTTTGATAATCCGCGTTGGCAAGTTCATCGGTACTGAGAAGTTCATGGCGGATGCCAATGGCGCGAGCGACCTCACGGGCCGTTTCTAGTTCTCCGGCAGCCAAGCTGGCACTTACTCCAGTCACCGCTACGGCCCGGTCTCCCAGTGCCAATTGGGCCGCTTTGGCCACCACCGTACTATCCACCCCGCCTGAGAAAGCGATCAGACAACCGGGCAGATCACGCAGCAGCAAGACGAGTTGCTGAGCATGTTGTTCTTCGGATGATTCTGAGTTGGCAGGCATGGGGAGTGTGTGGTTGAGAGTTGAGAGTGAAGTGTTGCGCAAATCCAGTAACTCAACTTTAAACGCCCAACGCTTAACACTCAACACTCACTTCGTAAGATCGCGATGGAAGGGTTCCATGACCTTGGTATTGCGTTCCACCGATAAGATAATCGTTTGCTGCTCAGAGCCATCGGCGGAGCTAGCGACAATGGGTAGAATCTGGCGTCGGTTGGGCATGCTGACTCGGACTGTGAAAGTGCCATCACTTCGCAGTTCGACCGGTTCGCCTTTGAGTGTGAGATGGACGCTCTTTTCTACCGAGCCATAGACGACAATTTCAGCATCCACGGCAAAATTCATGCCCCGGGTCTGGCCCACGGTTTCATTGCCATAGCGAGTTTTCATTGGTGATCCGAGTGGATGACTCAGTCGCTCTTCGAGTAACTCCTGTAATTCGCGGCTTGTTCCGTCTGCGGAATAGCCGCCACTCATAGCGTAAATGCGGTCGGCATGTTCGGCCACATCGGCCCAATTCTTGTCGATCGCATCGCTGACTCCAGCGGGAGGAGTAGTTACTGTGTTGCTATGGGCCAGGCAGTAGAAGGATCTATCAGTCGCCAAGTAGCCAATTTCTAAGCGATAAGTGAGCGGCGGATCCTGGACGTCAAGATACCAGTGATTGACGCCACCATGGATGGGGATGTCACGGACGTAAGTTGAGGAACTGTCATCAGCCACTTGATACAATCGCAGAATAGGCTGTGCCCGGTACCAGTTTCCGCCCATGGCTGCTTTTGCTCGCTGGATGCTTTGTTCTGAGATATCCCAGTTGGCATGTAGCCAATAGGGATCGCGGACCATGACTATCAAGCGTACCGGTCCAGTCGATTGGTCGGTGGTACTCGTCTTGCTAGAGGCAAGATTCTTACTAGCAGCCAGTTTGTTGTTCATCCTCATGAGTTGCTGCTGAGCCTTGGATTTTGTCACCGAGCGCTGTCGTTGACTTGAATGTGCCGCATGAGATGCAGGCAGATTGGGCGTCTGCTTGGTGGCAGGGGGCTGTTTGGAATTGGAGCGGCCTTTCTCCGTTGCTTTCGCGGCAATTTTAGCAATTTCCTTGTGGTCAGAAGTCCTTTTGCGACCAGAGGCCTCCTTATGGCCAGACGCTAAGTGGCGGCGGGCTGTCAGTAGAAGTGCTCGAATGAGTTCCTCTTTGCGCATGCCGTACCAACCCGTGATACCCGCTTGACGGGCCATTAAGGCCAGATCTTTTGCTGTAAGCTTGCGCAAATGGTCCGCAGTCATAATTAGTTGCCTTGCTTCTAGTTCGAATGTATTGTCCTGATGCTGACCCATTTACCACTTATACTAATTGGAAAGGTAAGGATTGCAACTAAAATGCTTGCTTGGGGCATTCCTTAAGATGTTGTTATTTAAGAGTTTACGGTTATTTATGAAGTCTTTTGTTTGGGCTCCAAGTCAGATATTGAGATAGCAAAACCTCTACTTTCGGACGATGAAAATGACAGTCGATTTCTCACAGAGGCTCAATGGCACTGAGCTAGCCCGAATATTTCATAAACATTCTGCTACGAGTCCGAATAGCACTGCGTCTGCGGCGTTAACTGGGTTTACTAGACTACGGGTAATTTGGGCGTGCTCAAGTATAGACAATACGTTCCGCACCCAAATCACCATTTGCCTTGCAGTCACAGCACTCTTCGGTCTCTCGCCGACCAAAAACAAGTTTCTGTGCCCGAGTTTGTGAAATATCCAGGCAAGAACGGGTAAGACTTTGTGAAAAATTGCACAAACCCCCCTTTACGCTGCGCAGGATGGCAATTAAATTTACCGCATCTCGTAGGAGGCTTACATTGCGATCGAGAGTTGGCAGCCATCTTGGGGTCCCATATCCGTATTTTGCTGAGGTTCTAGCGAGATGAGCCCGCCTGACGGTCGGTCACCTGTAGCCCAGGCTATGGATTGGTCGACCCGCATTATGATTGTTTCCATGGAAATGGTTTTGCCAGGCTTAATCGGATATTGGCTAGATACCAAGTTTGGAACCAGAGCATTATTTGTGCTGATTGGTTTTGTGTTAGGTTCTACGGTCGCGGTGAAGCATTTGCTTAGTATGACTCGAACACTTAGCGGTCCGTCGAATAGCAAAGAATCAGTTTCGGAATGCACTGGATTCAAATCCTCTGGATTGAACGACCGTGGGATTGAGAATGAGAGAGTCGGTGAGATTGAGAACAAAAGAGTCGGTGATAATTAAAGAGCCTGTGAGAGTAAAAGAAATCGAGAAGTAGGTGAGCAAACTAGCCTCAGAATTGGTGGTTCCCCCATGTGAGGGCTTTACGGTTCTCGAATTCAAGCGAGACTACTTGCACAGTTCTGCAGGGTTGGTCGGAGCAATTTGCGTCTTTGTTGTATCCGCGTTGCCGTTTGTTATTTGGTTGCAAGGGATTCGTGGATTGGTCGAACTTGGATCCGCCGTGCTGGTCTGTCTGAGTTTAGGATTAGTCGGGCTAGGGGTTTCTATGCATTGCATTAACACTCGAAGGGCTTTGCAGGGAATGCTATTGTCGATGCTGTTTCGTCTATTGCCGCCGTTGACGATCTGTTTGCTGTTGGCGATTCAAGGAACGGGTGACGATTATTTTGGATTTGTATGTTATTTGCTGGCAATCTATATGATAACCCTTGCGGTCGAGACCGTAATTTCAGTTCGATGGATTAGCACTCGAACTTAGCCGACCTGAGTACTACTTTTTACAATCATGTCAGACCCACTTGCTCCGAATCATCTGTTTAGTCACGTTGAGGATTCAACGGATTTCCACGTGCCCCGTTTGCTGGCACCTGATGGCCTGCTGCCGATACCGCAATGGTTTCAGTTGGAAACGCCTCTCATCGAGGTATCTACGGGCAATGCATTAATCGACAAGACCATCCTGCCGTTAGAACTGAAAATCACCAAGTTTATGGTTTTGGAGTTAGCAGTCGCAATCTTAATATGTGTGATTTTTATTGGATTAGCGCGGCGCTTGAGGGGTGGACGATGTGCCAAGGGCCGTTTGTGGAATTTGTTTGAAGTCTTTTTGCTGTTCATCCGTGATGAGGTCGCGAGGCCTTGTATTGGTCGTCATGATGCGGATCGATACGTTCCCTTTTTGTGGACAGTTTTTCTTTTTGTACTGGGTTGTAATTTGATAGGTATGGTGCCCTGGATGGGATCGCCAACCGGGGCTTTATCGGTAACAGGCGCCTTAGCTTTAATTACTTTTCTGGTAGTGCTTGTTTCTGGAATGATGCGTTTGGGAGTTGTCGGTTTCTGGAAAGCACAGGTGCCCCACATGGATTTGCCAGGCCCGATTGCTGTGGTATTGATACCATTGATCTTTGTGATTGAAATCATGGGCCTACTAATCAAACACGGCGTGTTGGCCGTTCGTTTATTGGCAAACATGATGGCAGGGCATGTCGTGTTGGCGGTTATCTTGGCTTTTATTGGTGCTAGTTACTCTCTTGGTCCATCCATTTGGGGTGGAGTTACGCTTGCGAGCGTATTTGGAGCCATGGCACTTAGTATGTTGGAATTGTTCGTTGCGTTTTTGCAGGCTTATATTTTTGCATTTTTGTCAGCGCTTTTTATTGGTGCGGCAGTGCACCCGCATTAACCCGCTGGTAAACTTAAATAACCATTTTCGTCCGTTTTTGTTGGAAGGAGTTTCCACCCGTGTTTAATTTGATGAAATTTTTTGTATTCAGTATGGTTGCGTTTGTAGGAGCAACGCCTGCGTTGGCTCAAGAAGCAACTGGTGGGGCCGGAATCAGTATGAATTTAGGCGCAGCACTAGGTGCCGGGCTGGTTATTATTGGTGCTGGGTTGGGTATCGGTCGAATTGGCGGCCAGGCGGTCGAGGGTATGTCGCGTCAGCCGGAAGCGGCAGATAAAATCCAAACCGCGATGATCATTGCGGCAGCTCTAATCGAAGGGGCCACCTTTTTTGCATTGATCATTTGTATGTTGTTCAACTAATTAAGCAACCGATCTGAACCTGACGAAGCAACCAAGCGCTAAAGGCTTTGCATGAGATATCACCCTATTTTCCTTCTACTGTTTGTAGTTTGCTGGGGAGCTTGTTGGGCTGTCGCCCAACAGGCTGCCGCCTTGGAGGATACGCCTACCACATCGGAGGATTCGAAGGCGAATCATTCCGATGAGGGCCATTCAACCGAGACGCATACGCATGGGGATGAATCGGAAGGAGCGCATGGTGCCGAGGACGCGCATGGTAGCGATCCCAACCCCCTGGCAGTCGATCCGGACTTGGCGATATGGACGGTCGTGGTGTTTGGCGTGCTCTTGTTTGTGCTCAATAAGTTTGCCTGGCCGGCGATTTCATCGGCTCTTGACGAACGTGAATCACGCATTGAAGGCAACATTGCTGCCGCCGCATCCAAGCATGAGGAAGCCAAGCAGTTGTTGGCTGAGCATGAAGCCAAGCTGGCCGAAGCCAGTGGTCAAGTTAGAGAGTTGCTGGAAGAGGCGCGTCGAGATGCCGAGCATACCAAAGCTCAGATTCTTGAAGAGGCCAAGCAGGCAGCAACTGCGGAACGCGAGCGCGTGATTCGTGAGGTCGATCGGGCCGCCGAGGCAGCGGTGCAACAGTTGGCCGAAACGAGTGCTAATCTGGCGGTCGATTTAGCGAGCAAGGTTGTGCAAACCAATGTCACTCAAGACCAACAAACGCAGTTGGTTCGTGATGCCCTGGCCATGTTGGCTCAATCCGGCCCTAGTGACAATTAGCCAAATGACAAAAACCCCTGAGAATTCGCAGCAGAAGCAGGCATTCGACGTCACCGTCGAGAAGCTTGCGCGTGTCTATGCTAAGGCGGCCCTCGATGCGGCTGAAGTTAAAGGAACCGCAGAGAAAATGGTGGAGGAGCTGAGCGAACTGGCTACGGCAGTGCTCGATCGTTTTCCACAGCTTGAAACTCTGTTAAGCACTGAGCTGATTTCGCCAGATGAAAAGCAAAAGATTCTGGAGCGTACGTTTTCAGGACGGGTGACAGTAAGCTCTTTGGGTCTGTTGCAGGTATTGGCTCGACATGATCGCCTGTTCATTCTGCGCGAAGTGATCCAATCGGTTCAGTCACTGTGGGAGCAACGGAGTGGTCGTGTGCGTGTCGAAGTGCAGTTTGCGGTAGAACCAGATCCGTCCCTGCAACAGGAAGTAGTCACGGCACTCAAAGCCCTTTTGCAGGCGGATCCAATCCTTACAACCACTTTAAATCCCGATTTGGTCGCTGGTTTTGTGGTCCGAGTGGGTGACATGGTCTACGACGGTTCAGCCCGAACCAGTCTCGAGCGGGCGCGTAAGACGATGGTCGCCCGAGCACGAGAGTCCATTCATCAACAACCGGGCCAGTTTGTCCAAGAAAAATAACTAACCATTCAACCATTCAACGAACCATAGTACCAACGCCATGAAGTTCAATAGCGACGAAATCGCATCAGTCATTCAGAAAGAAATTGAGCAATACGGTACCCAGATCGATGTGCGTGAAGTGGGACGCGTGTTGGAAGTGGGGGATGGCATTGCGCAGGTCTACGGATTGTCCAATGTCATGGCGAGTGAAATGGTAGAATTTCCCTCTGGTGTCAACGGCCTGGCCTTCAACTTGGAGGAAAATTCGGTCGGCATCATCATCCTGGGTGACTATCTGGCCAT
>JBDOMT010000204.1:0-3501 GCA_039831705.1 Pirellulales bacterium | reverse complement strand
CAGCTCAATTCATCCATGCATTTTGTGAAATCTTCGTGGTGTGTGAGACTGACCAAGAATCGACTCTTAGATGGTGCTCGAACGCAACTTCTTTCTCGACCTCGCTTTGAAACTTACAGCTTGTTTGGTTCTCCTGTTAGCTGGCGATCTTCACGAGCTTCCATCAACTGCGTGATCAGTTCAGTCACGCGATGGAACCGGACCCTCTTGCCTTGTCCATACGCGGCGATTCCCAAGGCCGTAGCGATAGGTGTCTTTCCCGTTCTCGGGTGGCCGATCAGGATGACTGATTCTCACTTCTCAATATAGCCGAAACAAACCGTTCGTGATCGCCGGGCATGTGAATCGGATCATGTCTAACTTCGGTGTCCTGCTCGGCAAGGTTCACAGTCGAAACATGTGGGGCGGATTATTGAAAGGAATTGTCCCACTAGAACTTAAATTTCAATGAGTCGCATCAATCGTTCAACAGAAACCATTAGTACCAGAAAGAAAAACCATGATTGCTATAGCCGTACCATTGCAGCTGTCTGGACTGCAGAGTTTTACAAGCCCAGACTCCTTTCGCTTCGATATCAACGAATTGAATCAGCATCTTGCTAGAGCTTCTGGCCACGAGGCCATCGACTGGGCAAGCGACCAGTTCGGTAGCGAACTGGTAATGACCACCAGCTTCGGAATCCAATCGGCCGTCATGCTCCACTTAGCAACGAGCATCGACCCAAACATTCCTGTCATCTGGATCGACATGGGCTACTTACCCGAGGAAACTTACCGCTTTGCGGATGAACTTACGAAGCGATTGGATCTCAACTTAAAAGTCTATCAGTCGGCCATGAGTCCTGCTCGGATGGAAAGTGTCTATGGCAAGCTTTGGGAGACAGGCAAAGTGGAGGATCTCGATCTTTACCATCAAATTCGCAAAGTCGAGCCGATGAAGCGGGCCTTGAATGAGACCGGGGCAAAAGCATGTTGATCATGCGACGGGTGTAGTGATCGGGGAAACTGCGGAAATCGGAAATGGCGTGGTCATGCTTCATGGCGTAACTTTGGGCGGAACCGGAAAAGAGAGAGGCGATCGGCATCCTAAGATCGGAGATGGTGTCATAATAGGGGCAGGGGCACAGATCCTTGGCAACATCCAGATTGGAGCCCGGGCGAAAATTGGAGCCGGTAGTACGGTCGTTACCAACGTTCCAGAAGATGCTACGGTTGTTGGTGTCGCGGCTCGAGAGGTGCGCAGAAATAGTGTGCCTCGAACGCCGAAGCAGCGGGCCACTTCGGAATCTCCTTGGTAGTTCACAGTAACTATTTTGGCTGCTTTACATTGAATATTGTAGATGTATCGCTCTTCATCTTAGTTAACTGCTTACCTTCATAGACTCAACGAAATCGTGTGTGCACTATCGTGCCCAGATAGATTTTGGTAGGAGAGAAAGGCCAGCACTCGAACAGGCGCGTACCGCAAGTGAGAAAAGAGAATTTGACCAGCCATGCCCGGTAAAGAAGAACTCGATATTGTAGCCGATATTCCTGGACCTCATTTTGAGGTCAGACAGCCCGCCCGACGCGCTCCCGCTGGCTCCTGCGACTGTCACGTTCATGTATTTGGCCAACCAGCGGATGTCGAGCTGTCGGCTTTGCGGGATTACACCCCCCACGAGGCAACACTGGAGCAATGCCAACGAATGCACGCGGTTCTTGGGTTTGAACGTGTTGTTATCGTTCAGCCGAGCCCCTATGGAACTAACAATGCCTACCAGCAACAACATGTTCGAGAATTGGGGGAGAATGCTCGAGGGGTGGCGGTCGTTGATATGTCGACAACTGATGCCACTCTAGAGCAGCTTTGCGATGACGGTTTTCGTGCTTCTCGAATGAACCTCGTCAATAGCGGATCCAGTCAGACGTCTGCCCTCAATACCATCGCTGAGCGAATCCGCCCTCTCGGTTGGCACCTGGAGATTTGCGTCAGAGTTCACGAGCTGAGGGAGCTAGTACCTAAAATCTCTGGTCTGGCGATTGATACAGTAATCGACCACATGGGCATCCCTGATCCGGTTCAAGGTCCAGAGCAGGAAGGTTTTCAAGCGTTGCTCGAGCTCCTCAAAAATGGAAAGACTTGGGTAAAACTATCCGGCCCTTATCACATCGATGTTAGCGATGTGCCGTGGCCAAAAGCAAATCCTTTTGCGCGGGCATTGATTTCAGCTGCGCCTGATCGCTGTATCTGGGGTAGCGACTGGCCTCATCCACACACTAAGGGACCGATGCCGAACGATGGTGACCTTTTTGACCAGCTCTTGGTCTGGACCGAAGGCGATGAAAATCTCATGCAGAAAATCTTGGTTCATAATCCTGCCGAGCTCTATGGGTTTGATCAGTAATTGTCCTAACTCAGGTGGTGTGTCGTCTGATTTCTGCGTGGTGAATCTCTCAACGGTACCTCGAATCAATGACGAGGCGATCACTCCTATGCGATGCTGCCAAGCCGCCGCCTGAAAACCGCAAACCGTGGCTTGCCCCTTTTTCAGCAATCGGCAGAACACTATCGTCTGCACTTTATCTTTGCTATAATTTTTTGAAGAAGCGAGCTTCGGAATCGCTGTCGCCAATGGTTGGCCCAATGATCGGAATGTCGGATGTCTACAATCTGCTTGACTCGCCGACATGACCGGTTTGGGATATGCGATTACAGAGAGAATTCGTTTGTTTTTATCTTGATGAAATAGAACGGCCTCTGGCCAAATCGCAGGGAGACATTGATTCGATGGCAAAGATGATGGGACCGGCTGTATTTCTTGCCCAGTTCCTGCGGGACGAACCGCCATTCAACACGCTTGAAAACATAGGGAGTTGGTTCGCCGGATTGGGTTACAAGGGCGTCCAAATTCCGGCTTGGGATCCGCGCGCGATCGATCTCGATCAGGCGGCGAAGTCGAAGACTTATTGTGACGACTACGTCGATAAGCTTGGGCAATTAGGACTCGTACCAACGGAGGTGGCCGGATACCTTCAAGGCCAAGTCTTGGCCGTCCATCCAGCTTACGAGACGATGTTTGAGTCCTTTCATCCGAAAGGTCTTGGTGGTGCCGATCGCACAGAGTGGGCTGTGCAGGAACTAGAGAAATGCGTCCGGGCCTCCGCCAACCTCGGCATTCGAAATGTCCCGACTCTGTCCGGGGGATTCGCCTGGCATATGGCTTACCCTTGGCCACAGCGTCCCGAAGGGATCATTGACGAGGCGTTTACTGAGTTGGCGAAACGTTGGAAGCCTCTGCTGGATTTGGCAGCTGAGCACGGTTGCGTTTTTGGATACGAACTCCACCCCGGTTCAGATATTTACGATGGCGCGACTTTCGAGATGTTCCTGGCCCGAGTCGACGACCACCCCGCCGCATGTATCAATTACGACCCCAGCCATTTCCTTCTGCAACAACTCGACTATTTGGAATTCATCAGGTTGTACGGCGATCGGATATCAGGTTTTCACGTGAAAGA
>JBDOMT010000529.1:0-3506 GCA_039831705.1 Pirellulales bacterium | reverse complement strand
GTACGCTTCCGTAGCCTAGTTCTACTGAAGTGATCGCCTGAAGACGAGGGTTTTTAGATCCCAGTAGGAGACAATAAAGGCGCGTGGGTCGATAGCTAAAATACCCTCTCCTCCCCTTTATTCTCTTAGTACTTCAGCCGCCTCTTCACACAATTCTTGAGCTGTTGCCGCCTGAGGTGCTTCTGCAATGATGCGTACTATCGGCTCCGTATTACTCGCGCGCACCAGGAGCCATCGATCAGGCCAGTCGAGCCGCAATCCGTCAAGCCAACTGGAAGCAGCGTTGGAAAAATTATTTTCTAACTTGGCTAACGCCCCTTTCACTCGAGCAGGCGACAAGTCGATCTTGCTTTTATGGATCTCATACTGAGGCAACTGATGAGCCAAAGCACTTACTGGCAAATTACGTGCAGCCATCGCATCAAGTACCAGAGCCATGCCAACGAAACTGTCGCGGACCAACCCGACACGGGGGTCGATGACACCTCCATTTCCTTCACAACCCATCACTGCAGATTGAGCCAGAATTTGGTCCACGACATTTGCTTCACCAACTTTCGAAGCATGATAAGGCACATCGTATCGGTGCGCCAAATCCTGAGTCATACGACTGGTGGAACAGTTGGTGACCACAGGCCCAGGTGTTTGCCTAAGCAAATGATCCACGCATAAAGCGGGTGTATACTCTTCTCCCAGGTACCGACCCGATTCATCGATGATCGCCAAACGATCTGCATCCGGATCTTGGCAAAAACCAATGACGGCATCTGCAGAAACGACCTGCTGCAACACCGTCACCAAGTTTTCTGCCGTTGGCTCAGGAGTGTGCGCGAACTGCCCATCAGGCTCACCTCCCAGCAGTGTCACTTCACAGCCCAGACGCTCCAGGAGCGGCATTCCCATGATGCTGCCCGCTCCATGGTTGGCATCGAGCAGCACACGAAAACAACAACTCCGAATACGATCGACATCACATATTTTTTCGATCCGGCTCAAATGCGCACTGATACAGTCATCAACACATTGCGACCGTCCAAGTTGATCATGGGGTTGCCAGTCAAATTGTCCGGCTTGGTAACGTTCTAGCACCTTTTGTCCAGCTTCTGCGGGAATCACCCTTCCGGCACGGCTGAATAGTTTCAATCCATTGTAAGAAGCCGGATTGTGGCTGGCGGAAATCTGGATACCACCAGCCGCTTGCAATTGCTGTACCAATACTCCTGTGGTGGGAGTGGCAGCCACCTGGGCATCCAGGCAAATACGTCCGGATGCTGCCAAGCTAGCTCGAATGGCATCGGCCAACATGGGCCCCGATGCTCGCCCATCACGGGTTACAACCACAGGGCCTGGCGGCAAGGTCGCCACGTAAGCCCCCACGTATCGGATCGCCGTTTCAGGAATGAGTGAAGTACCAATGATACCCCGTAGCCCAGACACACTTATGATAAGTTCATTCATTGTGGAAATCGTAACAGGAAATAATACTTGAAAACAGCCCAAGCAACTACAATGCAAGCATGGAAGAAAATCCCCACCACTCACGACGAACGTTCTTAAAAGGCCAATCAGCAGTCCGCTTGCTCGCGGACAAGGCGGCTAGCTGGATGGAGGGAGCCGGATCGATTGGCTCTTCATCTGAACTCCACCCCTCAAACAAACCATTGAATGAACTCACTGCCGTTCACCTGCTTGCCAGTCGACGTGCTATGGCCTGCGATTTCCAAGTTCAATATCATGCTGTGGATGGACCCGAAGCTACCAATGCAATGGTTACCGCATTAGATATCGTGGACACTATCGAAGACCAGTTGACGGTTTATCGTGACACTAGCGACGTGGCAACCATCAACACCCATGCTGGCCAGGGCCCCATGGTCGTAGAGGAACAACTATACAATTTACTGAAATTATCCCAACAACTGTGCCAAAAAACGAACGGTGCGTTTGATATTACCAGTGGCCCTCTCTCGCGAATCTGGGGCTTCCTACAGCGCACAGGCCGATTACCAGACCAAACAGAAATCGATTTCGCCCGAAGTTGGGTAGGGATTGATCAGTGGCATCTAGATTCAGATCAACAAACAATCACACTGAAAGATTCTCATGTCGAGATTAATTTTAACGCCATTGGCAAAGGCTATGCACTCGACCAGGCAGCACAATGGCTAGACACACAAAATATTGACGATTATTTGTGGCATGGAGGACGAAGCAGCGTACTGGCGCGCGGTCATAATCGTTCGAGTCCTGATCAGCGAGTCATTGTCAATCAACAAAATCAGGACCATGATGAATTGATACCGGCAGGCTGGACTGTCGGTCTTCCCAATCCTCTGCAACCGAAGCGACGCCTAGCGGAAATACATTTGCATAACAGGGCACTGGCCACAGCCGGCTCGAACACTCAGTTTTTCATACAGGATGGAACCCATTATGGCCACCTAATTGACCCACGAACCGGTTGGCCAACAAACCACGTAATTACCGCCACGGTCATAGCGACCACGGCAGCCGAAGCAGATGCGTTAGCCACTGCGTTCCACATTATGGGCCCCGATCAGACTGCCAACTATTGCCAGCAGCACACCCAGGTGAAGGCCATATTGGTTTGCCCTGCAGAGCAAAAGACAAATATCGAGGTTCATGCCTTTGGAATGACACCAGACGACTGGACGCAACGAATAGAGTAGGTTTCAGGACTCGTTGCTCTTTCCAACAGAGTCAACAAAAAGGATCAAAAGTGCTGGATTCGTTGGGGATACCAGGTAGTTATTTGGGCATCATCATATTCCTGGTGCTCACCGGGTGTGGTTTGCCCATACCGGAAGAAGTCCCCATAGTATTAGCTGGTGTATTGAGTGCTAAAGCACGGTTGATTCCTGAATGGGCTTTCACGGCCTGCCTATTCGGTGCATTGTTAGGGGACAGTCTGATGTATGCAATCGGCTACCACTTTGGGCACAATCTTTTACGTGATCATCCCAAATTTGCTCGTTTCTTACGCGCAGATCGTGAAGTACAATTTGAGCAAGCAATCGAACGTCATGCTTTCAAAGTGATGCTACTCTCACGGTTTATGGTTGGCGTACGCGGTCCGGTTTATTTAGCCGCAGGTGTCATCAGAATGCCTTTTCGTGTATTTCTGCTGTACGACTTGGTTTGTGCTACCCTAGTGGTTGGCACCTTCTTTGGGCTGTCCTATGTCTACGGAAAGCACATCGCTCGGATATTACGTGATGCAGAACTAACCCTCACACTGTTGGTGCTGGCGCTAGCGACCCTGATCTGCTTGTGGATCTATCGACGTCATCGTCAGTAACGATTGACGAACTTGCAGGATCAATCGAAAGATGATGAGCGGATGAAGGAGAGCGGAGATTGAACTGAAGACCACCGCCTGAAGGCGGAGGGTTCGCCGACAGTCGGCTAAAGCCCGACTTTCTGGTTGTGGCTTACTTACCGCAATCGCCACGAAGTGGCGAAAGCATCTAGCCGTGGGGCGTGAG
>JBDOMT010000020.1:0-3509 GCA_039831705.1 Pirellulales bacterium | reverse complement strand
CTTGCGTCCCCAGCCAAACGAATCTTTTTGGAAAGCCGCGCGCACATCCAACCACTTCACAACGCTACCCACGCGGCATTCCAAAAAGTTTGGCTTGGCAGCCCCAACACATCGCCTGCAAGCACCGCCTTGCGTCCCCAGCCAAACGAATCTTTTTGGAAAGCCGCGCGCACATCCAACCACTTCACAACGCTACCCACGCGGCATTCCAAAAAGTTTGGCTTGGCAGCCCCAACACATCGCCTGCAAGCACCGCCTTGCGTCCCCAGCCAAACGAATCTTTTTGGAAAGCCGCGCGCACATCCAACCACTTCACAACGCTACCCACGCGGCATTCCAAAAAGTTTGGCTTGGCGCATAAACACAGCGCTACAACGCCGACAGGTCCAACTCCGGCGGACCACCTGCGTCGGACTCCTTGCTGGCGACTTGTACCTGTTGGGAATGGTCCAGGTAAATTTTGTCCTGGAGAATTTCTTCGACTACCACTTTCATGGGATTATCTGTTTGCATGTCGACCAGAGGTCGAGCTCCAGCATTGATGGCTGCTAGTCGTTTTTGGATTAGTGTGGAGAGCTTGAAACGGCCCCCTACTTTGTTGACGATTTCTTCTTCTTTTAACGCATCAATCATTCGACAAGCCTCGGTTCCGCAAAATTTGGCAAATTGATTCCACTGCCTTGCTGACAGTGATGTTCACAACGACATGGTCGTAACGTTCGGTTAGTTCCAACTCTCGACGGGCCACCGCCAGTCGTCGGTTGATCGCTTCTTCAGATTCTGTATTACGTGAGCGTAGGCGTCGCTGTAGCTCTGCTATCGACTCGGGTCGAATGAAGATCGTGACCGCGGTAGGGAAATGTTGTAAAACGCCTTGAGCACCGTCGACGTCAATCTCTAAGATTACCCATTTACCTGCTTGTAGGCTAGGCCTGACCTCATCCCAGAGGGTGCCGTACCAATGACCTTGGCCAAATACCTCGATACATTCGAGAAAATCGCCTGTCTGGCGTCGTTCGGAAAATTCCTGCTTGCTGAGGAAATGGTAGTCAATACCATCGACTTCGCCAGGACGAGGGGGTCGGGTGGTCGCTGAGACACTGAGGCGGATAGGCTCTTCTAAGTGCGGCTCTTTCAACGGCCACTCGCTTACTTGCTCTAGCACTCCGCGCACCACGGTCGATTTACCCACGCCGGAAGGGCCGGAGATGACGACAAGTTTGCCCGGTTCAGGTACAGTCATGTCTACTGGACATTCTGGATTTGTTCGCGGATTCTTTCCAGTGCGGTCTTGATTTCGACTACTTGGAGCGAAATTTCCGCATCGGCAGCTTTGGAGCCGATGGTGTTGGTTTCACGTCCCATTTCTTGGCAGATAAATTCTAACTTGCGGCCTGCTTCTTCCTGGTTGGTGCCAACTGAGGGATGGGTTTTTGAAGAATCGTCGGCTGCAAGGAGTGTTTTTTCAAACTGTTGGAGATGGCTGCGTAAACGAACGGTTTCTTCTGAAATGTCCGCGCGTTCTGCGAATAAGCAAACTTCACGCACCAGATCTGCTGGCTCTAGAGACATCTTGAGCGAAGACATCGCTTCATTAGTGCGTTCGAGCAATCGACCGCGGTAGTTCTCTGCAACGATTGGTTGGCGTGATTCAATGTGTTCGAGACAGGTAACAATAGATTTGCACTGAGCCTGTAAATCGGCTGACAATGCCTTTCCTTCGACAGCCCGCATGTGGGTGAGGTTTTCTAAAGCAAGTCGCACCACCTGTGCTACCGATTCCCATGCTAGTTCGGGGTCGTGGGTGGTGGAAGAAGATTCGATGATCACCCCAGGTAGCATACTGAGTGATTCCAGTCGAATGGCTTCGGGCAGACCTCGTTGGCTGGCAATTTCTTGCAGTTGGTCCACATAGCGGTTGAGGACTTGTGGATTCAGTTGATAGTCGTCTGTGCTGGTGCGTTGCCCAATACGCACATTCAGATTCAGCGTGCCCCGCTTAACAAATTCACGAGCCACTTTTTCAATCCGCGATTCTAATGCACCGAATCCCTCAGTCGTCCGCAAATTTAACTTTAGATAGCGACTGTTGATGGTGCGGATCTCGACAGAAATCGAGTAGTCTTCGCACTCCAGGCGTGCATCACCAAATCCGGTCATGCTGAGCAAGGTCACGAGCATCGTCCTCAATGGAGTACAATCGGATACGGTCAGGCTGTTTAAGGAGAGGCTGGCGACTGACTGTCAGGCGCTGGACTAGCTGGGCTTTCCGTACTGCTGGCGGAATCCCCGCTGCTGGCAGAATCCTCGTCAGCAGAATTGCTGCTAGCTGTAGCCCCTTTAGCAGTAGACGTCTCGGAGTCTTGCTCGTTCTGGCTGGAATTTTCCGTGTTATCTGCAGTATCTTGCGGTTTGATCTCTTCCAGAGAATCCCCTTCCGAGGAAACATTCACCCCTTGGTTCAGTGGCATATCGATGAGGTCGTTCGGAGGGGCGGAAAACTTGGCAGCGGCAATGCATAAAACAATCCACACGGCTGCCACCCCGATAGTAATACGAGTAAAGATATCCCCCGCTTTTGCTCCAAAGGCGCTGGAGCCACCCATACCTCCCAAGGCGCCAGCCAGGCCGCCGCCGCGTCCTCTCTGTACCAAGACAAGTAGAATTAAAAATGTGGCGGTCAGCGTGAGAGCCAAGCCAAACAGGGTGGTCACGAACGACGCAAACAGGGGAACGATCACCTCATAAACTCCAAAAGTTGAGGCCCACTCAGGCCAGGTTCATTATGTAGCGCCTAATGCAATGCCAAGGAAATCGTCCACCTTGAGGCTTGCACCGCCGATTAACGCGCCATCGATATTCGGTTGTGAGAGCAATTGAGAGGCATTGTCCGGTTTGACGCTACCTCCGTACAAGATACGGACTTTCTCAGCAACCTCGCCATTGTAACGATCTACTAATAATTTGCGAAGGTCGGCGTGGACTTCTTCGGCTTGTTCTGGTGTGGCCACTTTTCCGGTTCCTATGGCCCATACGGGCTCGTAGGCGATGACGATTTGAGTCATCTCATCAGCCGTGATATTGGCCAATGAGCCGGTAAACTGCGTACAAATCACTTCCGCCGTTTTGCCCGCTTCACGGTGTTCGAGCTGTTCACCCACGCACACGATGGGGGTGAGTCCAGTCGCCAGTGCTGCTACCGTCTTCAGGTTAATTTGAGCGTCTGTTTCAGCAAAAATGTGACGTCGTTCACTGTGTCCCAGGATCACATATTGGGCTCCCGCATCGGTTAGCATGGGGGTGCATATTTCGCCGGTAAAAGCACCCTTTGCCTCTTGGTGCATATTTTGGGCACCCAGGCTCACGGGAGAATTATCCAAGGCATCATGGACTGGCAGTAAATAAATACTGGGAGGGCAGACCAGTAAGTCGACGTTTGGCACTTCGTCGGCGCGCCGGGCAATTCCTGGGGCGAGATCGACCGCGGCTGCCCGGCCGGTGTTCCTTTT
>JBDOMT010000120.1:0-15755 GCA_039831705.1 Pirellulales bacterium | reverse complement strand
GGCTGTTGGCGGCGGGCAAGCTCGTTGATGAATTTTTGCCTCCAGGGGTGCTTAGTCCCCTCAGTATCGACGATAGTCTCGTCGCCAATCGCATTGAGGGCTTTTGCAAACGTGTAAAAATAATAGTAGAGTCCGCTGTCGCCCAGCCCGGGGCAAGTGTAGCGCCGCCTTGGGTTACCAGTCACCGTTTTGGAAGCCCTGAAAGGGCGAAACAATGTGTCATGGATTGCCTAAGGTTATTGTTTCGCCCCTTCAGGGCTCCATGAGGTATTGCTTCCACCCCAGGGGGCGCTATGCGGCCTGAAAGCCGCTGAACTTCCCCTGGGCTGACAAGTGAATGCCCCTTCGGGGCGAATAATTTGTGTAGTACGACCAGGACAGGGCCGAAGGTTTTCTCAAGGACAATAAAAAAACCCCGCCGAACACATAATGTGCTACGACGGGGCCGGAACAGAGAAGAGGCCAAGTGTCTACTGGGGGGATGATAGATATCAGGCAGTCACTTTCCACCATCTTCGAATCGATAAGTCCCAATCCTAGGAATGAGCTTGCACCGAAATTCTCAGAACGGCAGCTTGGTAATGTCTGGTAGCCACATGGCACCAATCCCTTACCTCATTGTGATAATACCCATTCTAGCTAGAATGTCCAGTAAATTTTGGAATTCTTTTTATGAATAGAACTTCCGACGGGCTGTAGATTTTATGGTGAAGGTGGCGTTATTGGTTGTCTGGTAACGTGTTATGTCGATGAATGAAAATCGGTAGCTGCCGAAATATTTGAATAATTATTGATGACACCAACGCTTTCAACCACGTGGGATGCTGCCTAGAATGGCAGTAGCGCCCCTCTTCTAGACGAATCTAAAGGGCGCCCAAATGAATAACCGCCTCTCCGTAGGTTTCCATGGCTTCCCAGGCGATAGATTTTAACATCGCATGGAATCCCTCCTCTAAAATTGCTTGAGACATCAACGTGTTGCGCCTGTTTTGCCCTGGGTTAGTCTTGCTGTTATGGCTGCTTGGCATGTGCTGCGCCTGGTCCCAGGATTCTAATACTCAGGATGCAAGATCGGTAGAGCGTGTATTAGGTGAAAGACCATCAGAAGTCATGGATGGACCGGATGTTTTTCTGTTGCCCGATCGAAGTGGCAATCTGCGTAGAGTATTAGGTTTTCGCTACGAAGATTTTCTAGATGCCTGGCAGGCGACTCGGATGGGAGAGACGCCTGTTCAAGTTCCCTCTTATGCTATGCAAACCTTGAAGCTGGAGGGCCAGGTTCTCCAAGACAAGTCACAAGGGCCATGTGTTCGATTGCGTATTGCAATGGAACTGCACGTGGAAAGAGGGGAATCCCTTGAGGTAGTACTTCAACTTGGGGCCCTCATATTGGAGCGCTATAGTTTGCATGGAGCCGCTTTCCAACAGGAAGCAGGTGGAGCCCAGGAGGAAGAGGATGATCGTAAGCGTCACGAATTCCTGATGTTCGATTCAGAGCGCAATCGATATGTGGCTTGGCTGCATAGCGAACCAAGTGCGAAAAGCCAGCATGGTGATCAATCGGAGAGTGGCGAAAGGGGCGAAAGGAGCAAACGCCGCACCATTTTATTAGAGGGGCTCGTTCCTCTGGCAATGGTTGCCGGGGACTATCAGTTGCGACTGGCCTTGCCCAGAGCAGTAAAGTCAGAATTGAATTTGCGGGTCCCAGACTCCCAGGTTGTCGGCCAGGTTCCTCATGGCCACTTGCTGGCCACGAAAGCTTTACCATCGGGAGGAACCCATTTTCTGGTTACGGGCATGCCTGGAGAATGCAATTTGCGATGGCGACCGACTTCTCAATTAGCACAGAGAGGACGTACGGCGGCGCTGGTTGAAGAAGAAACCGTCGTGAAAGTTGATTTACAAGGAGTGCGCTATGACACACGGTTGCACATGGCGAATCTGCAGGATACGAACCAGTCGATGTTGGGTTCTCAGGCCGAGATGAGTCGTATTCGAATACGACTGCCTCCTGGTTGCCAATTGGTAAACGAGACTTCCTCTCCCGATTATGATTTGGTCCCATCCATGGACAATACGATCAACCGGGCGATTAATAATACCATTAGCAGCCTGTTTTCAGGTGCTTTGTCACAGAATGATATTTTGTCACCAAAGGAATCGTTGCCACTGGAAAGAAAAGTGGTGGAAGTCCTGCTCCGTCCGGGACGCCAGCGGCCAGTAACAATACACCTGATTGCAGAACGTCCGTTTGGTGACGAGCATTCGGAGAGATCGGTGGATATGTCAGGATTTGAGTTGGTGGGGGCTGTACGACAATCGGGTTATGTTTCCTTGCAATTGGATGAGCAACTGCAAGGCTATTTTGATTTAGAAGGCGCAATCCATCAAATTGATGCCAAAGATTTGCCCGAAGGGATGCGAGAGCAGATACCCCACGCTGCTTTTTCCATTGCCCGCTCACAGTGGCAACTGCATTTGCATACGGTAAAATTGGAGCCTCAAATACGTGTCAAACCTAATTTTGAATTGGAATTGGAAGAAGGGAGCACGCGGCTGCATGGTCAGTTAGATTATCAATACACTGGGGCCAGGCCTTATCTTTTGCGAATCGACATGCGAGGGTGGAAACTTACCGATGCATTGCTCGAATCGGGAGGTGCCGTCGATCGAAACCGAACCTCAGAGACCAATCAAGGACTACTTGTTTTGCCGCTGGTGAAATCGGATTCACGCCAGATAAAAATAAGTTTTGTCGCCCGGCGACGTGTGCCACAGGATGCATCGAAGTGGCCTCTTCCAGTTCCGCTAGGAGCTTTTGTGCTGCCAGGTAACTTTAGTGTGCGTTCCAATCCGTCTCTGTTGGTAACTTCTCAAAGCAACCGGATGAAAGGGCTCGTACCTCTGCCGACCATTCCCTCCGATTATGTATTTCAGGGCGCGGCCGACAACACTCCAGGTGCGGATACCTCTGACGATGGGCCCAATCCGGTAACTTCTCAATCAACAATGTCGTTTTATCAATTGTACAAGCCGCGTGCTGAGTTTTGTGCAGAGATATCCAGACGTGCTAGAAAAGTTGCTGTCGAAATGGAAGGCCATGTGCAGATTGACAATACATTAACAACAGTGACTCAAAAATTGCGGTATCAAGTCGAGTATCAACCAATCAAGAAATTGGTATTGAAGATCCCACAGAACCTCAGTGAACGGACACTTCAGGGCGAGATGCCAAGTTTTACACTTCAAGGCAATCCATTGAACGCCCTATTTAGCGCAGAGGGACAGTCAGGTGACACGGAAGAATTGGCATACGCCAAAGAAGGAGCATTGCAAAACGGAAAAATTGTACTGGAGCTGCCTCATGCGATGCAGGGAAAATTTGAGGTGGAAGTCACCTATCCATTAGCATCGGGGCCTTGGCAAATCGAGGCTGCGTTGCCACTGCAGGTGCCATTCATCGTGCCCTTGGAAACGGTCACTTCCTGCCAAGTTCATGTAAAATCTTCCGTGGGCCTGCGTGCATTGCTCCAGCCTGCCCAGGAAGATCTAACAAGCACCTGGTCTTCGATAGGGAATTCGATCACGGTTTCCCAGGAGACGTCTGTGGAGAGTAGGGAAGATAATATTCGCCGTGAAGGTGAATCAGCAGGAATTGAAACGGCCCTCTTGCTTTCCAGCAGTGAAGCTCCTCCATGGTTGCCTCTTGTGGTGCAGGTCAAGCCAATGCAGCGACAGGACCAAACCACTCTGGTACGTGCATGGCTGCAGACCTGGCTCCTGGGATCCATACGCCAGGAAAGGGCCGTATTGCGTTTCCGTACAAAGCAACCCAGAGTGTATTTAAGTTTGCCTTTTCAAGAAGATCATCCACAAGTTGAAGTTTTATTGGACCACCAACCGGTAACCACCCAGTGGGAAGCAGCTGGTCGAATATCGGTGCCTGTTAAATCGGGATTACGCGAGGCAACCCATACTCTGGAAATACGATATCAGACCAACTTTACTTCAGGCCCATGGCTGCGATTGCGGATAGCTCCGGTGCAAATGGAATGTCAGATGTCAGGTGAGCAGGTATTCTGGCAACTGGTATTGCCAAAGCACTATTATGTTACCGACAGTCCAGCAAGTATGGCCGGTGAATATTGGCTTGGTTGGAGAAATTATCATTGGGGTAGACACCCCACACTATTTCAATCTGACATGGAAACATGGTCCGGTGCACTCTCTCTTCAGCAACCACCGCCGTCGTTCAATCAATACGTCTATTCATCTTTCCAGATGCCATCGTCTATACGGGTGAGTATGGTCACCAAGGCTTGGCTTGTTTCTGTCAGCTCCGTGTTTCTGTTTTTTGTCGGTGTTTTAATGGTTGCCACACCTTTAGGGCGTAGTGTTGTTTTCTGGTTCACCTTGTCTCTGGCTGCTTTAGTTTTGGTTGTAGCTCGTGCTGAAATTGCTATGGTGGTAGCCGTGGGAATGTTTGGTGGAGGAGTTCTGACTCTTTTTTCACTTCTGCTGCGACGTTTGTTGTTGGACGCGAATGGCCAGACAGTGCTGCCGATGGGTAGGAGTAGTGCCTTGAGGCACGAAACCCGATCCACCGAACTTTGGCCAGATCAGGTTGCATCGAGCCAGGCTAGGGTAGATCAAGGCAGGCCTTCTTCCGAAGTTTCTCAGGCATTGACCACCTCTTTGCATGCCAATGAGTCGGCATCATGAGGCGAGTAGGGATTGTTTTTATTTGGACCAGTTTATGCCTGCCGTTTTGCCAGCAAACGTGTGGTCAACCAACCAACCAAGATAGTGACCAAACTTCGAATGGCGATCTTTCTTATCGTCGCCTATTTGTGCCAGCCAACGACCCAGATCGATGGCCGGTTGGCACCGAGCGATATTTGCCCATGGATAGGGAGCAATTTGAGCAACGTCTGCGCAGAGCACAAGCCAATCGAAGAATGCCGTTGTCCACATGGCTTCATTCTCAGACATTGGTCCTGCGCGCACAGCTGAGCAAAGCAACCGTGGGCAATCTGGCACCAGAAGAATACGGCGCAGACGACCATTGGCAGTTGACAGGGTCTGCCAATATGCAAGTGAAATTCAACGATACGCATGCGGGTGTGTTAAGTCTGGAACCACTAAATCTGGCAATTTCTTCAATTCATTGGTCGTATCCAGGCGGCCGCAGGGTGATCCCGCGGGGGCAAGGGGTAATACCGCGAGGGCAAGAGGACCTTCTAACGATTGAAGAGAATCAGGAAATAGTACCGGGGCAATCAGTCGTTACTGTTCCAGCTGAAAGGGCTCCAGTTGAAAAGGATCCGGCCCTTTGGGGAATCTGGAGGATGAGACCGTCTGTGGGGCAACCCTTATCTGAGAATTCGTATACCGGTGTCGTCGTCAATCGGTCAGGCGTGTTGAGCATCCAATGGCAGCTCGTCGAAACAGGTTCAAGCGGCTTGAAATCGCGTGATCAGACCGCGACGTTTGTGTTGCAGACACCTGACGTGGTACGCAAAACCATGGATTTGACACTCCCTGTGGGGACAACGGCGGAAATTAAGCCGGGGGTTGTGGTGGGGACAGAATTTCAGGGAGCCGATTTTCGTATTTGGCATTTGGAGTTAGGAGCGGCAACTGAGCATGAATTGACTATTCTTTTTCAGCGTGAGGGTCCGCCACCGAGAGATGGTCAATTCTCTGCGCGGCAAACCGCCCCATCTACTCAACCGACATTGTTTGACCCGCAAGTAAAGTTGCCACGAGTGCGCCAATCGACAGAATATCTACTGTCTCCTTCAGGGCTTGATTTAGTAACGAACATCCAGATTGAAGACCATGCAACGATTGCTGGTGCCATGCAATTACGATTGGCAAAATCGACCGAAGTGGTGTCGGTTTCTATCGATGGTCGAGCAGCAGATTGGCAAGTGGTGACCGCTGAGGGTTTTCATCGATTGCATGTTCCCTTAGAGGTTGGTGATCGGTTGATTAAAGTTCAAGCGCTGTTGCCGATTGTTATTGACGAACTCTGGCAATTACCCACGATTCGCCCATTAGGCGTGTATTGGACTCAAGGAAGGGCCAGTTTGCAAATCGGCCCGCGTTTGCAATTGCGATCGTTGATTCCTCTCGATTGCACGATACAGCAAGTGCACTCGACGCCGGGGGCGATGGGGCCAACCAACCGATACGATCTTTCGGAGTCGTCAGACCGAGCTGTATTACAGTTGATCATTGGGAAGCAACCGACTCAATTGAAACTTCGTGTGGCAACCGCAACAAGTCAGCGAGACAATTCGTTGGTAGGGCATACGGTGGCAATGATACGCAATGCGGGGCCATCACAGTATTTTGTGGAAGCAGAAATCGCACCTCATTGGAAGCTGCTGTCTGCTGAAACAAAACCAGAAGATGCTTTAGCACGTTGGGATGTGTACGGTGATAGAGATCGCCAAATCGTGCGAATTCAGTTTGCTTCTGCGTTGACGTCTGAAGAGTCAGTGCAGATTGAGTTGGACGGCCATGTGATTACCGATTTTGACAAGGAAAAGGCAGAAGTTTCCACGATGGAAAGTTTGCGCATGTTAAAATTCCGTAACGTTATCACGGAACGCCAATATCTGCTGCTACAGTCACGGCCAGTGCAACAATTGGTAGGGCATGAGGAGGTTCAAGATGCTCAGGTTGTTGCTGGTTTGTTGAGTCCTCAGGACGAACAGTTATTGCCTGATGGGTGGCAGGGTGTGTTGTTGGATTTGGACCAACTTACACCCAGTGCCGTGATCGATTTGGCACATCAGCAGCCAATTTACACAGGCGATGTCCATGTGGAATTAACCGTGTTGCCAGATGGAATCGAGTACCACTACTGGCTTGAATGCGTTCCGACCTCAGGCGCTGTTGCCGATATTACCCTGCAGTTTGTGCAAGAAGTTCCCGACACGATGGCATGGACCGTGCAAGCCATTGGCAATTCCAAGGCAACCGAGGTGGTTGCCAAACCGGGTCATCGTGCCAGAGAGGGTGAAGAAAATAAGCAGGTTCATTTGGTATTGACGCTGGCGTTGAGCCAACCCTTTCGTTTGGAGGGCCGTTATCAGGCTCCCCGCAACTCATCGGATGAGACCCATACTCAAATCATACCCAACGTGATCAGTCTTCCCGAGGCTTCGACAACTCAAACCTGGGTTCTTTTTCGCTCTGCTCTGGAAGGATGGGTGCCCCACGCAGGCGAAAGTACCGCAGTTGCTTTTCCTACATCCTATCGACGAAAGCCGGGGGATTTGCTGCCTCCTGGAGATTCGCAAACCCCCGGAGTGCTTACGCAAGGGGGATCGCAATGGCTTCCAGTTTTAGGCTGTTTTCGTCTCGCCCATAATGGCTTGAGCCAAATGAAAGGTGGCCTGAGCCAGGAAAGGGGATTGCCCACGCTTCTTACCAAAGATTTTACTTTGGAGGAGGTTTCCCGACATTCTTCCAGAAGTCCATGGTTTGCGCAATTTGCCGATTTCAGCACGTTCTATTCGGCCGACGGAACGGTCCTGAATACTATGGTCTATCACCTGGAAAACCAAGGGCACCTGAAAAGCCATACGGCCAACCCTGTCGAAGTGACCATGCCTGCAGGCACTCATTTGCAGTCGGTTTGGCTGGATGCGAGAAAAATTACTCCTGCCAGTCTGGCGAATGAAAAGAATGCATTCAGGATAAATCTGGCTTCGACAGAAGGCAAGATACAAGAGACACGGACAATTTTGACAATCCGTTATGTATCGGATCAGCCGGCGTTAGCTTGGTCAACATTAGTGGAGCCAGCCTGTCCGCAAGTGGATTTTCCGGTGATGCGTGGGCGTTGGACCTTATGGACTTCTCGTAGGTGGGCTGTACGACTGACATCGGGGGGAGCTGTATGGCTAGCCTCGAGTGCCAGTCATGTTGACTGGAAGCACCGGCTTTTTGGTCCGTTGGCGCGCTTGTCATGGGTCCCCCCTTTCAGCCCTCTGCATCGTAATGCTTGGATGGATCTTTGGGATCATTTTATAGACAGGTTTTCGTCAGCCTATCAGGAGAGCCGAGTCTCGGTTGAACCGAACATTACCGGTCCAAGGGATTCTGAGTTGCCCGACTCCACTGAGATTTCTTCTGTGATAAGTGATACGCCTGGCTTTGCCAGGAATTTTGAGATGCCCGGATGGCGATCGCATGCAGTAAATTATGTTGATCAGCCGATGGCAATGGAATTAGTAAATGTCGATACAGCCGAAGCGAGATGGTATTTGCTGTGGTTGTTTGTCGCGGTGGCGGGGGCTTGGAAGTTCGCGAAGTGGCCCCGTTTGCTGCTGATGGTTATCGTAATCGCCGCCGCAATTTGTCTGCTTGTAGAACCGCATTGGATTTCCACCGAATGGAATGACGGACCTACGGCCAAATTTTCAGGTCGTACGATTTCGGATGGCGGGATATTGGCGGGAGAAATTACAAGCAGGTCTAACGATGGTAAAAGTGTAAGCGATGGATCCCGTATGCTTGGGAGTGTCTTCCAGGCGATTTTTCTGGGCTTGTTGACTTCGCTGATACTACGAGGTGTGTTGCATTGGCCTGGAAAGTTTCGGCAAGGTCGTCTGCTAACATATGTTGTTGTGATTGTTGTGTTGGGACTTGGAGAAAGCCAAATCACCATACGGTGTCATGCTCAAGGGGTGAATGTTCTGAATGCAGGAAACGGATCACACAAGTCACCAGAACGCCAACGTAATTCCCAAGATATTCAACGTGTGCTCATTCCGGTAAACCCTGAGGGAAAAGCGTTAACTCAAGGAGAAGTGTACGTTCCCGAAATGCTTTACCGCCAATTATTTGAGCCTTCGCAACAGTCGTTGGAAACGGCTCAGTGGGTGCTGACGGCTGCACACTACCGCGGTTCACTCTTCGAACAACGATTTACCAACAAGGATTCTCAGGATCTGGATGCAGAACGGCGACAGTATGTTTGTGGAGATTGGAAATTGTCATTTGACATTACCAGCTATCGTCCTCACTGCAAATGGAAACTTCCACTGAAGCAAGGGTCTGCCCAATGGTTTGAAGATGAGTGCCGCCTGGACGGTAGTCCGTGGCAAATCGAGTGGTTGCCAGAGGATGGGGGCTGCCAAATCCTGCTGCCTCGACCGGGCGCCCATCGGTTAGAGATTGTGCTACGTCCTCGAATTAGCCGTCAGCCTCGGTTGGCATCTTTGCGGATACCAGTTCCCGCAATTGCGGGCGCTACACTTGATTTGCAACTGCCAACAGAGCTTACTGGTTTGGCGGTATCTCATGCCACCCATATCGATCACTCTTCGAGCGCGAAGAGCATTCACGCTCTACTACAACCGGTGGATGCTATCGAAGTGGGTTGGGTGCCGGCACATCGAACTGTTGATGAACGTGCCAGATGGAGCGCAAAACAGTTGACTTGGCTGAAAGTCGATCCTTCTCAAACCCTATTCGATGTAAAGTTGCGAATTGCCGGTGGCACGGGCCCACTGCCAATTTTGCAACTCGATACAGATCCTCATTTAGAACTACTACCTTTGGCTCCGGATTCACCGATTGACGAACTGGAAACGTTCATGGGAAATCCAAGAATCTTGCAGATGAAGCTGCGCCCCGAGACACGAGTACCAGTAGAGATTCCACTACGCTTTCGGCTTAACCGAGATACCTCCATTGGGCAGATTGCCTATCCACAGTTGCGGCTAGCCAATGTGGCCACATCTGGGCGAGTATTTGCGATTTCGGTAGCTGCAGGTCTGTCGTATCAAGAGCAATCCAATGGTCAATGGAATGTCCTGTCCCCAGTAGAGTTTATGACCCAATGGGGGGAGACATCATCTGAGCCACTTTTTGCTTACGTTCAGTCGGATCAGCGTTTCTCATTTCCTGGGACGTCTTTGGGATCTTTGGATGTGCGACCAGATCCACTAAGTTTCGATGCCAAGTTGTCACTCGTGTTAAAGTGCGGGTTGGAGAGTACGAAAGTACGTTACCAAGCGAGAATGGATAACATTGCCGGCCAATTATTTATTCATCGCCTGGAGGTGCCTGCGAATTTGAGACTGAAAGGAATACAAATTCAGGATTTGACGAATGGGGAAACCATTGATTCCCGCTGGTCAATTATTGAGAAATCCGGAATCGGGAAATCTGAGATGGGGACTCGAGAAGTGTCGATATTCCTTTCTCATCCAGCAAATGGGCCTCATGAGGTGGTTCTCCATGGCGAACTTGTCCAGTTGTCCAATATGCCTGCAAGCATCCCACGTATTGTACTCATGCAGGCAACCGCGAGTCCTATGGAAGTTGAAATCTTCCGAGACTCCAACGTATTGGTTCATGGAAATTGGCTTGAGATACAGGGTCGTCCAAAAGAGGATCGGCAAGACGAAGGACAACAAGACAGTTTGCTTCTATCTGCCGAGAATAAGGATCATGTCTTTGTGGATGCTTTTCTGCTGGCACAACATGATCAAGAGGTGTTCGAATATCAAGTGACCGCCAATGACTTGCGTTTTTCAACCGAATGTTTGACCGAGATTCATGAACAGGAAGAAGGGTGGTCTGCAACGTTTTTGGTTCACCTGCATGTATCCAGCGGAGTGGTTGATCGATTGGATATCGAAGTTCCTGAAACGTGGATCGATCCGACCGTGGTAGGTGAGTCAGCCTATTTGCGGTCTTCGAGGCCAGGTGCTTTCCACCAGGGATTACCACAGCGTATACGCCGCTATGAATTGTGCTTGAAGCATCCACTCGCACAGGGTGAACAGATAAATCTGAAAGTAACTGGACGATTAGAGCCAGAAACGGATCAGCTCGCCCGAATGCCAGACATTCGTGCCATCGGTTCTTCCAACCCGGTCAGATATTTGGCTTTGCCACAAATGGCACAAGGCAAATCGCTGGAATGGCATCGTAGAGGTTTACAGCGTACCAAGTTGCCCCCGTCGCTTCAGCAAGCGACCCAGTTGGGAAGTTCAACACAAATTTTTTTGGTTGTTCAAAATGGCTACCTGGCTGAGCAGCGTTTATTTTCTCAAGCTGCCAAACGTGTTAAGGTTTCGTTCGCCGAAATGCAAGGATTAGTAAGTCCCCAGGGGGAATGGGCGGGGACTGCCTTATTGGTATTGCATCCTGGAAGATCTGCAGACTGCCAGTTGTTATTGCCCCCACATTCCCAATTGCTCCACTTGTCAGTCGGTGAACAAGCGGTTCCTTGGATTCGAGTAGGAACTTCTAGTTGGCAGATTGGGTTAGGTCCACCTTCTATGCCACGTATGATTAAGGTTGGTTATACCACATCATTGAACCTGCAGAGAGGAGTGGTACGGTTGCAGACGCCACAATTGTTGGTAGGAGGAAAGTCGCTGCGCCCTTCGATATCTTTTTGGGAGGTCCTCGTTGCTGGGCCTCAAGACGTCGTAGGTGCTTTGGCAAGTGAGGTGGTGACAGGCAAGGAAATTGATGAACTTGCTTATGTGCGACAAGGATATTTAAAGTGCATTCAATCGCTTGAAGAGTTAGGTTCAATCGCTTTTCAAATTCCTGTCTGGGAGGCGCAGCAATGGTTTATTCCATGGCAATCTCGTATTGAGCACTCGTTAGTTCGCTGGAAGCAGGTCGAGTGGTCCTATCGGGGGCGTGTTTTACCCAATGATGGGGAGCAGTTGCCAGACCAGACGGGGCCTTTCGAGTTGTCACGCGGGCGAAATTCAGCAAGACCAGAGTCACCGAGTGTGACAACCCGAAAAGATTCATTTGACTTGGGACGAGGAACACCGGTTGGCCTGCCACAAGGTGCGTTGACCAAAGAGGGTAGTTCAGTATGGTATGCTTTGCGTAGCGCTCTGGGGCAGCAACAGGCTGCAGCCAAGAATCAATTTGCAACGATGGACTCTCGGCAAGATTCCAAAGAAGAGCTCGCTGTAGAAAGGTTTTCTTGGACACCTCGGAAGTATCGATATTATGCAAGTCGATCCGATGGTGTGCTGGAAATCCGTTTGCATCCCAATGGAAGTCGCGTGGTCGGACGTGGGATCATCGCTGGACTGATGGTGACGTTTGCGCTGTTGGCTATTATCACGGAATCTCGTATTCACAGCACTTGCAATCAAATGGCTTTCTACCGATTAGGGACTCAAACGCTGAATCGATTCTACGTTCCCCATGGAATACTGCTGGTACTCGGGCTGGTTTGGTGGTTCTGTCTGAGTCCCAGTTTCGTTGGATTTGTCGTAGTAGCTGTTACCCTGCTCTCAATGGTCAGGCAGTGGTGGTTGACACGGAACTAACGGGAGCAACCGTCTCTAACTCGACGGGTCAGTAAAGAAATTTTCTGGGATTGGATGTTCGGCAATTTTACCCACATCGGATTGAGTACGTCTCTGGCCAACGGAATGCCATGGAGACACATCGGCCAATTCGGGCATCAGGGTGGTCAGTTGATTAATCAACATGATTGCTAGACGCTTTACGGCGGTTCCTTGAGCCGATTCTTCAATCGCTTTTGCGGATTTCATGATCCGTAGTAGACTGGCTCTCTTATAGATGGGGTCGGAGAGTGAGGCATCCGGATCTTCCAGCAGGTCGATCAGAGGCGCATTGAGGATCTGTTGCCATTGGAGCAAATCGGAGATCTTCAGGTCATGGCACATATCCTCTTCGAGGCGAATATCGTTAACGGACCGTCCAAATTTACGGGCGATCGATCGTAACGAAACACCTTGTTGTTGGCGAACTACAGAAAGCCGATGGAGCGGACGTGAGTTGCGATGCATTGGCAAGGTATCTCCAGACACATCCACTCCACCGGTATTAAGATCGATTCTGAATTCGACGGTACTCATTGCCGGTTAGCCTCCTCGCTGGCATGCACTAAACTTCGTTCGTGATTAACGATGAACTGGAAGTTAGGCACATGAATTGGTAAGATTTGTGCGCACTGCCAGAAAAAACAAGTGTCTGCAGCACACGATCAAATGAAGTGATACACAAATTAAGCGTTAGAATTGGCAATTTAAGAAAAGGGCATTCAGCGGCGATCAGAAAAGGGCATTCAGCGGCGATCAATGCCTGTCCGTTGCCAGTTGCTTGACCAACATTCCAACCTTCCAGACTAGGAAGGATCTTGCCCTGGAGTTGGTCGCTTTAGTTAGTCATCAGTGCCCGCCAGCACAAATAAGATTACAGCCGAACGGGTTAGTTGAATGATAGGCACAACGGAATTGCTTGACAAGTATCAAATTTTTATTGATGCAGATATAGGAGGGTATTCTTGGGTCCCATCCCTTTCTTGGTAGCCATAAAAGCTGAAATTCAAGGCTGCCAATGGGGTTGCTTGAAATCCATGGAAATCAATTTTTTAACTCATTTTAGAAGTTGGACACCTGGAATGGCCGAGAGGAACTGGAGAGTTTGTCGATTGATTTTTGGCTCGTCCTTCGGCTTGAGGAATCCATAGAAATCCGAATGTCATATTTTTGGAAACACTTGAGGAATCGGGTGCCACTACGGCCTGGTGTGCTAGTTGCATATTTTCAGTGAGTGCGGAAACGGGGGTGAATCGATGTGATGAGTGTGTTGTCATCGGGGCAAGTGGCAGCTCATTACTTTCAATTACTTCGGCAATGGGTGTCTTCCTTTGTGGCCCTGACTTATGGGTTAGCATTTGGCTCAATCGCATCGTGCAAATGGGAGAAACACCGTCATGCAATAGGATGCGATTGTATGTCACACGGGCACGAATCAACTCGATCACGCTGCCCAGGCCAGAGCGAATCGGTTGCCAAAGTGTAGTGATTTGAGGATAGCAGCGAGATAATGGATAGATGGCTTCATAGGTGTCATCGGTAGAACCATTGTCGACGAGAATGACACGGAATCGAGCAGTTGTTGCCTGGGTCACATCCAAAAGATCACGTACCGCCCGATGGACGAATCGCTCGGCATTGTAAAGGGGCAACACGATTGTCACGGAAGGGGTCAAATCACAGCCTCCTTAAATAATTTGAAGCGTTACTGTAGGGATGGCGTATAAGGGACAGCCAATAGGTTTGGGCCTCACATGGTAAATCGGTTGCCGCAGATGGAGTACTGAAGGTGGCGAGAATTCGTACGGATTTATCCAGCCTTGCGCATGGTAATGGTTTTATGGCTAGGGCTTGAGTTAGGGCCATTCAGCTTACCCAGAAACGTCAGCGGGTGGACTACCAGCGGCCACTTCATTGCTTGCGTTAGATCCGACAGGTGGATTTTCTGCGGAAAGTTGTGCACGGAACGCAGCAATTCCAGCCAGCAAATCCTCTTCGCTGGGAGGCTGTGAATTCGAATCGTCACTGGCGGTTGATGCGGGCTCTGGTTCGACAGCAGGGTTTTGCTCTGCAATTGACTCTGGCTCTGATTCGGATTCTTGAACACTGGACTCTGGGCTATCTTTTGGTGATTCGGCGGTTTCCTCGAGGGCTTTGGGTGGATCGACATTCCCTTCAGAGGTAGTGGAATCTTGTATTGGATTGCTAGACTCAGAACCCTGGACACCGGACTTTGAACTTTCAGGTTGCGGTTGAGTACTGCGCATGGGTGAGACCAACTCTGGCAATTCAGGCATTGGAGTTTCAGACTCCGATGGGGCTGCCGGTGGAGTCGAAGATGGAACCGCTTTCACCTCCGTGGATACTGGAGGTGTAGGAGATGTAGTTTCCGTAGAACGATTGGCCGTCTGCACTGGCAGATCGGCATCAGATTGATCTTGCCGTGAACGCATCAGAAAGATGGCCAATCCATATCCCAGTGTCAAGTTAACGATGGTTATTATAGCAAAGAAGGTGAGCACCGATTTTCCTGTCATGAAGTACTGTCTATCGATCCGTGTGAGCTACGAAAGAATAGGACAAGAAACACGTCCTATCGGCAACCGTACTCGAAAGACTTGCCCGAAATAGCCCGTGCCTCATCGTTGGAAATCAGATGGAGCGATCGCCAAAGGCGGGTTAATCCCGGCACTAAGGATATTAACGATTAAGAGGTGGCCGATAAATAAAATTTCGGCGGGTGGTGTCCCACTCACAAGGAGGGTTGCTCAAACTATGAACGAGAAATTTTCTAACAGCTTCCCTAAGTTCGGGTTTTACACTTTTCAGTAACCATTTCAACGAGAATCCATGGAAATAGGAGTGGCGCCAGTTATTATGAACACTCTGATATAACCCCAGGATTGCAACAATAAGACCACGAAGGACACGAAGAGCACGAAGGAAAGAGAAAGACAACCACCTTGCAACACACTGAGAAACAAGAAGCGTCCAACTACTCAACAAGTTGTGAAAAGTTTCTGTTCGTACCTGTCTTCGTGCTCTTCGTGTCCTTCGTGGTAATTATTTTCTGGTAGAGAGTTTATTCTTTGCAGCTGCTGAGTATGCGCTGGAACTGAAGACCACCGCCTGAAGGCGGAGGGTTCGCCAACAGTCGGCTAAAGCCCGACTTGCTGGTTATGGCTTACTTACCGCAATCGCCACGAAGTGGCGAAAGCATCTAGCCGTGGGGCGTGAGCCCACGGTGGCGTTTTCAGATTATTCCCTAGCCCTGAAAGGGCGACAGCGAGTGGCCCAAGCGGAAAATTGGTTTCGTTAAAAACGGCTGCTGTCGCCGCTGTGAGTCTAAAATATCTGTAATGTATCTATTCCGTGGGCTCTCGCCCACGGCTAAACGATGTC
>JBDOMT010000392.1:10572-15791 GCA_039831705.1 Pirellulales bacterium | reverse complement strand
CGGTGCGCATTAAGCTCGATTCCAAAAACAAGTAGAACTTACGCTCTTTATTCGCTTGATCGGGGACTAGTAGTAACAAGCCGTGTCCAGTAGACTTTTCTACTGATATATAAGGTGAGTGGCGGTAGAGCTTTTGCCAGAATACCAGCACGACGCGCAAGCGAGTGGGTGCATGAAACCCGCTTGCTTGCGTTGCGTGTTTGTAGATTTATCGCCGCCCCTTCCCTGGCGTAGATTCATCTAGCGAAAACAGGACCATGATGCCAACGTATGCCTACCAGAATTGCCGTTTCACGAAAGATGGTAAGCCTTTTTTTGTGATTGCCAGCGATTATCAGTACTATCGCGACCGCCGCGAGGTGTGGGAAGATCGTTTGACCAAGCTCAAGCAGTTGGGGGTGAACGTCATTACGTTTTACACTCCTTGGCGGCACCATCTGCAGATCATCAATGGCCAGATTGAATACGATTTTACCGGGGCGACCAAAGATAGTCGCGATCTGGTGACGTTTTTGCAGATGGTAGAACGAGTTGGTCTGTTGATGGTATTCAAACCGGGGCCCTTCGTACATTCGGAGTTAAATGTCGGTGGTTTGCCCGACTTGGTCACACCGACGTTCAACCCGAACATTTCCGGGATGCGGCGCTACGATGATAGCCCGGTTCGTTGGTGCTATGATAACGCAATCTTACCCGCTCCTTTGGGCACCACCTACGACGATCTGGTCAAGGGTTGGTTGAGTGCGGTCAGTCCCCTGGTTGCTCCCTACGCCAAGCCTGGTGGGCCCTTGGTGGCGATTCAGCTCAATGACGAGACCATCTTCTGCTGTTCCAACGACCCACCGTGGCGATTGGGATACGAATCCTCGTCGATGCAGTTTTACCATGGACTGTTGCAGGACCGGTATGGAGATATCGACAACTACAATCAGTCCCACGGAACCGAGCATACGGCCTTTGATTTTGTTCATGGTCCACAGCCATTGCTTGATAAAAAAGGAGATCTCGTGTGCAGGGAAGGGGGGACGGATAGTGGAGATCTGGTCACTCACTGCCCTCAGAGGCAGGAAGATCTTTTGTCCTATATCGATTGGGCCGAACACCAATGGCGTCTGCGCCGTGATGTCTACGTGCGCTATAAGGATTATGTGAATATCGACGTTCCCTACTTGACCAATTACGCCGGTGTTACCTCACCGATTGAACAAAATATTCCCGATCATGATGAAGACGAGGCGGAATATTTTCATCCCAAAATGGCAAAAACCTACGCGGATTGGTGGTTTGCCATGAACCGGGTCGACCAGGATGCGGCCGACGGATCGTACGAATATGGCATGATCAGTTGGCTGGGAGTTGCGGCTTACGACGAAGATGTTTTTGACCGTTATGTCAATACGGCTCGTCGTCGGCGTGGCATCAACATGGAGGAGAACTGGGGCTTCGCCGCATTCTATGATGAGCGTAGTAAATATCCCATCGTTCCAGTCTTTCAAACTCTTGTTTCTCTCGCTGCTGGTGCGACGGGATACGATATTTATACGGGGACCAGTACTGACTATTGGGATGATACCCTCGACCGGGTTACCAAGAAGCAATCTCCCACGTTCCCCTCGGATGCTCCCATCGACGCTCAAGGTAATCCGGGGTTACTGTACGATGCGGCTGCGATGCTCAACCGATGGTTCAATGAGCATGGAGCAGCTCTGCTCGAATGTGAACCGCAGCCGGAAGTTGCCTACTTGCTTTACGCACCTTACGCGGCGGTCGCTTCGTGGGTGCCCGACGAAGATTGCTGGGAGTTGGCCGATCATGATTTGCCCCGTTGTGGCTATGAGGCCCTGGAGCCGTGGTCCAGTTCCTTGCAACGAGCCGGCTATTCTCCAGTAATGCGCGAGCTAGAAGAAGCTCCAGTCGAATGGATGCTCCAGTGCCGGACAGTGGCTATGCAGACGGCCTTTTTCATGGGACGTAAGGAACAGGAAAAACTGGTAGCGTTTATCGAACAAGGAGGACGGTTGTTTGTCTCGGGCGAATTGCCCACCGTCGATCTGGATTGGAAGCCTTGCACGTTGTTGAAAGATGCGGTGGAGCGTGCCACTCAAAATGGTACTCAAGTTACCTACCGACGTGAAAACTTATTTGCGGATGCACGCTTTGCGGACCGTTTGGCGGAATCCCAAATTCTGCCTCGTGTCACCTGCAGCGATCAATTTCGAGTGTTGGTTCACTACAATGCTAATGCTGAGAACGGGAATACTGAGGCTGGGGGCGAGCAGGAGCGATTTGTCTTTTTCTTTCAGATGGCAGAAAGTGCATCCAATCAGGCATGGCTGGAATTGGACGGTGAGCGTATCGAAATGCAACTGGGATCGAAGACCTGCGGCGTGTTGCGTATCACCGATGGAAAAATTACGGCCCATTTTGTCAAAGGACAGAATGAAATTGCGGAAACGGTTTCCGATGTTCGTATTCAATATGGCGCGCAGACGGTCGAAGGTCAGGGTGACTTTGCCAGCACCGATTAGCTCAGACTGCGAAATTATTCATGCAATGGATCAGTCAATAAGACATCCGCCATCACAGGAAAATGATCGCTTGGGTATTGCCCTTTTTGGGAGAACGTGACAACTTCGTTCGATAATGTTCGCATCGGACCACGGGTAAGGATCCAGTCGATACGGCGGCCGTTCTTAACGGGTTGGTATCCATGAAAGGTGGCGAAGGTGTCACCGCGGCGATCTTCAGTATGCCAGGTATCGCTGAAACGGTTGTCGGCGACCAGGATTTCATAGACATTGCTACTGTCGGCTAACGCGTTGAAATCCCCTAGTAGGATCATGGGTAAGCTCTGATCAAGCTTGGCGATACGTTTTAGGATCAATTGGGCACTCTTCTCTCGTGCGTCTGGAATCTGATGATCCAAGTGCGTGTTGATGGCGTAGAATTCACGTCCCGATTGCCGATCACGAAATCGCACCCAAGTGACAATTCGGATATTGGTGTTGCCCCAACTGGTGGAGCCGACGACATCGGGTGTGTCGGACAACCAGAAATGTTCGAATTCTAATGGTTCGAGTCGTTCACGTTGAAAAAAGATGGGATTGAATTCACTGTGGCTACCCCCATTGCGTCCTGTGCCGATCCAGTCGTACCCAACCAACATGCGATCAAGGTCTTTGACCTGTCGGTAGAGGCCTTCCTGAATGCCGATGACATCGGGATCCGTATTGCCAAGCATGGAAATAGCCACTGGCAGTCGCACAGCCCAGGAATTGGGTGGTGTGTCACTGGCATAACGCAGGTTGTAGGTCATGACTCGCAGTGCATCGGCCTCTTCGGCTAATGTCTGTGGCATCTCCAAGGGAGCAGTTGTGACAACGGCCAGCAGGCCCAACAAGGCAGCGAAAGGTTTTAACATTCGGTAGGGCATGGGAAAAGTATATCCTGTTTAAATGGTATGGTCAGTTCATCGAATTATGTGGCTACGAGGTGGCAATTATAGCATTGTTTCTTCTGCAGGACTCCCCGTCAGGTGAACATGCAGGCGAACTACAAGTCACATCCAGCCAAAATAATGCCATCGAATTAAACCACGGAGGCACGGAGGGCACGGAGAAAAGATCCACTGTAAAAGCTTCTCCGTGTCCTCCGTGATTCTGTGGTAATCCTTGTCTTTTCACATCTTTTGTAGTCGATTCTTTAAAATACTGACTTTGCAATGCTCCTGAGAGAACATGGGGGCATTTCAGGGCTACTATGTACGGCTACGATTCTGACCTTACTCTCTCTGGGGCGATTCACTAGCATTCTCCAAGTTTTTGACACAGAAAAACTCGTGCTAGCTTGGGAGCCACTTGCAAATGCATCTTCGTATTTATCGAGAAGAAGACCACAACGACTTAGAAGTGACGAGTGTAGAAGAAGAGTCGACGACGGAGGACCATCTTTTAGGGCAATTTATTCCGTTGCACTACCATTTTAATATGCTTCAGGATCAGCACCGAGTGGGAGCTTTTGCCGAGGCGATCAAGGCAGTGGTCAAGCCAGCCATGCATGTGATTGAACTTGGAGGCGGAACGGGGATTCTATCGTGGCTTGCAGCCCAGCAAGGGGCACGGGTCACATGCGTCGAAAGGAATCCTGCTTTAGTGAACAGCGCGCGCGAACTACTGGCAAAGAACCACCATGGAGAACGAGTCAAGGTGATCCAGGAGGATGCTTTCGAATATGTTCCGAAGGAACCGGTTGATGTTGTGATTTGCGAGATGTTGCACGTAGGACTGCTGCGTGAGAAACAGGTAGCAGGGATCCATGCATTTAAAGAGCATTATCTTGAAGCATTTGGGATGAATGCAAAACTTCCAAAATTCTTGCCTGAAGCGACATCGATGCTGGTCCAGCCGGTTCAATTTTCCTATGACTTTGCTGGCTATCATGCACCCTTGCCGCTGTTTCAAGATCCTGCGGCAACCGATCGTCGGACGGTTGAACTGGGAGAGCTTGCGATTTATGCGAATGTGTTCTACGACGAATTCTGTCCAACGTCTTTCGATGGCGCAGTGGACCTTGAGATAATCCATCCCGGAACACTGACAGGACTTCGTTTTGCAACACAAAATCTGATTGCGATCTTGGTCGAAGAACAACGGGGCATTCCCTGGACCAATCAGCTATTGGTGCTTCCGGTCAAGAACCCCGTGGTGGTTCAGGTAGGCGATAGAATTCATGTCGAATTCAGCTATCAGTCAGGTGGAACCTTAGAGTCGTTAATCGAATCGCTCTCGATCAACGTGCAATTCGAGAACCAATTTGTAAAAAAAGTTGCGTAAGTTATAAAGGCGACAATCACTTTTTATTGTCTCCACGATTGGTATAAGCCCTCGCCTTCAGGTGAAAACTTTAGGTTATCATTAAACATGTAACCAGCATATCGTATGGTCGCTTTTCGCCCCGCGAAAAGTATTTCTAGTCCATTCGCGGAGCGAATGGGCGACCATGGTGCAGTTCATGCCTATGGGTGAGCTAGAGGACTTCAGTCCAATGATCGCATTTTATCAGCCTCTGGCTTCAGCCGGTGGACGCTCAGTTGGACTGATCCATGTGAGCAAATCCTCCAGGCAGCCTAACACTTGGACAGAACCGGATAGTTCAGTTGGTAGGGCTTGCCCTTCCAGCACAAAGGTGTGCATGCCTGCTGCAATTCCTGCCTGGACGCC
>JBDOMT010000392.1:0-10562 GCA_039831705.1 Pirellulales bacterium | reverse complement strand
GTCCTCAACCACGGCGCACTGCTCGGGTGCTACGCCCATCGCTTGTGCGGCATGCAGGAACAAGCTCGGATCTGGTTTCCATTTGCCTATGTCATACGCACTAAAAATGCGTTCGCCAAAAAAATGTGCCAACCCGGTAACACGCAGATTCAGATCAATTTTAATGCGTGGCCCGCTTGAGGCAAGGCAATAGGGGAGATGTAAACGCTTGAGCACTTCATGGGCACCAGCAATCGGTTGCAGGCGATCTTCGAATACCTGCGCACAGCGGGTCCTGAATTTCGGTTCAAAATTATTGGGAAGAGACTTGCCCAGTAGTTGTTCGAATACGGAAATGCAGTCGGCCATCCTGCCGCCCTTGAAACGCTCGTCCGCTTCAGTCACGGTCATTTCCAGCCCATAAGGACGAACACAATCGACCAACACTTCCATGGCCAATGTTTCGCTGTCGACCAGCGTGCCATCGCAATCAAAAATAACCGCGTGTATATTCATGCCTTTAGGCTTGACGCCTGTTCTTGGATCTTCTTAATAGCAGCTACGATCTCGTGCATGTCCTGCTCATCTCCCAGCAGGCAATACTGGGGTACCCAATAATCCTCGACGGCAGCGCGGCGGCTATTGGGAAAGGATCCTTGCAGGAAGGCGTGTTCTTCGGCAGCCTGGTCAGGGCAGAGACGCGTTTTGTAGGCCCCGTTTTGGAACATGTCGAGTTGGTGTACCTGCGGGTAGGCTGCCTGGTTAGGAATTCCTTCAGCGTTCATCGCTTCGATGAATCGTTCGGTGGAGATACCGGAGAATTCCTGGCTGTCCACATGCAAGATATAGGCATAATGACCGTTGCGGGTACAGCGGGAGTCGCGGGCCTGAGGGGTAATTCCAGGTACTTCGGCCAATAACTCATCCAGCAGCTTGCTGTTTTCATCGCGGCGCCCCGTTTGTTCTTCGAGCCGCTCCAATTGGACCTGCAGGACGGCTCCTTGCCATTCGCTCAATCGATAATTCGAGCCATACGAGAAATGGCTATAAAACCATTCGCCTGGCAGACGGCCGCAGTCGTGAACCGAACGCAGGTTGCGTTCCGTCGCATCATCGTTGGTGATAATGATGCCTCCCTCGCCAGCAGTCATCAATTTGCTGGACTGAAAACTGAACGTCCCGGCGATGCCATGCGTCCCCACCTTTTTTCCATTCCACTCACTGCCGTGGGCGTGGGCACAGTCTTCCAGCAGGAACAAATTGTGAGCGTCTGTGATTTTAGTCAATCGGTCCAGATCGGCTGGATGACCGCCTAGATGAACCGGAATGATTCCTACGGTGCGCGGCGTAATGGCTGCCTCTACCAGATCGGGATCAATGCATTCGGTATCACGGCAGATGTCGACCATGATTGGCATCGCGCCACAAAACAAGACCGCACTGGCTGTGGCGACGAACGTCGCATCGGGAACAATCACCTCGTCGCCTGGACCTACTCCCAGTGCCGCCAGAGCTACTTCCAGGGCATGCGTACCATTGGTGATGGCGATGCCATATTTGGCATTGTGAAATGCGGCAAAGTCCTGTTCAAACTGTGTGACCCGGGTGCCATCGGTTCGCCACCACAGGCGACTTTCCAGGACTTCGGTCAGGGCCTGCTGTTCACGTTGATCGTAGTGAGGCCAGGCAGGAAAAGGCTTGGTTTTGACGGCCGAACCGCCCAGCAGTGCAAGTTGAGACATGTGAGAGTTATGAGTTGAGTGTTGAGTGTGGCTTTGTAGACTAGCTGGTTTTGAAAAATTGCAGACAGGATTAGCAAGATTTACCGAATAGGAATTTCATTGGGTAGAGAACTACAATCGAATGGTACAAAAAATAATGTACATCCTGTTTATCCTGTCAAAATAAAGCCCTTCAAGGCAATTGTTCGACAAGACCGTTGAGTGTTGAGTCACTCTGTATCACTCACCATCTGGCAACCGGCGGACTTCCAGGTTGCGGAAATAGGCGGTGCTACCCGGGTCGTGAGCTTGCAAGGCGAAGGTTCCATGACTGAGTTTTACGGTTCCCTCTTTGTTTTCTGGTTCGGTGAAATCGATGACCACATTACCATTGAGCTTTACGATGACCCGACGGCCTCGGACAATGATTTCTTGAACCCACCAGACGTCGTTTTGCAAGCCAGCTTTTTCAATATCGTCCTGGTAAATTTTTGCCGTATTGTAGAGGCTGCCCGATTTGACCGGATCTCCATGCGATATGTTGACTTGTGATTCATAACCATGTTGGGGCCAACCTTCATCCAACCATTTGGTGTGAAAGTAAATGCCTGAATTGCTGTTGGACTTGGTTTTTACTTCCGCCCGAAAATGGAAATTTTTAAAGTCGTTGTCTTTGTTCACATAAAACAGATGCCCTCGGGGACCATTGACGACAATTGAGCCATCTGCGACGGTCCAGTCCTCAGGGTTCTCGTTGGGTTTCCAGCCTCCCAATGTTTTGCCATCGAAGAGCGGAGTCCAACAGCCGCTGGCAGAACATTTTTCACATTTGCCGCAATCCGCAGAGGCCGGTGTGATGGTGGAAGCTGGACCATACAGCATACTGAGGCCAACGAAGCAGGTAATCACGATGATAAAATGGAAACGGTTCATAGAGTTCTCAGGGAGTTAATGGTAGGAAGAAAGTAACAGGTAAAATTACCACGATTTGCCCTTTTTGCGCGTGCCGCAAAGGGCCACCTCGATTCCCAGGGCGTCAGCCATTGCAGCCTTGGCGAGCAAGGCCCGGTCGGCATCCGCAGCCGATTCGGCATAAGCCACTTGGATATGATTGGATTTGTGACGACCCATGAGCTGGTCTCGTGTCATGCCATAGGTGACTGCGTGCATGATAGGCCATTGATAGGTGGTTTCGTTCCAACGCCGCTCGGTTTCTTGTTGAGGTAATCCGACGACTTCAGCCCGTCCCAGGTCCATCTTCAAACGGTTCGATTCGATGTAAATTCTCGACCAGACAATTTCCCCCGGTTTGGAAATGCCACGCAAGGTACTGCCTCCATTGGGAAAATACATCGCTGGCTGACGATGCCCATCGGCATGTTTCCAGCCGCCAAAGTGTGCCGGAGGTGCTGAGCCGCTGATAAGCAATACCCAAACGTATTCTTTGATGGTTCCCGATTGATCCCAATCCCCCCAACGGATGTCATGGAGGGTATTTTCTACCGGTTGTCCCATTGCCTTGTGGACACGGTGGGTTAGCAGGCCATCGAGTCCTGCGCACTCGTCCACTTCGTTGAAGTGGGGAATTGCTTCACCCCGGTACAACGTACGTCGTCCATCGCGGCTTTTTACTGGCGGGCGATCCTGATTGTTGAGCGTACCTTCCACCAGGTCACTGGCTGGCATCAGGTCCTTGAGTCCTTGTTGGTATTGGATGCCAATTGTATCGCAGCGGAAATCGTCCGCGATTCTTACCGCCGCGATGTACATTTTGCACTGTATGAGAATTTGATAGTTGGTCAGGTCGGCTACGTGTTTGGGTCCGGTATGGAAGGTCATTCCCTTTTTTTCCATCCAGCTACGTATGGCTTGAGCCTCTTCGTCGGTGACTTGCTTCGCTTCGTAGTAAAGGGCTGACTGACTGAGCCTTTCCTTGAATACTCCCGTGGGATTGAGCAGGTGGTCGGGAATGATGGCGTTGAACATGCCCATGCACCCTTCGTCGAAGACTCCCATCACTCCTTTTTCGGTTTGCAGTTGGGTTGCCAGAGCTTCACCCAGCTTCCGCACTTTTACTGGCACAGAAATTTTTTTCCAGGGTGTTACATGGCGAGTCGGATGAGAGCATTTGCCCGTAGCCAACCATTTTTTTAATCCGCGGCGAAATGGTTTGTCGGTAAAATCTTCGCTCCATAAGGTCGAATATTTGACCCCTGCCTTGGTGAGTGAACCGTTGAGGTTGAGCATGCCGACCAGACCAGGCCATTGGCCCGACCAGTTGGCCACGGTGAGAATTGGCCCCCGGTGGGAGATGAGACCGCTGAGCAAATGATGAGAATATTGCCAAACAGCTTCAGCAACAATCAGTGGAGCATCAGGATGAATCGTACGAAAGATTTCCATCCCTTGTTTCTGTGAACTGATGAAGCCATGTTTTTCTCGCAGAACGTACTTGTGCGCGCGCTCCACCGAATAACCTTCCTCTTGGAGGGCCCTTGCCAAATCCTTTTCCATCGTTTTCTGTGCTTGCCAGCAAGCCTGATTGGCGGAAAGCCGCAAATCACCACTGGCAACCAGGGTAACGGTGTTTTTTTTGGGTTTGGAGGGGAGAGACAACTTAGGAATGGTATAGGAAGCGGTTTTACTCATACGTGGAGAGCCTGTGGATTGGCAGGTTGGATCTAATATGGAGTTATTCGTTGGCGTGACCGGCTGATATTTGTTTATTTCACAGCAACTCGAACGGTCGAACTACTTAGCCAGGTAAACCGCCAAATCACAGTAGTCTTTATACACTGCATCGTAGTCATTATGGGTGCCTTGGTCTGGTTGTACAACGACCGACTCACGAGTATTGTCACTGTTGGCTGAGCTAATCTCTGTCCCCGTTCCAGCCAGCCCCGTCCCAGCCAGTCCCGTCCCAGCCATCGCTTGAATGGCTTCTGCAGCCGTGCGAAATGGACTGGCCTGCGGCCCTGCGGCCAGCACACCCAAAATGGCCGCTCCCAAAGCGGGGCCTTGCTTGGACGGATGTACCGAAATCGGTTCGCCTAAAACGTCTGCATAGATTTGCACCAGAAGTCGATTATGGTGTGGTAGTCCGCCCGTGGCAACCAATTTCTCGACCGGCACACCACTCTCGCGGAGAATTTCTACGATCCAGCGTACTCCGCAGGCCGAAGCTTCCAGCAGCGCTCGATACATGTGATGCGATCCATGGTTCAATGTCAATCCGGTGAACGCGCCACGGAGGGAACCATCCATCAGTGGTGTCCGGCAACCATTGAACCAATCGACACAGAGCACGCCATCAGATCCCGGGGGTAAAAGGGCAGCTTGTTCGGTGAGTTGGTCGAAATTTGCTTCCCCAACCAGGCGCCGCAACCAATCGAACGCATCGCCCACCGCAGCTTGCCCCGTTTCGTAGCCAAACATGCCAGGAAGTATGCCTCCCTCGACGACCCCGGCCACTCCGGGAACCGAGTGTTCCTGTTCCGCATTGAGCATATGGCAACTACTGGTGCCCATCACCATGACCAGCGTGCCAGGATCGGCGGCACCCGCGCCCGGCACGCCGGCGTGTGCGTCGATGGTTGCCACACTGACCGGAAGATTCGCCGGCAACCCCATGCGATCTGCCATGGTCGCACCTAAACGGCCCGCTTCAACGCCTGGTGCCAGCATGCGTCCGGGCATTTTGCTGGCCACTACGTCGGCTAACCGGGGATTTAAGGCGGCAAAGAAATCGGGCGCAGGATAGCCTTCGGTACCATGCCACATCGCCTTGTATCCAGCCTGGCAAGTCGAACGGGGAAGGTCGTCAGCATCACCGCCGACAAGTTGCCACACGTACCAGTCACCAGCCTCCAGCCAGACCTCGGTGGCATCATAAACGGCAGGGGCTGCCTCCAAGGTTTCCAGTACTTTGGGGAAAAACCACTCCAGCCCAATGATTCCCCCATAGCGGTCCAGCCAGGGTTCATTTCGTTGGCGGGCTAACGCATTGATCCGTTCGGTTTGCTGCTGAGCTCCGTGATGTTTCCACAATTTGGGCCAGGCAAATTTCTCCGCAGCAAACTCGGGAAGCAAGCAAAGGGGAGTGCCATCGCGCCGTGTAGGGAGCATGGTACAACTGGTGAAGTCGACTCCGATGCTGATAACGCGATCACCACTTTTCGGCCCAACCTGTTGTAGTGCCGTGCGTATGGCCTGCGCAGAACTTTCGACCCAATCTTGAGGATGTTGAAAGGCAAAATTGGGGGGAAGTTTTTCATCCGTGCCAGGAAGTGTGTCGGTGATCTGGCCATGCGTATACGCGGCCACGGCCGATGCTTGTTCACACCCAACCAGATCGACGATCAAGGCACGCACCGACTCGGTGCCAAAATCCAATCCAAGAGCCAGTTTGTCGGGTTTGGCCACCGTCTCTCTATCGTTCTCCATGATTCACGCCGTTCTCCATGATTCACACTGCTATCCGTGATTGGTATAGTCTGCCATGATGGATCGGATTCCATTCGCCTGGAGATGACTGATTTGCTCTAATCGTTGTTTCACAATTCGGCGTTCTGCATCGTGGAAACGATGCAGGGGAGGTGCCATGGTGTCGTCGCAGATTCCCAGGCAGGATAGGGCGCATTTGATCCCTTTAATAACCGCCGAATTATGTCGACCAATCGAATATAACAATTGACTGATCTGCAGGACATCCTCATGCAACTCACGCACTCGCTGCAAGTCATTTTGACGGTCCGCTTCGTACAGATCAACATAGAGTCGTGGGAATAGGTTGGCGCCGCCACAAACGCCGCCCAAAGCGCCTGCACGCAAAGCGTCGGCTAACAATTCTTCAGGACCGGTCATGAAGGTCCAGTCAGGCCGGGAGGAGATTGTTTGAATCAGGCCTGTTGCATACTCTAAATTTCCCGAGCTGTCTTTGATGCCGATGACATTTTCCCAAGAGAGCATGTGGGAGACGATTTCCGGTTCGAAACTGACCTTGGTCAGTCTCGGCATGTTGTAAATTATCAGGGGTAAGGGAAGCCCTTTCACCAGCTGTTCGAAATAATCGAGTAATTCGGGCTGTGCGATTTGATAGTAGTAGGGAGTACTGGAGACTACTGCACTGGCACCTACGTCTGCTGAGAACTGCGCCAAGCGGATTGATTCGGTCACCGAAGTGTCGGTAATACCCACCAACACAGGAACCCGTCCGGCAACCTGCTGGACAGTAGCCTTGATGGTTTCACGCTGCAGAGAGTGGCCCAGGCTGGGGCCTTCCCCGGTGGTGCCAAGGACAAAGATTCCGTGAATCCCGCCAGCGATTAGATGCTCAATCAACCGTTCCAGGCCAGGTTGATCGAGAGTGATTTTGTCAAGCAGGGGTGTGATCATCGGTGGGATGATGCCCCGCAGGGGTGTGTCAATTTTCAACTTTTCGGTCCTTCTGGCTCAATCGCCCCTAGATGGTCTTGTGGCCATTGATTCTCCTGCATTTCTACCGGTTGCAGACGTGTGGGGTCGACCACGACGTGTCGAATTTTTTTCCGCTGCCAGGTGTAGGTGATATGAACCAGTCCATCATTCGATTGAATGACGGCCGGATAGGAATACTCACCCGGTTGTCGTTCCAACAGCAGAGCGGCTTGCCAATGCGTGCCATCGACACTAATCGCGACGTTGAGCATATTGCGCCCACTTGGAAAGGGACCTCCACGATGAGTGTGGTTGTACACCAGCAGTTGCCTGCCATCGGCCAGGGTGACGGCATCGGTTCCCGAGTTGGGGTTGGGTAGGGTCGTTTCACTTAAGTCGGACCAGGTTGCTCCTCCATCAGAGGACCAGGCTTCCAGAATTTGGCCTCTGCCTTTGTGATTGCGGCAGAGCAACTGCAGTCGGTTGTTGGTGTGGGTTAAAATGGAAGGCTGAATTGCTTCATTTTCCCGTCCAGCGTTCTTACGACCATGGAGAGGGCCGATACGTTGCCACGTTTTTCCCAAATCGCCGGTTCGTTCCAGGTGGATGCGCCAGCCATCGTACTCGGTACTTGAACCACATAGGAGGTCACCCCCTGGTAAAACGATCGGCTTGTTCTTGACCGGACCGTCGATCTTTTCGGGAAGCCGGTGTGGCTGGTCCCACGTTTTACCCCCATCGGTCGAGGTGGTAAGCATGCCCCACCATTGTTCTGGATTGGGCCCCACTTTGTAGAACAACAGCAGAGAACCTTGGTTGGATTGAAAAAGTACCGGATTCCAGCAGGGGTGCCGATGGGTGGCTTTTTCGCTTTGGTACTGAATACCGTTTGCTACCTCCACGGGTGCGCTCCAGTGGCCCCCGGTATGACGGCTGACCCAGATACCCACGTCGGGTTCTCCTTCGTCGCTGCCACCAAACCAGGCAGCGACCAATCCGGACGGTGTCTCGGCAATCGTTGAAGCGTGGCATGATGGAAAGGAAGCCTGGTCGTAAATATATTCTGCTTCAAGGTAACCTGGTTGGTTCGTCAGTTGATGGTGTCGTGGAGATGCCTGATTTTGAACCTCTTCTGCAGAAAGTGGCATGGACAACAATCCAGCAACCAAAAGCATCACAGCGGTAGGAAGATTCCCCAGGGTTGGATGGCAATTTGCCTGGCAGGTCAAAGTTCTGGCTCTCATATCGGAATGCTCGTTTCCAGGTGACGGTGACACAAGTTTGTCGCTTGCTTGTTTATCGACGGGGCTTGTATATCGATGGAGCCGCTTGTGAAAGGAGGCAATAGTTGCTATGAGGCAGGGCTGAAAGCGAATATTCGCTTTCAACTTCATGCGGCTGTCACGAACTTTTGAGTCTAACATCGACATGCTGACATATCAAGTAGCCGCGGTGTACCGTCTTGGTTCTAAGTGCATCGTTCAACTTATTCAGGTTAAGTTAGGTATTTTGAAAAATCAGCCGCTGGGTGTTAGGGGCCTGTTGACTTAATCAGCCGCAGGGTGTTAGCCCCCAGTTTTGTGGCATGTTCTGAGGTTGGAACCGGGGGCTAACGCCCGGCGGCTGATGTGATTGTCACCTTTGGGCATTCAATCAGCAGCCCGTGATGCCCTGCGGCTAATCCTTTGAATTATCAGGATCGAAATGGAATTGGGTAGGAAATTGGATATGCAGATTCGATTTCGATTTAAACGGTCTTTCTGGAATGCTCGACCTGTCCACCGGTCACCGATGCTCTCGATGAACTAAATAATCTACCTGGGTACTCGACTTCGTGGGGAGTGTTCTATTAGATTGTGCTTTTGATATTGTCATAAAACATAGACAAAGAGACCAGGGAGGTAGTCTATGAACACTTCACGGATGGTGCTGGCCATGCTCGGGCTGGCCTGTTGGGGTGTCGTTTTACCCGGATGCCAGCGACAGGCGGCTCCCAGGTTTGTTTCCAGCGACGAAGTACTCGCCCTCACTGCAGGGTTGAACGGTGAAGAAGGCGATCCTGAGGAGCTAAAGCTCTAGCAGGAACTACAACAGCAGATTGTCGAACTGCTGGAGGATCGTTGCGGCACTCCGTTGGCTCCCAAGATGTTGTCCGATTCCGCAGGGTCGTCCGAGAGTGGGTCGTCGGATGGCGGAATTTCCGAACGGAACCATTTGAAACGAGGCGCACTGGTCTTTATGCGTCGTTGCCAAGCCTGTCATGGGATATCTGGGGATGGCAATGGCCCGGTGGCCAACTACATGAACCCTCGCCCACGTGATTATCGCCAAGGAATCTTCAAGTTCACGACCACTCCGTACGGCTCCATGCCACGACGAACAGACATCGTGAAAACTCTCAAACGCGGTGTGACTGGCACTTCCATGCCATCGTTTCAGGAGCTTGCCAAAGAAGACTTAGATGCGGTAGCCGACTATGTCATCGTGCTTGCCAAACGGGGCCAATTGGAAACCCAATTGGTGCTGCTGGCAGAAGAAGAGGAGGAGCTCGATGAAGAATTTGTTCAAGAGATTGTCGACGAAATTGCGACCCAGTGGCAGACCGCCCAAAGAAAGCTGGTCATGCCGGTTAGTAAAATGCCGGAAATGACAGCCGAGACGGTTGCCAAGGGACATGAAATATTTTTGAGCAAAGCCTGTAGTCGCTGCCATGGTAAGGATGGCCGTGGTGGCTCGATGGGTAAGGTGGAAATCGGCAAAGACGCCTGGGGGTACAACGCGGCAGCCGCCGATCTGACTTCCGGGATGTTCCATGGAGGTAGCCATCCGATCGATATCTACCGTCGTATTTACTCCGGCATCAATGGCACTCCGATGCCGGCTTTCGACAAGCTTTTTGCGGAAGATCCCGATGCGATCTGGTACCTGGTTCATTATATCAAAGATCTCGGTGAGTTCAGGCGGCGTGGCCAAGCAAAGCTGGAGGGCACTGCAGATGGATATTGAAGCCAAGAAAAAAGAATTTTCCCAACTTCGACAGCAGGCCCGCCAGTTGGAGATGGAGTTGACCGAGGCCACTCCGGTGGCTGCGTTTCAACCGACCGGATATTATGCCACCTACTATGCCACGGTCGGCTTTATACTGGGGCTGTTTGGAGCCATGTCGAGCCTGTTGCTGAATGTGGTGGGGTCGGTATTAGCAGGAAAACATCCACTGGAAATCATTCGTGTCTATCTAACTTTCCCGTTGGGTGATCAGGCCTTGCAGATGGAAAGTGGCTTGGCGTTGGCAGTGGGGTGCTGGCTTTATTGTCTCCTGCTGGGATCTAAAAACCCTCTCCTTCAGGCGATCACTTCAGTAGAACTAGGCTACGGAAGCGTACTTCGATACCGGGCAAAGCGGGCATAATAGCCGCGCAGCGGCGACATCGTTTAGCCGTGGGCGAG
>JBDOMT010000159.1:0-15793 GCA_039831705.1 Pirellulales bacterium | reverse complement strand
CCCGACCACACAAAAACCAACCGATAGCTCTCACCCGGGTCGACAGGTACTATAGATGCGTATGATGTTGCCCCGAGGAGCAATGAAAAAACAGCGGAGCTAATAATAAACCTAAAATTCATCGTCGTCCCCAAGCGTAGGTGTCAATTAATCACAACCTGGATTAATGCCCCCTCAAAAGAGACATATATCCTATATATCCACGTAGGGAGGGCAAAACAAGCGTTTAGTCGCCGTTTTTTGCCAATTGTTTCAAAATTCAAAAAACCCCCCCAACAGGGACGAAGGCACGGTAATCGTAATAAACAGGCAGTTGATACGCTGCCCATTTGGTCGACTCCAATGGCTCGGATATGCGGCCCCAAACTGCTGAATCTGGCAAAACGCTAAGGTGCAGGGGTGAATCTGACCTCCGTAAGAAACGGAAGTTAGCAAAACATCCTCGATTGCCCCCAATACGGTAGGATTGCCGCCTATTAACCGGATTCATCGTCTACGCAATTTACCGGCCAAAGATTCGCTGCCGCGGCTTGCCCAACCGAACGAAGGGATGCTGATCGCTAGCGTAGTACGGCATGAAAAAATTCTTCAAAATTCGATTTCTGGACTATCTATCAAAAATTTACTATTCATTGGCATGTTCGCGTGAGGTTAGGGGGCTTAGGTAAGCCGGGAAGGACCCGAAAACCCGAGATTTCTACTAGGGGTGTTCACCCCTTGTGCCATCCTCGCGACAAGGCAGGGGTGTACACCCCCCCATGCCATCGGATTGACATCGGCCGACATCGCAACACTAGCGCAGTCAACGCGCAGCCTAGCGCATGGCATGCGATGACAAGCGCAGGCTGGACACTAGCGCAAACGGGAATGATAGGCCGTTGAATAGTAGGCCGTAGGATGATTGGCTAGCGCATTGCATGCCATGGCTTAGCGCATTGCGTTGCATCACCTAGCGTACGATTGCATCGCCTAGCATGGCCTAGAATCAACGCGCATCGATTGGCAATAGATTACGCATTGCGCATAAAGATACCCGCTAAGCGATGGCCTAGCGGGCTGATGAATGATTGTAGATTGTGCGCTGTGCTCTAGTCGTTCTTATCCTTCAGTTGATTAAGCGCAGCTGCATACTTGTAAATCCATTGGCTAGCCTTGTCGTGATCCCAACGCCTAGGCAATGCATTGATGCGGATTTGTTCCACCAGGCAGTAGGCATGCTTTATAGGCTGCCATGATTGGCGTCTATCGTCGACAACACCAGCGAATGGTAGGAATTCTCTTTTCAGTTTGGGCAACAGCAGCGCGTACCGATGCTTGCCATTGGGGTTGATTGCATACAATCGGCAAAACAGTTTTTCAGTTTGCTTGTCCAGACTACTGGCCGTAGGGGAAGAATCCCCACCGATAGCCACAAGACAAGATAAGACAATCGGTAACAATGCTTTCATGATTGCCCCCCATAACGGAACAAATCAGAATCGGTAGTTAGCTTGACATAGAATGCGCTTGTCGGGTGAGACTTAGCGGCCGATTGTCCATTAGACTTAAACCGCAAGCCAACTAGATTGCCATGGCCATCATATTGGGGAATCCTCATATCGTGCACATCGCCATTCACTACGTCACGCCATTGTCCAGCGTATCGATGAGACGTAGGCAAATCCCCATATCGGCCTAGTCGCGAATTGTACAACGCATCATAAACTACGCTGATGTTATGACCACGTGACAGCCAAGCATTAGCGGTTTGCCATGGCAAGTTTTCACTATGCGACAGTGTCACATGATAGTTGCTGGGCATTCCGTTTTTCAGCCAATAGCGGATTCTATCTAGATGCTTTGTGTAATCGAAAAACTGACAATCCTGCCAATCGGTGATGAGTGTTGATAGTTCGTCTGGTGTGTGATTGTCGAAGTCGGGTATCGCAAAGTTTACATCAGAGAAAACATTAGGCCGGACTAATGGAATCAGTTTTTTACGTTTTGCACTTGCACACAATAGGCCTAATTCACGATCTAGTTGTGCGCGGAAGTCTTGCGGGTATTCCATGGCATAGCGGGTTCGTGCTATTTCAGCGGCGCGCGTACTACCCATATTTTGCCATCCGTTGAAATAGCCAATACAAGATGCAAAACATTCCCCCATGAAATGGCAGACATTGTGGCCGCTAGTTTTACCCGGTGCCATCGATAGGCCGCGAATAAGATATTTCCCTCCATCCCATAGTTTTAGCTTGCGGTTTTGCTGCAGTATCTTTGGGCGCTTGCTCATCGGCCTATCGACAAATCTTGCCATCGCAATTTTCACCATTTGTCCGAATGCATGTTTCTTTTCTGCGCGCTTGACTAGTTGGGATTGTGTCAAAGTTTTCATCGCTCAATTCTCCAGGTTAGAAAAAACTTGCGGCCGGTTTTCTTGTCCGGACTCATCGCAATAGTTTTTTCATGACAGAGAAAAACAACGAGAAATCATGTGCGCAATCTTTGCGCGTAGTTGTTGGTAAAATTGGCAGGGGATGAAAGCACTAAGCCGTAGGATTCGCGACAGCGCCGCGCGGTCTAGTCGGAATCGCGACAGATGCGAAAACCCCAATATGTGGCATTGGGGGTATTCACTTATCAGAAATTTAAAACACAAATCACTAGCCAGACCCACTTGGGTTTGGAATGATTTGACTAAGGAAAACGCCCAAGAAAATTTATTTTTTGATCTTCTAAAAAGAGAAAGCGAGCCCAAGTCTGAACCTGAACTCGCTTTGCAAGGGCGGGCAGCCCTGTGAATTAAGCAGTGATCGGATTGACGACCACCTGGCCTTCAGCAATCACCGTCTCGCCACTGAACGCTTCGACGGCAATCCTGACTGTGTACGTGCCTGCGGTCGATGCACTCAGTACCTGGCCCATGCAGAGGTAGTCTCGCACACCAGCTTCAGCGCTATGCCAATCCTCAATTGTCAGACCAGCTCCACCAACAACCACCATACCGGTGATCAGCCGCGGCTTCGAGTCCAGCACATGACTGAAGTCAAACGCAAATCTTGGCGTCTCACCAACGAAGATGGATACTGAGTAGGACGTTGTGAGCACACCAGCACGCCGACGAGGAAGCTTGAATACGAAGCTAGGGTCGATGTCGTGCTGCAGGACAGGAGAAAAGGATGCCGACGCTAAATCGACAATCTGAGCACCGCCAGTCTGCACAAGTGCAGTGCCGCCTGCATTCTCCAAGTAGACCTCTGTGAAATCCACACCACCCGCAACTGCCGAATCAGGCAAATCTAAGCGGTAGTTGCCGTTGACGGTCTCCTTGATTCCACCGTCAACATGGGCCGATGTGAGCAGAGCAAGATCACTCAGAGGCACTGAAACCAGGCCACCTGTAGCTCCGCGTCTGTAGTTGCAAGCCAGGTTGGCTGCAACACGACTCCCCATGTTGTCACCGGTTATAGTTGACAAATGAACCAAAATCGATTGATCAACCGACCCCGGTGTTATTAGCCTTTCCATATGACTGTTCACCTCAATTTTGTTTAAGCAAGACGATTACGAGCAATGTTGACTGTTCAACCATGCAGGCTGTAGATGGTCGCTCCACTGATCGCAGTGATCTTTGCAAACTGGCACGGTATGGTGGTGCCCGCTACCACTGGAACGGCCGCTTCCGTTGTGCCGTCTTGATTCTCGATGTCGATTGTGCCGCCAACACCAACATAGATGGATCGCGGTCGCGGATCTTGTTCGTTAGCACTGGCAGTTATTTTGGTAAGGAACAACGCGGGTTTGGTGGTCGTGGTTGCATTTGGCATATTGATATCTCGTTTTGGTTGAAATGTATTTTTATTTACTACAGGCCCAAGCTGATTCCGAGTCGTGCCCCAGAACCGCCTGGCACAAAGAACGGTGAATTCATTAACTGGGTCATTTCAGTTAGGTTGAGGATCCTGTCCTTGTAAGCACGGAAGTCATCGAGTGTTGCATCCAGGTCGTTTACCAAAGTATCTCGGCCGCCAATGGTATCCATGTCCCAGTCCTTGAGTCTGCGAGCATTGGGATCCAAATCTTGCGTAACCACCACTTCCATCGTGCCGCCAGGAATGCCTCGATAGAACACAATCTCCCCTGTGAACCCATCCCTGGTCACACCAATGAAGTAAGTGGTGTCTTCCAGGAAGTTTGAAGAGAACTGCCCTCTCATTACTGTGCCGTTTATGACGAATCCCATCGTGTCGGCTGCCCCGTCGTTGAACCTCCATCCGTCGATGTTGGTTCCATAAACAATGTACGACACGGATGAATCAACAATGTCGATATCAATGAACGCAGACAGGCTCATGTCGCCACCAACCGAAGCAATCTCCAGTGGCGTGTCCAAAGTCACCCTGCCGTTTCCAGCAAATGTAATGGCCTTACCTCCTGGGTCACTCGGAATCAAAGAAGCTACTCCCTGCGTGGTCGTGAGCCCAGCCTCCACGGTCATTGTGGTGCTGCCAGTTTCATCCACCGGACTTCCGCTTAACTCGTCGAACTTTGCGTGGAAAACAAGGCCATTCACGATGTCGACAGGCAGGCCAGACATCTGATCAAGTGTGAATGTGTAATTGTTGTTCGCCTCCTGCATGTACGTTTCAGGAGTGTCCTCGGTGGTCAGTGAGTTGACCGTCACCGTGCCATCGGTATTGAACTCATACAATCGCATCCAGCCACCGCCAGAAGCAATCCCGGCGTTGTACTGATTGTCCTGTGAGTTATACGTCAGGTCGTGAACGATCCTTCCTTTAGGATTAGCTTCATGCAGGGATGGGGTATTCATCCATCCGAAGCTGCCTTCCTGATCGTCATCAGTTTGCCCACCAATGAACACTGCGTGACCTGACAGTACCATCACGATGTTGTCATGCTTGCTAGTGAACCGGTCCCATAGGTCCTGGCCTGCTGTTGAGCTGGATGTTGGCGCTGATCGCACTGCATTGGCGTGTCCGTTCGCATCTTGCAGGAGACCCTCCCAGAGGTTTTCGTGGGTGACAACGATCACTTTGTCACCTGGATTAGCTACCAGTACCCCAGACGCCCAATCCAGGGTTGTGTCGTCCGGCCGCCATTCCAGACACAGGAACATGTAATCGATACCATCGGGCATCGTGATGCGAGTGTAGGTGTTGCGAATGTCATTGGCATCTTTCACTACCATGCCGGTTGCAGTCGGCGGCGAAAAGTAAGTGTTCACCAGCTCGCTTGGACGATCCATTGTGGCACCGTCCATATCATGGTTGCCTGTGACCATGACGTATTCCATGTTCCCAGCCACGAATGTGTCGTTAATTCGAGGCTCAACCACCAACCATTCTGACGCTGCGTTGTTGGCTGTGATGTCACCAACATGAGCAGCCAGAGCAATCGCCTTCTTGGCCTTATTTGCAACGATCCAATCCGTCTGGTCCTGCAACTGTTGATTTTTGGTAGCACTAGCCTGGGAATAATTCTGCGTGTCTGGTATTACCGCCAGCGACCAACTTATTGTGCTGATGCTCACTGGGTGATCCGCAGCGTCCATCGAGATCGCACCGTCGCCAGTCGTCGACTGCACCCAGGTGGTAGCTATCGCATCGGATGGATTTAGGACATCGTACAACGGCGAGTAGTGGGAGAGGTTGCCACCGTCCAGGACAAAGCGTGCTTGCTTGGTCAGAATGTCACCATTGGCTCCTAAGGCTCCTGGAACTGCGCGAATGTCACCTTGATAGATGAAGACCTCTGCGGCCTTGCCGTCCATCCAATAGTTGTTGTTGTCGTCAGGTCTATTGCCGATCCTCCACTGGTCGAGAGGTGTAATCGGCATTCCTGTGGTGCTGGAATCTGTGGCCTCCAAGATCCCATTTACATAAAGCCATGAATCGGTGCCGTCAACATCGACTACCTCAACAAGGTGGAACCATGTGTCATTCGAAAGCACCGTGGTGCCATTCAGTATGCCGTATACCGTGCCCGCACTACTTCTCAGAATGGCTTGCGCTAGCCCAGCTACCGAATCCTTGTTAACTAAGTAGATGCTGCCACTAGTAGATCCAAGAAATTCGCCAAGCGCAAGCAAGCCAGTTAAGTCTGTTATGTCACTTACTTTGAACCAGCCACCCATCGACACAAAATCGCCAGCGCCAAATGTTGCTGACGCTGCGTTGTCTTGTATCTTCGCGGTTCCACTTGTTCTGGTAATCGCAACTGACATTAGGATGTCCCTAGGAAGTGCTGGTAGGCTGTTGGTACTGCATTGGGCCCATCCGGAGTCCGAGTCTTAAAATCCCACCAAACTGCATGCCATTGTGCAGTGTGCGGCTGATTAGCGTCTCGCCCTCGGGTACATGATTGATTGTTGCTTGCATGGATATCTGCTTACTCGCCGTTTATTTTCATCACGTAATTACGCAGAGACCGAACGTCTACTCGTAGCTCACGGATTGTTTCCTGCGTGTGCTCCGAGTTGGCCTCAATCACGGCCATTCGTTTTTCGGCATCAACCATGTGTGTCTGGACTGAATAAAGAACAGATCCGCAGGCTGAAGCCACCAGGGCCACCAGTGAGATCCAATTACCAGCCGACAATTGAACTTTTCCATCTTTGGCGTAGGTCATTGAGTATCTCGTGCACTAGTGCCCCGCCGCCCGGTGAAGGGCGACGGGAATCAGAAAAATTGTCAGCGGACCGATTGACGATAGACGGTACGCTGGCGTGGTGGCCGCTCTCGGTGTACCTGGCCAATGCAGTCAGATTTAACAGCAAGTGGTTGAATTACCACCGGTTGAACGGTGCTCCTACGCAACAGAAGTTTTTGCCGAAGTGTCAGCCGTGTTGCTTTGACCGGGACAATGATCTCTCGTTCTACGACTTGTGGCACGTACTGCACAATTTGCTGCTTGAGTTTTACGGCCTGAGGTTGCACCACTACGTTCAGCCGGGGTGTTGCTATCCTCACTCGTTGCACGACCCTTGGCTGTGGGATCACCTGCACAAGCGGAGCCGGTGGAGCAACGTACGCAGTAGGCGTATTACAGCTTCCAGCGTGAGCATTGCCGCAAACAGCGACAAGAAAAAACAATCCACATACGAAATTTAAAAATCCTTTCATTTCCTCAATCCTTTCTAAAATTATTGGGTGATTTTTTTAACTTCTGAAAATTTACTTGCTCAGTTGCTGAATTACCCATTCACGGGTGTCCAGTTGAACTGAATCTGTGACCTCGCCTTCCTGAGTACGAATCTCAAGGCTAATAACTGGGAGCTTCTTCATCACCGCAGATGGATCGCCTTTGATGGCCTGCGATTTTTCCAGACCGAGCTTAGTTTCAATCGCTGAGTAGATTCGCTCGAGGCGCTCGACTTCGGCAGGCTTGACCAGCACAGATTGCTCTATTTTTAGTGCTGGTGGATCGAATGTTGGCGACTCGATCGGGATCGGCACCATTGGCACGTAGGGTGTAGGTGCTGGACAATTGCCGGTTGTACACGGTGATAGATTGGCAGGTGCCACCGGAGCGTTGTTGCTGCCAGGAATGTTGCCGTCGCCACCGCCGCCTCGACGACGACCGAACAAGCCGAATGGTCCGGCTACAGCACCAGATTGAAGCGTGAGGATAAAAAGCACGCAAAGAATAACGCACTTACGATTCCGATTGCGCCGATCATTTTTCATCGATTCTCTCTTTGGTTAATGGATTTTGCCGCAGCGTAGGCACGGCTGCATACTGCGAACTGATGGAGTGTTTCTCAAATCCAGCGAATAGTACGTGTGACCGTTGCGACCTACAGCTACGGCTGCACCGACATAGGCTGTCCCCCGCCCGAACGCGAAGCATGTGCGAAAACGACGACCTTGTGGATCGCTGTAGCTGGAATAACCGACACCGCTTCTCGAACCTACGTGCCGGTTATGAAACATCGACCCCCGGCTGGCTTGAGCCTGTGCCGATCGTTCCGCAGCCACCTGCAATACCGCATCGAATTTATAGGCAGGTAATCCAAGCTTGGCCCGTCGCCAATTCAACTGATTCAACGCACTCGCTGCAACCACATCACTCGCTGTCATCCCAAGCAGCAACAAGGTGATCAGCAGCAAGATAGTTTTTAGAATTCGAATCATTGCAGTTTCAACTCCGCAGTGTAGAGTCCAGGTTTTACAGCCCGCGGCAATTCCACGAGCACGGTAATCGGTGAAAAATCTTCCTCACTGTCGTCGGGGGGGACTAGCACGGGAGGGCCGTAACGCTTGAGCCCCTCTGCGATATCCCCCTGCTGCGGATTACGAATGGATGGATCGTAATATGGGGCCAGCAGGTTGCCTTCAGATATGTGGCCAATGCCAAGTATGTGTCCTGCCTCATGTGCGATTACTGCCACTAGATCGATTTCGCTTTGCAGTACGTTGCCGTCTTGGTCCCATGACTCCGCAGTATCGAGCCACATTCTGAGCTGCCTGTCATCGCCAACAGGTAGCTCGGCTTCAGCAAGTACTCCTGATTCCTGATCGATTGGCCTGGATAGCAAAACGATATCTGCGTTTGATTGGCTTGCTGTTTGCTGAAACGTGACCCCAGCAATTGCCTGCCAACTGGCAAATGCTTCCTTGTAGGCTGCAGTCAATGTTTCGATCGAAATACCCGGAAGTCGATCAGCGATGAACCAAAGCAGGTGCGTCTTGTTCCACTTCGCAATCTGCCCACGCCGACGTTTGCCGTGTAGCTCGAGAGTCTTGTTGCAGACTCCACAAAAGTTGTGACCGTGATTCATGGGATTCCTTCAAACAGTTGCAAAAACAGCAATCAACTTGGTAATAAAATCAAGCAATGCCGGACCGTTCTCGATCAACCATTCAAAAAAATCGGACAATCGGCTGCCGCTGCCATCCTCGAGGTGGAGCACTTCAGCATGAGCAACCACCGCATCGAACATGTCGGGAGTATCCAAGACCTGCTGGATGTCAGATCGCCTGTCCGGATGTCGCCTGGCCAACATCTTTAGCCGCAACCTGACAAGCCTTCTACGTGTTTTTATGCGTCGTTTCATATCAAATTTTCTTTCTGTTGTTCTTCCAAGCCTTGCCGCCGAATATCCTTACCGCCCAAAACATCGCTAACACTCGCCACTTGGGCACGTTGTCCGCTTTCATGATGGCTCTGAAAAGTGCGTCCGCTTCAAACCGAGTGCAATGCTGGTTGGAATAAACCGCATCGTGGTACATGGCCGCCCGTTGGTGACGTCCCCGCGGATCGAAAAGCCACAGCAGCCATCCCGGCACACTAGCCATGTCGAATCGAAATCCTACGGGGACAAGTATTGTCATGATTCCTGAGGTGTAGGTGTGTTCGCGGGTTGTCACGTAAGGGCTCTTGTTGTTGGTCTGGGCGTCGAACAGCAAGTGCATCCCGTCACTGGGCTCAAACTGGTGATGGTGGACTCTGAGTTTCACATCACCACTTTTTTGGGTTAGGCAAATAAAAAACGGCGGTTCTCGTTGCTGGCTAAGCACCAGCGAGAACCGCCGTTTATGGGCGATAAGGGAAAGTCCCTATTCAAGTTTTTTTGTCTGCTCGGATTCTATACCAGAGTCCGTGGCGATGTCAAACTTCCCTGTATAAACTATCCGGACACCTCTTAATGTGTCCTCGACAACTGATAGCGTTTCCACTCCACGGACGTCGTAAATACGCCCACGTTTCAATTCCCTCCGTTTGCGTTCCGTCGCTGGCATGTGTTACTCGCCCTCCAGTCGTCCTATTTCACGATTCAAATACCAGACTGCCTTGCGCAGATCCTGAACCACATCATCCTTCCGACCCGCCCGCAGAATGTACTTGGTTGCATTGCCGAGGTGATAGCCAAGCTCATACGCTTCGATCACATCAATGCACTCGATACCACCTTGGCTGTAGTGCGGCGGGTGGTTCACGAAGTCTGGCACGATTGCTCCCCCTTGATCAAATCCAACCAATCCGAATACCGCATCACAACCAGCGCCTGGCCGCGATCCATTCGACAGGCAACGATGTCAACTTCATCGCTAGGAATCATATCCTGAGCTAAGCCCTTACGCCGCTTAGCCTGCACCTTGAAACCGCCAACTAAGCAGTCAACCTCAGTGTGCATGCCTAGAGATTCACCATTGCTGCCCCAAGCCCTCTTGGCTGGTATGCCGCTGTCCTGGGCCATGCCAACGATTTCTCGCTCAAATGCAGAGCCTTTCACCATTGGTCCTTTACCTCCTGCCATCATGTCACTCCTTTGCTTCCCCACCGATTCGTTTAGCCACATACAACAGCAGCTTCTGCCAAATTCCATCAATCGTTTTTACGCTGGAGTTTTTTGCCTCCAACAATTGTGCAGTCGATATTCTCTTCAGATCACGAACATAAATAGCCTCAAATTCCTGCTCAAGCATATTTACAATTCGATTGGAAATTCCAACATCACCCATTGGTATGTCCATGAAGGGCGTGTCGTTCTCGTCCCTTTCCATTTCCAATCGAGCTTCGGAAATCAACCTGCCAGCCGCAGCGTAGTGCCCCTTAGCGAGCAGGAGCTGGTATCGACGACCGAAAGGTTCAGCATGCTCCAGTCGGTCTGGGTCAAGACTTGAGGAAGCTGTACCGATGGGCCGATCACTTTCCAGGTGATCACGGATGATGTGTGGGGTGTTGTAGGGACTGTTTCGTTGGGTCATGCGTTTCAATCTTTCAGTTCGAGCCATTTGGTTTATCCATCGCATCGTCTGCACTGCCTGAGTCCCTCTCAACGTGAATATTAACCACAACCTCACGATCTGCACGCAGACGCTCACGCAGGACCGGGTCGGACCAAAAACAATCCTCGTGCACCACACCGAACAACGTATTCGGTCGATCACTGTTCCGCTGGATCAGTTCAATCATGTCTTGATCGTCTTGGTGTCTGCGTAATGTGAGTTTCATGTTTTCACCATCCATGTCGCTTTGCTTGGTTGTAGTCGAGAAAGTTTTTCACGCTCTAAACGAGTCTGATAAAGTTTTCGATTGCGGTATTTTTTGGCAATGCTCAGTACCACGCCTGGCGATGGCATGAACTCACGATCGCTTTTCAGAAGTTCCGTCACCGCGTGCCCCAGTTCGTCTCGATTCAATTCGGCGAGTACATTGCAATAAATCTCACCCAGCATTGGTGATAATTCTTTGTTCCAGGTCTCGCACAGCAGAGCCATCGCCTCGAGCATTTCTCTCTTGGTCGCCATCTCCATCCTCCAAAAGTCCGAGTAATACTTTTTGGTTGTTCTCACGTCTCGCAGATGCAGCCGATTGTTTGGGCGTGCTGGTGCCAGGTCCTCGGTTCCATGATTTCGGGTCATCGTCGTAATGGCCGTCTCGGAGCCAGGCACAAGGTTCCCAGGCAAACTCACTGCGAAACCGATCTGATGCTTGGTACGCTTCAAGCCGATCGATCAGATGTCCGTGTGGGTCGTCGTGGCTGGTGACGAGATCTTGAACTGCCACCGCGTAGAGCTTGCTGGCATGAGTCTTGCCAACCTTGGTTTTTACGCATATCCAAAATTGTTCAAACTTGTCTTTTTGTTTTTCTTTTTCTTTTAATAATGAAGAAGAAGACGTAGAAGAAGACGAAGACGAAGAGTTGCCGTTTGGTTCGCGTTTGGTTCCAAGGGTGGTTGAACCACCCTTGGATTTCGTTTTAGCCTTGTTTTTTCGTAGTTTGCCGCTCTTAATTCCGCCTAGTTTTGATTTTTCTCTCCACTCCTGCCTCTCTGTCCACAATTCCATGAGGCGTTTATTGGTCAAAAAACCTTGTTGGTTCGGATTTGGTTCGAAGCAATCGCGAACCATTTGTGAACCACCCTTGAACCACCCTTCACCCATCCCTGAAAGCTTTGCCAGGACCTCATCATCGTCCGGCACTGAGGCGCACCCAGAGGACCAGCAATAGCACAGTAGCCGGAAGTATCCCAGCTCTTGGGCAGGGGTCATGCAGGCGATCTTGGGACTAGACAGCCAGTCGTTCACATAAAGAGGCATAGCGGGATCTTTACCCATTTAGCACCTGCGACTTCCATTCACGAGTTCCTATCAAGAAATCAGCCAGATAAAACTGGAAAGATGACGCTGCTTTGGGCATCTTATTTACCTCCTGCTGGCCACCACGTTGCCGCCTGTCGGCCACTTATTTTGCATTGCCTTGAATCACCCCGACGTACTTGGCAATCCCGCTCTAGCTCACTCAGTCGCTTGTGTGCCTGACCATCAGTGGTGTCGGAGAGTTCGTCCAATTCGCGTCCCGTTGAACCTGGATTAGCCCGCACTAGCTCAAGTACATGTCGTGTCATGTTTGCCAGCGTGCCATCCGTGTCAATCTGATCGGCAGCCTGTTGGCTGGTAACTGGGTCGCTAGTGCGAGCCAATCCGTAAGGGTCAAATAAGAATTGATGATCCATTGCATTCCCCAGGTACATTCCAGTAATTACTTTTGCCGCACTCGAATACACGGTACGGTCTTGCCGCCGTAGTCTGTTTCTGATTCATACAGCGTAATTTTCTTCCCAACCCAGTCGTCCGTTTCATTGCCGTGTAGTGCAATGCATCGCTTCAAATTTGTACGATTGAGCACCATCCCTCTGGTTGCACCTTCAAAGAAGATCAACCCCTTGTTTTGTTTCTCCTCGCCAACTTCACCGAATCCGACTCGCTCGATGACAAGAGTTTGATCCTTGCCCTCCAGGTCTGCCGCTTCCAAATGGGGTGGTGGACATAATTCATTTGCTTTCATCTTGATTTCCTTTCGATTTAAACGGTTAAAGTTTTTCCTCCAACTTTCAATACAACCTCTTCGCCTGCAGTCGCCTCGTACCAGGATGGTGGCAGCCAGCTCTCTGGACTGTCGTAGCCTGGCCAGGTGCCGTCCTCATTGGCTTCTGCGATCGCAGTCAGTGTGCTGCGTACCTCCTGCCTGCCGATCATCAACCATTCCTCGGATATGGGGGCCGCACGTATGCCCCAGGGATCTTCAGTCTCGACTGCGACAATACAAGGCTCGTGCAATTCACCTCCTGCGAGCTGGGCAATACCCTCCTGGTAGAATGCAGCCTGGCGGTGATATCCGTAGATGGCGATCGATTTACCGAAGGCGATCGGGTCAGCGCACGTTTTCAGATCGATAAACCGCTGTTGTTTATTTTGCCACTTATCAATGCGGCCCTTGCAGTACAGCCCAGTCTCCTGGTCCTGCCAGATAAATGAAACTTCCGCAGGATCGTCGTTGCACAGCCATTCTCCGGCAAGCTCGTGGTTTTTGAGAGCCTTGATCAGACCCAAGGTACTGTCGAACCAATCTTGAGAAACGATCTCTTTGCCTTGGCTTGCTTCGGTGAATTGCTCAACCATGCCCTTGTAATAAGTTGTCACCTTGGATGTTGTCCGCTTGCCTCCCAGTGTGACGTTCTGTGGTGATAACTCGTACTGAGGCAGCACCACATACTTGTTCTGAAATTCTAAGGGCTCGAGTGATCCGCAGTGAACCAACGAGCCTCTCCGCATCGCTGCTGTCGGTTTCTTTTTCCACCCTGCTTGGTAGTGCATGAGCGAACGCCTGGCCAGGTTCATCCTGGAATTGCTAACCGCATCCCAAGCGAGGTAATCTTCAAAATCTATGTCGTAGTAAATCCCAGGTTCCGGTGTGTTCATTTCATTCCTTTCAAAATTGCTTGCATGTCTACATCCGTCAGGCCGTATTCCGCTTTTAACGAAGAAAGTCGTAAGCCTTTTGGCGGATTACCTCCACGCTGCTCGATAGCTTCACGTCGGCGAAGTTTTCGCATCAGGCTTGCCCGTTGCGCATTTGAGAGATCGCAAACTGTCATAGTTAAAAAATGCCCCGGTTGTTTGACGATCCCTCCAACCGGGGCCTCCGTGTAATGCCGCATCGTGCGGCTCCACAAAAAAACGCCTCCCATGATTCCAGGCCAGCGAATCAACCGGAGTCAATTTGCTGTAAGGCGTGCGGGCCTGGAACCACGAGCGGCGTGTGTTGTCCATGTCGTTCACGCCTTACACGGCCGAGAATAACAGTGAAAACGGGCGTATTTTTTTACCCCCTTAAAAACCCCCAATAAACACGTGTTTGACCCCCCTTTGTCACAAATCAGGCCCTTGACGGAGATTGCGAGAAGGGGGTGAAAAAGGGAAATTCAAAGACGTGGATCATTCAAAGGGTGCACTGATAGAGTTAAACGACACCCCATGCGTCGAGTTGCGCTTCTGCTGCTTGGTGTGAAGGAGTTGGCACGGAAGAATCCGCGTATACATCAGGACTTGCGTCCATGACGGCGCGGTTGAACTCTTGCACCCAGCACGGGCGTGTTAGCCGCTTTCCACCAAATTTGATGGTTTTGAGCTTCTTGCCATAGCAGCCACGATTAGCCCACCGGACAACTGTATTTTTGTGTGGGCGAGTCGGAAAGTAGGGGACCGCCTCGAGTAGAGAAATATAATCGTTGTCCATGTTGTACCTCACAATTGAGTGGGGCACGTTGCATAGGAGCGCAAAAAAAAGTGCCCATCGCAACGCGCATGAATACACACGCTTGCGATAGGCACTGCTCGTCCACGCTTAATCAGTTCCACTGTTACCAGTGGGCTGTTGGCAGTCGCTATCTCTGCTGGTACGCCCTTACTCACATACCAGATCAGCATCTTTTGCGGATCTTACAAACCTTTGTGTTTTTGTCTAGTACCTTTTGTGCTTTTTTATCCTATCCGTAAAGCCACTTCGGCGGCCTTAGCTTGATCTAATTCGGCATAGATTTCACTCACCTTAGCGCCTCGGTGGCCTAGCACAGCCTGTGCAGAATCTAGACCAAATTCTCGGCGGATATCAGTAGCCTTAGTGTGACGCAATCTTTGTGGTGTCCAGTGCTCGACACCAGCTCTTGCTGCAGCCCTCTCGACTGCACGACTGTAGGAACGGACCAAATAGAAACTCCCTGCTTTGGCTGTGCCGTTGCAGTTTGTCCCTCGCCGGTTGCCACAACTTAGGGGCGTGACCCGCATGGCTTCTCGCTCTGCCAATCGTTTTGACTCGGAATCTTTCGGTTGAAAGCAGTGTGAATCGGCGGCACGCGCCAAGTACCGGAGCAGGACACCTTGAGCGCGTGGACCGATTGCAATCGTACGGTTGTGGCCGTGATGCGTGGTCTTGTGTTGCGGTGGCACGAAGAACCAGACGTCGTCAGCCATGTCGATATCGCATGGTCTGAGTTTGCACACTTCGCCCGGTCTCATCCCGGTCAGCAACTGTACCCGAACCATATCAGCAACCACTTCAGGGAGCTCGAACAATGTGGCATCGATCACGGCTTCATCAACGGGTCGAATCGGCTCAGTTTCCTTGGCTTTGCTCCGTCCTCGCTTGAGATTTCGGACCGCTGCAAGTGCACGATGGGTCGTCTCGGGAATCGTCTCCTCCTCTACGGCCCAACGGAACATACCGACAATACGACGGATCTGGGCATTGATGTGGCCGCGTGAGAGTCCTTTATCGATGAACTCTTGGCGAACCGTCTTAAGTATCTTCGGTCCGAACTTCCTAGCTGTTTTCCCACTGGCCAGTCGCCGAAGGTACTTCAGAGCTTCAACAATATGCTCGAACTCCCGCGACAGGGTACCATCTGGCTTCCGATAGTACGTGCTGGCGAATTCTAGATAAGAAACGATTAGCTCACTTACTGTCGGATCGGTCGGGGAATCTTGGTGGACTGATACTTGACCACTG
>JBDOMT010000265.1:0-3528 GCA_039831705.1 Pirellulales bacterium | reverse complement strand
ATCGATCGCGGCGAAACAAACAATCTTGCTGATCGGCGACCAGTTATCGTGAATAAACTGAGTGTCATGTACCGAGAGTGGTCTCAACGCTGTAACGAAGGAAACTAAACGACCACCACGTTAGATCGATAAGCTGGAAAAACTTGCCAGCCAATTTACAAGATGCTCCAAGCCAATGGGAAGTGTGGATAAAATCAAATTTAAGTCAAAACGAGCCTTGAGGTTGAGTTTTCCTTGATAACTAGCATCTTATACGATCAATGTGTGCTTCGAGTGGGCTTGAACTCAGAGGTTCAAACCCACCCGATACGCCATTTCTAATCAGGAGAATGTGTCCCTATTGAGCCATGGGCCTACCTGCGTGAAATCTTGTTACGGTTAAGTTAGCTGATTCACGCCGAGGCATATTCGGTCTCGTAACTGGTCTCTTGCCCGTCCGCCCACTCATCACCGCAGGAATCTTCTGATACGACGGTGCGAACCTGTGTGCGTTGCGTGGTGTTCTGAGCGGAAGTGTCCGTTTTGAACCTGCGTACTAGATCGTTCAAGCTGGTCGCCTGAGCTCCTAGTTCTTCGCTACTGGATGCCAATTCCTCGCTTCCAGCAGCAGACTGTTCTGTTATGTTTGACACTTCTTGGATGGCCTTGGCCACCTCGTTGGCGCTGGAGGCTTGTTCAATCGTTGCTGTGGCCATCGAGTTGATCCGATTGGCTGTGTCCTGAACACCCTCGACGATTTTCACCAGCGACTCGGATGTCTCCTGGCTGAGCTTGGCGCCTTCTTCGACACGCGAGCTCGATTCCTGGATCAGCGTGGTGATTTCACCGGCCGCCTCATTGGAACGTTCAGCCAGCTTGCGAACCTCGTCAGCCACCACGGCAAAACCGAGCCCATGCTCGCCCGCTCGGGCCGCTTCGATCGCAGCGTTCAAGGCCAGCAAGTTCGTTTGGCTGGCGATTTCGGAGATTACACTGATGATTTCTCCGATCTGTGATGAACTGCTGCGGATCTGATCCATTGCATGGTTCGCCTTTTTTACCGCCACACCGCCTTGCTCAGCCAAATTACTGGTTGAGGTAGCGACATCGTTAGCCGACTCAGCTTCCCCTTTGACCGATTCTATCGAGCGAGCAAGCTCCTCAATCGACGCAGACATCTGTTCGACCGTAGCACTTTGGCTTTGGGCGCCATGGGCCATCGTTTGCGAACTCTCGGAGATTACGCGCGAGCCTTCGGTAAACTGTGCGGCCCCATCCGAAACTTCTCGGACTACGCCGGATAGGTCCGCCAGCATCTTGTTAATCCCCATGGCCAATTCGTCAATCGCTTCGTCACTGTGAACTTCTACGGACTGAGTTAAATCGCCATCTGCCGCTGCGGTAACGATCTTCAATAACCCGTCTACTTTGTTACGCAGGATTTCTGCCTTGCGGGCTTCCTCCTCGGCCATTTTTCGCTCCATTTCAGCTTCCTCGGCTTTGCGATTCTGTTCAGCTTCAGCGATTTGTCGTTGCTGCTGGGCTTCCTGTTCTTTGCGTTTTTCCTCACGTTTTCGTTCGTCTTCAGCGAACTGCAGTTGTTGCTCATTTTCCTGCTCCTCACGTTTTCGTTTGTCTTCAGCGAGCTGCTTTTGTCGCTCATTTTCCTGCTCCTTACGTTGTTGCTCGGCCTCGGCTGCCAGTCGATCCTGTTCGACTTTCTCAGTCTGTGCTTTTTTCTCCCTTTCGGTCGCATCCTTGACTTCTTCCTGATTCGTTTTGAGGTTCGCGGACATCTCGTTGAGAGCCTTGGCTAAGTCGCCAATCTCGTCGGCCTGATCGATGTCGACCTGTTGGCTCAGATCCCCCTCAGCAATCTGCTGCGCAAACTCGACCGCTTTCTTGACCGGCCCTGTGATGGCGCGGGTAATGACGATGCCCAGTAACGCACACATTGCTACTCCCACCGCCAGCAGGCCCCATTCCAGGTTTACCAGGAAAGCGGTCAAAGCCTTTCCTGTTGCCATGTCGTTTGCCATGAGTTGTTTCTGGCTGGCTATCATAGCGTCGAGGTTCTTCTTGATGGCAAATGCCGTTGGCGCTGCTTTCGTCCCGAGCCATCGGTTGGCCACGTTCCACTCATCACTGCCGCGAATCTCGAACATCTGAACTGGCAGTGGGTCGAATTGTTTGCGGGCCTCGATAAAGAGATCGTAAGACTCACGCTGCAGGGGCGACAGCAGGTCGAGGTTCTGGGTGAGGTCGCCGAAACGCCTTGTGTTCTTTCCCCAAAGATTTTCGAACTGTTGCCTGAATTTTTCATCCCCTGAGAGCAAGTAGGCGCGGATGGCTCCCAGGCCCAAGCCGAGGGTCCCACGCGTGTCGGCCATCATGCCCAACAAGGCCTTGCGTTCCGACGACGAGTCTAAAGAAGCTTCGAGATCGATCATTTTGGTGATGTTTTCTGCAAGGACTTTCGCCTTGGGTGCTGCCTGCTCAAGCAAGATCTTTGTGGCCGGGGTGTTTTCGACCGTCTGAGAGATGTCCTCAATTTCTAATTGGAATGTCTTGAATGCGCCCAGTTTTGACTCGATGATCTTCAGACACTCGATATTCTCCGGGTTTGTCCAATTGGTCGAGAACTCCTTCATCTTGGCAAGCGATGGATCAATCTCCTCCGACCACGCCTTAGCTCGTTCGTTCTTGAACTTGTCTTTACCCAGGATCATCCACCCACGCAATGCCGCCAGTGAATGGTTCATTCCGTTCATCATCTCCAAGCTCGCCTGAGCGGTGGGTGTTCGCAGGTCGATTACACGATTGGTCACAATGGCGGTGCGCCCTACTTGCCAAATCGTGATCGTCACGGCGCACGCGAGAATGAGCCCGACCATACTAAAGCCGAACCCGATCTTGGCTGCTACTCGAAGGTTGCGAAACCGAGATAGAAGTGCAATTCCTGATGAATGACTGGCATTGGACATGAAAGTTCTCCCGATGTTTAGGTCGTTAAAAAAGTTGACTTTGACGTATCGCCCTACGCGAACAATTAGGCTGCGAAGCATAAAAGCATCTAAACAAAAACTTCTATATCCAGTATAGGCCAAAACTTTTCGCTAATTGTGAAAAGCTTAGTGGTTTGCCATAGGCGAAGAGATTATTCAAATTTTCAGCAAAACCTTAGAATAATAATCGGTTTTCGTCACTTGAGATCGTTATGAGACAGCGCTTTGTGCCAGGTCCAGCGAAACTTGGGTTCGAAGTGTTCCCTCGAATTTACTCAGAACGATGATGTTACAAGAGGATCTCGCTTGCCGTTGTGACTTCTTTACAAGCGGAAATCATTACCGTAGACCACACCTTCCTTCGCGAACACTCACCTGTTTTTTAGATGGCATCGAGTAGACGCAAACTAACCCAATAGTCCCACTACCCCTGTTGGGGAGGGGGGTGTTTTGCCTCAGTTGGACATTGAGTGAAATTGATGAGCTAGAGTATAGTTCATCCCTAGGAGTTCACGATGTCCCAGCGCAAACAATATTCCCCCGA
>JBDOMT010000170.1:0-3530 GCA_039831705.1 Pirellulales bacterium | reverse complement strand
CAGGTTTGGCTACAGCGTGAAGCTGCGGCCTCCTCGGCCAACGGCTCGTTGGATTTATCAGCTTCCGCCTTCTTGCGCATGCCGCGCGATTTGTTCGAATAGAAGTCGATACAGCGATTCGCGACCTGGGATTTTCAGACGCTAACTCGGAAATTGAATTGATCCCAAACCAAAAGACAAAGAGAACTGAGCTTCGTGTTCGGATCGACTCATCCGCTGTGCCCGCCCAAATCGAACAGATCGTGATTGAGGGTCTCATCAGGCACACTCAGCATCAAGTCCTGCAGTATCTGCAGGTCGATTCGGGACAACTGGCAGACAGCAAGCTACTTCGGCAAGTCAATCAGCGGCTATGGAGTAGCGGCCGGTTCGATAACCTGCAAGTCGCGTTCCACAAGGATACCGCAAACGGCCCTGTGGTTCTCAAGATCAATGTCCACGAAGTACCAGGAGTCCCGCTACTTGGCGAGCCTTTAAATGCGGAAGCCAAGGCATTCCTCAAGGCTCGATATTGGATCGCCGAAGCGTTGGAGCGAGGGAAAGAGTTGGTCGTTGAATTCGACTCACCCTCGTGGAGCGGTAGCATCGTGCAAAGCCAACACGGACAGCTCGTTCAAATCCACCGTAAATCGAAGGAAGAACCATTCCAGGCCGCGTTACTCATCGATAACGGACAGCTGTTGGCCTACTTATCCACGGCCGAGCAAAAGTTCCAGACTCGATTCCGAAGCGGGAAACAACAACTACAATTCCATGCGGGAATCGGCGCGGCCCCCGAAATCGATCGACTCTGGGCAATCACGCTGGCGGGTGGCATCAGTGGTAATCGCACGCCGGCGGAACCGAATCTTGCTATCTCGCTTGCCATCAATCCAGCGGGATTCTGGCCTTTCGCTTACAAGACAAATTTGGACCATGAGTGGCAAGGCGACCAGCTTGTTTCACGTCGCTCCAACGGTTTGCGACGGGAAGAAACCCGTATTGATCAGCGGACCGGTGAATTCCAAATGCACCTTGCTAACAGTCAGATCACATTTGAAACAGGTCGCTATCAGCGTGAACTGCAATCCCTGCAACAACGCACTCGTACATTGCCCAATGCGGCCGATCCTGAACACCCCGTAAGCTCTTTCGTCCAATACTGTTGCAACCCGAAAAACTTAGACGCGATGAAGGATATTGTTCCACATCCAACGGTTCTTAACGCGCAACTCGCCATTGGAAAATTAGCAACGGGTGGCGTTCTCGAGCCACTCGATCGGCTCATGACAAATTCCAACGCTTCTGCGATTACTGCGGAAAACAGGTTTCGGATTCCTCACCAACATTCTGCGGAATACACTAACTTGAGCATGGCTCGACAGTTGGCAGCTCGAGTTCTGGTCAGCGCTGCCAGCAATTTATTTCCAGCAGACTCCTGGCCACTTCTCGTAGCCCGCGAAACAGGCTTCGTGATGCTGGGACACACTCAGCACACCAATGCCGTCCTGCAGCAAATCTACACCGATGATCAGTACGGTCCCGTATGTCACGCCACCATTTCGCAACTGTTGAGCACCGTCCAACCCAAATTGTCAAAACAGTTTGCCTCACGTGGCTTGCAGCAAATGAATGCAGAGGCATTCGCGCGCGACTATCGTGATTTGGCAAATGGGGATTTTGGCAAATGGATGTCGGATACGATTCACGCCTTCCAGACACTTACCCCCAGCGAACTCGAGGCGATGACGTCGCTCATCAAGCACGATCAACTGGCTGACCTGCTGCGACAAATCAACTCGACGGAGGGCCGAGTCTTGCGCGCTGAAGAAAAAAAAGAGAATACCGACGATAATCGTGTCTTTCCGTTCGACGCAGTCAAACACGAATTGGCGGGTTGGTTGCAAACCCAAAGGCGATAATGCAATCGCGGCGCGAGGCGGGATTAGCTTTTTCTATGTTGTGCCGCAAGACGGCTCGCCTCGGGCGAGAGAGATAGAGAATCATTACTTTGCGACGCACTTCTCTCAAGCCGGTTGATCCGCACGTTGAAAATTTCCGGAGTTCTTCCTTGCAGCGACGATCTCTGGTGTAACGGGTTTCACCTCAGCTTGCCAAGTGACCCCCTCAACGCAACGTTGACCGAGAATCGCCCCAACGGCTTCACCGACTCCCCAAACGATTACAATTGGAATCGCTGCCAGCAGCAGCTTAAGATGCTTGCCGGGCGATAGGTCGAGACGCGGCAGTACTCTCCATAAACGCAACCAGTGAGTTGCAGCCACCATTGGAAACGCAACCACGAACAAGCCGCGGACCGGCCAGGACCAGTCGTCGGTTCGGCATGCTCCAAAACCTAATCCGCTGACCAGAAAAATGAACAACTGGCGTCGGAAGGTCGGCGGATCGTAATGAGTCATGCGAGCAGTCGGTTCCAAAAAAAAACGCAGGCCCTGTCGATGGAAATTCCCGATGCAAAATCCACAAATGAACAACCGATCTGACAAACGATCACCTAGATCAATGAACGGTTGTCGGCGAATCAGCAAATTGTGCCCAGCTAAGTGTTCCACCTCAGCAGCTCGTAACGGCGCGGTCCATTCGCCGTATCCACACAGAAACCCCGCCTCTCCGGCAGCCGTCTTCGTGCCAGCCTGCAACACGGACCCCACAGCATCCCAGCCTTCGGCAAGTCGATCAACTAACTTGGCAACACAATCAGGCGCTGGTAGACAATGGTCTTCCGCGAGAAACAAATTATCGGCCTTCGCCAGTCGAATCCCTTCTGCACGGGCTTCGTGTAAATAGAGCGATTCTGTACAGATCGTCAAAAATCTTTCGCCAAGACGCTGCTGAGCAGCTTCGGCATCAGGACAAAGAAGGATAATCTCAAGATCCTCACGATTCGTTTGCATCTCCCAGGCTTCAATTGCCGCCTGCGCAGATTCGCTGCCAAGCAGAGCTGGCAGAATGACGCTCACTTTAGGTTTCAAATCTGACCTCGATTCCAAAGAAATTTCTCCAGCGGATAAATCACGGACCGAAGACTTCGGTCATACAAACCGAGCATTTGACTCCTGTCGAACGTCTCAAAGAGCGACACATCATGTCGTTCTCGAACGTATTCAAGGGCGCCTGAGTAAGCGTCGAAAAATCTTCCACCATGCGTTGTGCACCAGGGCTTAATCCGGCCAGAGTAATGAATGATGGCCGGATCACTTAAAGCCGCCGCGGGTGTCTGAGCAAACCACCTTCCCGCCGTCATTGGCAAATTCCATCGCTCTTCAAGCGGGACCCAATCATCCCAAGCAACTGCATTTAGCGCTTCCTGGTGGAGGAATTCCGCTTTGTCCCCATGTTCAGATAGGTAGGCCAAACTGTTGTCCATAATCCGCTTTTCTCGCCAAGCCGCGAGATCAATAAGCATGACACCTGCGTTGAAATAGGCCGCATCGTCGGGTGACGAATGGCCATCACTGATAGGAAATTTGATTTCGGTCCTAGAAATACAGTCTACAGAGGTAGAAGGACTGATTCAAGGGTTTAAGAGT
>JBDOMT010000109.1:0-15894 GCA_039831705.1 Pirellulales bacterium | reverse complement strand
TGTCCAAGCTCCATCTCGTGCAGTTGCCTTCACCTCGCGGTTACCTCCGATAGGACCCGCAGGGGACTTCCACCCCCAATCTCTTCACCATGCCCAACGCACCTGTCGCCGCTACGCGGCTAAAATATCTGTCATGTATCTATTCCGTGGGCTCTCGCCCACGGCTAAACGATGTCGCCGCTGCGCGGCTATTATGCCCGCTTTGCACGGTATCGAAGTACGCTTCCGTAGCCTAGTTCTACTGAAGTGATCGCCTGAAGGCGAGGGTTTTTAGATCCCCGTAGGAGACAATAAGGAATCACCACCCAAAACCCGATCGATTCTTGCCAGGGTTTGTTCGCGGCCTAGAATGGCCAGCGTGTCGAAGATGCCGAAACCGACCGACTTGCCGGTAGTCGCCACTCGGACCGCATGGACGATTTGTCCAATCTTGATTTCTTCAGCCTCTACGAACTGGTGCATGCACCGATCAACCGATTCGACATCGAATGAATCAAGTTGGGCCAACCGATCGCGGAAGGAGGTGAGCAACGCGATTGCATCTTCCGGTTTATGCAGCCGTTTCTCAACCGCTTTTTTATCGTACGACAATTGATCGACAGCGGTAAAGAAGTCTGTGTAGTCGAGAATGTCGCCAGCCACCTGTAGACGATCGCCTGCAGCTTCAACGATCTGCCTGACCTTGGGGCCCACTTCACAGGAGGGCGGATCGGATACCAGGTGGGCCTGCTGCAGATAGGGGAGCATCATTGCCACCTTTTGCTTAGGTGGCAGCCCTTGCATGGCCCGATCCTGGAAGGTCAGTAGCTTTTGCACGTCGAAACTGGCGGGCCCCTTATTCACTCGCTGCAAAGTAAAATGTTCTAGCATCTCCGCGCGGGTAAAATCTTCTCGACTGGCATCGAATGACCACCCCAAAAGCAGCAAATAATTGAGAATGGCATCCGGCAGGAAGCCAATTTGCTCGTAAAAATCAATAATTACCGGATTGAATGTATCTGCGTCGACTACGCGAGACAGCCGGTCGGTGATTCTCTGGCCATGCTCTTTGAGTTGGGCAAATTCTCGGATCTTCAGATATTTATCCAACTTTCTTTTACTCAACTTATGTTTGCTTCCTGGTTCCGCAACGTAGGGCAAATGGGCAAAGCGAGGTAGTGAGTAACCCAACTGTTGGGCAATAAATATCTGCCGTGGGGTGTTGGAGAGGTGTTCTTCGGCACGGATGACATGAGAGATTTCCATCGCATGATCATCGACTACGGTGGCCAAATGGTAGAGACAAGAACCATCAGCCCGTTGGATCACATGATCTTGTTCTCGTGCCCATTGAAAACGGACTTCTCCTCGCACCAGATCGTCGAGGATAAGCTCACCTTCCCGAGGCATTTTCAACCGCACTACTGACGTTCTACCTTCCGCTTCGAACTGGGCTGCACGCACATCAGTATCAGCCATCCATTGACGGTTGTAAGTGAATGGTTCACCTGCCTGTTGGGCCGCATCTCGCTGCGCAGCAATTTCTTCGGGTCGGGCAAAATCGCGATAAGCTGCACCCGATAGGAGCAACTGCCTGACAGCCTGCTGATAAATATCGGTGCGCTGCGATTGGTAATAGGGCGCATGCGGTCCGCCAACCTGCGGTCCCTCGTCCCAGTCGATTCCCAACCAACGGAAACCATCGAGAATGGGCGTCAGCGCCTCCTCCACATTGCGATTGGCATCGGTGTCGTCAATCCGCAGCAAAAATTGTCCCCCCTGCCCTTTTGCAAATAACCAGTTGAACAAGGCGGTGCGGACCCCGCCAATATGAAGGTAGCCGGTTGGACTGGGAGCAAAACGAGTGCGTATGGGCATGGGGAGAGGTCGGAGATAAGGGCAGTGAGAAGCCCAGAGTTGGCAGTGGGTAATACGATAGAGATCACTATCGGTTACTTATTAGCTTAGGTCTATCCCAAACTCTCAAGAGGAGTGACCGGAATGCAACGATTGTACCGAGCTGTAGTTCCTACTTTTAGAGTTGGCAATTCTGAGACAGATTTACTTTCGGCCTACATTGTAGGGAGAGCAGTCGCTCGAAACTATGATCGAACCGGGTGAATTCTATGACACGCAGGCGTTTTGCATTCTGGATTGGCTTGAGCCTATTTTGGCTGGCTGAAAAATCCGGAATTCCGATATTCGACCAACTGGCTGCAGCCACCATGCGTAGCTTCGAAGCTACGGAGGACAGCTTGCAGTCGACCCCCAAATCACCGGGGAATCCTGGAGAAGTACGCTGGAAAGCAGCGGAAAATTCGCATTGGCAATGGTACGAGCGTGAAACATGGCTCCGCAACAAATGGACCCTGTCGGGAATTACTACCCCGATTCATAAGGTGACAGGTCAGCCCTATCTGGGAAAAGATGGATACCTGGATGAAAGCCTGGTGCCAATCGCGATCACAGGTTCGCACGCAGCGATGAAGTCAGAATTACACCGCAAGTCGAACTCACAAGGCAAGGTCAAGATTCCATCTGGCCAGACTCAACCGGATCCAGCCCGCCGGGCCCGTCATGGACGGCCTCCCAGTCAATGGCTACGGAGTCTCCGTGCGGACGAAATCAGAGTGTGGCTCAAGACCATTGATGTGCCCGAAGCGGGTGTTTCTGGAATGACCTACTGGGACCACCTGGTCGAAGACCACTTTTTTAACCCCCAAAAAATCCTAGGGCTCTCAATCGATGAGCAGGCCAAACTCCATGGAGCAGCCCACTTCGGCTACTAAGATGGTCGGTAGTTTCGGTGTTTCGGTAATTCAGTAGAAAAAACTCTCTATCGCAAAACCGAAACACCTAAACACCGAACTACTGTTCTACGCCGCATGCCGGGATTTTTGCTTACGCAGCCGCTTGCGTTCCGATTTGCTCAGCCGTCGCTTTGAACTCGATTCCGAATCCTGATCTTCTTCAGACCCATTGACCCAATGAGAATCTTCAGTAGCAATTTTTTCAACTACTTCCAGGGCCGCAAGTGATGGCCTTGTGTGCGAAATTTTTTCAGCGGGCACTTCAACAGGCTGTTCCACCGATCGGTCTGACGAAGCCGTTTGTAGTTGGCCAATTTCTGGGTGTTGCTTGACTCGATGTTGCAACAGGCCTTGGACGTCGAGCACGACATAACGAGCATTAATGAGAATTGCCCCCAACATCAACACATGTCCGAAGAAAGGGAGTGAGAGGTTGGTTAAGCCTGACCAGGCTCCCAGCCATGCTGGAGACCAATCGATTGCGACCGCTACGCCGGCGGTGATATAACAGGTGATGGCCAGCAACGCCACGGTCAAGGCCGCGCGGCTTTCGGTCATGTCGATCACGAGCCGCATCATCAAAGGGCCACACACCAGCACTGCTAATGCCAACCACCATCCAGATTGTCCCGCTAGTAATTGCCAGCCCGTTAAGTTGCCCAGGATGCGAGCCGCAGGTCCATGCAATGCGAGTACACTGTTAATGCTTAATAAAACTGCCAGCCAAGACGCGGATCGCCAAACGCGATAGCGTCCCCGATAATCATCCACGCGATGTTTACGCAGCATGAAAATCAACCGGGCATACATTCCAGCCACAAGCAGGGCAACCGCCGAGCTCCAAGCCATCAATCCTTGAGAGAGCCCTGGCGAGAGGAACTGAATAAACTCTGACTTGGAAACAGCTGGCAGCAGCGAACCCCAGTGGTTCGCATATCGATCGAGAGACGCCGCCATCCCGGCGACACTCAAACCTGCCAGAACCGTCAGCACAATTTTGCCAAATCGACGCGGTATAAAATCGGTCACCTGAGGATGGTGCTCGATATTGGCTTGTTCTCCGTAGCGTGGAGTATCACTAGGGAACGATTCATCCGGTTGCTGGATGGAAGAAGAAACGCCCCCAGCGGCTCGTACTTCCTCATTCAAAACACGACGTCGACGACCGGCTCTAGCCATATGTCTAACTGCTCAACTGCAATGGTTTGTGATTATAAGACCTACGTTCCTTACAATCCGATTCGGCATCTCTGTCGAACTGGCTTACAGGAAGTTAAGCAAGACGCTGTTGTAACACCTGGGCAATGTGTAGGGGTTACCGTGGAGTACCAGCATCAGCCTGCAGGAATGATTTGCTGGAAGGGCCGTAGTAACCTACGTTTGCAATGAATCACCCCAATAACACATTATTGATCCCAGTACAACTAAACGCTGCAACAATCGGTTTTTCATCAGGAGTCTGTGAGTTGCTAGCAGTGGCAAGGGGCCATCGGCTGTGCAAAGATCGATAAGATGCGGCGGAAAGTCGCAACGCCGACAGTCTCTCCTGGTACTCAGACCTAAAATCAGCTCCACACACAAGTTCGTAATGAATTTCAGCCAAACTACGCTTTCTCCTGAGTCCAATGTCTCCAGTGACGTATCTGGCCAGGCTGATCGGCAGCACTCCACCGAGCATCGCGTAGCTGAAATCAGTGAGATGCTCAGTGCCTTGGAAGATGCCGCGACCGAAAGCGGATTGTCTACTCAACCTGCGACACCCTACTCCGAGCAGATCGTTCAGTATGAAAATCATTTAGCTCAGGTTCGACTAGGCATAGCTAGCAGTCTATTTATCTCACTTCGTCACCGCCATCCTCAATCGGCATCGCACAGTTTGCGAGTTGCGCTAGGGTGTAGTTCATGGGCATTTTACAGCGAGTTGGACGACCAGACTCGTGACACACTGGAACTTGCCGGCTTGCTACACGACATTGGGAAAATTGGTGTACCTGATCATGTCCTGATGAAATCGAGTCGACTTACGGCAGAGGAAGAGTTGATCATGGCACGGCATAAGGATCGGGGCTTGGAGATCCTGTCCGGTTGTTGCAGCAGTGAGCATCTACTGAATGTGGTTCGATTAGCCCATGTGCGTTTCGATGGAAAAAATTCGCGTCTATCCGTTTCGGGAAAAGATCTTCCTCTGGAATCCAGAATGCTTTCCATCGTGGATGCATTCGATTCCATGACAACCGATCAGGTTTATCGGCCAGCCAAGTCTCGCGAACGGGCATTGAATGAGCTGTTTGAATACGCCGGCAAACAGTTTGATCCAGATCTTGTAAAAGACTTTGTGCAAGTGATCACCGGACAACAAGAACTGCTTGCTGAAAAAGTGGCCGGATTGTGGCTGAAAGATCTTGCTGCCCAACAGTCCCTGTTACCATGGAATTTACAGTTCCCCATCCTACCGGAAGGCGACCAGGAAGCTTCTGATCAACGATCTCCTTTCGAAGAAAAATTGATCGACTCCATGCACGATGGTGTGCTGTTTGTCGATTCACAGGCAAAAATTTTGTTGTGGAATCAAGGAGCTCAGCGATTAACCGGAGTCAGTAGCGATGTGGCTGTCGGCCGGCACTTCACCCCGGAATTGCTTGCAATGAGCAATTCTGAAGGCAAGCGTGTATCCGTGGAATCCTGCCCAGTAGCAAAATCTTTGACTGAATTGAGCCAACAGAGACAGCGAGTGCAGGTCAGGGGACGTCACGTTCAAGTGGTGGCAATCGATATTCATTGCATACCCGTGTATGCGGCCAATGGAGCAATATTGGGCGCTACCGTATTGCTCCAAGACGTCCAGTCGGAGGTATCCCTGGAGGAAAAATGTCAGGCCCTTCATACCGAAACCACCAAAGATCCCATGACCAGGCTGGCCAATCGGGCCGAATTCGACCGCACCCACGCATTGTACATAGAGGCCCACAACCAAGCTAAATTTCCCTGTAGCCTCATTATGATTGACATCGATCATTTTAAAAGCATCAACGACACCTACAGTCATCAAGCAGGGGATGAAGTTATTATTCATTTGGCCAGACTCATGAAGAGACTCTGCCGTGAAGGTGATCTGGTTGCCCGCTATGGGGGTGAGGAATTCTCTGTTATATGCGCAGATTGCGGTCTCGTTGATGCGACACGCCGGGCAGAGCAATTACGTAAAAAATTGTCTGAGACGCCTCATGCACAGTTAGGAAATCATCGCTTAACGGCAAGTTTTGGGGTCACGGAATTACAGTCAGGAGATTCTCCCGAAGCCATGCTCCGGCGGGCGGATCGTGCATTGTTTATGGCCAAGGAGCAAGGTCGTAATCAAGTGGTTCAATTAGGAGAGGGTATGAACAAAAAAGATGATAGCAAGAAATGGTGGAAGTTTGGCAAGCTCCGCGCGCAGTCCATTGTGGAAAAGGATGTGACAACTGCCGTGCCAATCGATATCGCTATCGAGAAGCTACGTGGGTTTGTGTCAGATCATCAAGCTAAGATCATCTCGACAAAAGACAACAGTGTGGAATTGGAAATTTTCGGTGATTCTGTGGGCATGAATAACCGGCGTACAGATCGTAACACACCTTATTGCATCGAAGTGACATTCAAAGAGGATCATGTCGAAAGGCAGAATAGCTTGGGCATGTCGCAAGGCATGTATGTACGCACATGCATTCACCTGTCGATTTGTCCCAAACGAGAACGAAGTCGCCGCAAAGCGGAAATGAGCGAACGAGCTCGGCTAATTTTCCAAAGTCTCAAAGCCTATCTCATGGCCAAGGAGGCTCACGAAGAAGATGAAAACAGCCTGGAATCCGTCTCTACTTCTACTTAGTTTATGTATTGCCGATTTCCATGCAGGCAAACTGTCCTATTTCAACCCAATTAAACTACCCAGTTGCATCCCATCGAGAATAGTACCAATAGATAGGACCATAGAGTCACGGAGGACACGGAGAAAGAAAGACTTTTTTAATACTTCTCTGTGTTCTCCGTGACTCCGTGGTAAGCCTCCTCTTTTCGCTTTTCTTTCGGTCAATTCTCTAAAACACCACTTATAGACAAGTCTCTGGCAGATGAAACGTAGCCAATTGTCATTGGTGGCCAGATTCGATATGTTGGATCGTTCACCGCGATAAATTTATTGTGGAAAAACAACACATTACCTTTCAATCCACATACGAGGGAAACGAGATCATGGCCTACACACTACCTGAACTGTCCTATGCCAAGGATGCCCTGGAACCTCACATCGATGCACGTACGATGGAAATTCACCATGACAAACATCACAATGGATACGTGACCAACCTGAATAAAGCCCTCGAAGGTTCGGGCGTGGCGGAACAATCCATTGAAGATCTTTGCCGATCGATTGATCAAGTCCCTGAAAACATACGGACGGCCGTACGTAACAATGGAGGCGGTCATGCCAATCACAGTCTCTTTTGGTCGATCATGAGCCCGACAGGGGGAGGCCAGCCCGAAGGTGCCTTGGCCTCAGCAGTCGACTCCGGACTTGGAGGTTTCCAGCAGTTCCAGGAAGCCTTTAGTAAAGCGGCTGCCACGCGATTCGGCAGTGGCTGGGCTTGGTTGAGCGTGGACAGCGCAGGAAAGTTGGTGGTTGAAAGCACCCCCAACCAGGACAATCCCACCATGGATGGTCGCACCCCCATCTTGGGGCTTGATGTTTGGGAACATGCCTATTATCTGAAATATCAAAATTTGCGGCCCAGTTATATTGCTGCTTTCTTCAACGTAATCGATTGGAAAGCGGTTGCGCAGCGCTACGACCAATCCGTAGGCTAGCCCGAAAATTACACCCGTTTCTGCTGCGGCGTCCCAAGTCCTTCCGTGGCTGCGTTATGTTTCGGTCCGCGATCCTCAACGTGTATAAAACACGCCTGCGGTTGCGAACCTTACATGCCTTGCCACGAAAGGACTTAGCTCAGCTATATTGGTAACAAGGGCCTCGCGACGAAACGGATGAAATATCCGGGCTAGCACCTTACAGACTGCTGTTGACCCGTCTGCAGAGGGTTCTATAATCCTGCCGCCGTGGCTCGATGCTGTCACTTGAGCCTTAAACACATTTTGCCGTATTTTTACTGGCCGTGTGTGTGTGGACTTACCGACAGTAACGGTAATAGGGTGTGGATAGCCCGTAGCGGTAAGGGTATTCGCCAGATTGGGTTTACCAGTACCGTTTGAATCCTGTATTCATAGAAGATCCGGGCCGTGTTGCTAGTCGTGCGCGGATGATTCCTGAACCAGCAGTTACAAGGCAAGAAGCCATGCGTAAAAAACTTTTTGTAACAGGTCTGCTTGCGGTATTTCCAGTGGTCATTGTTGGATGTCAGTCGACGTCCCAAATGGCATGGTGGAAATCGGCTAACAAGTCGGATATTGAGTCGACAACCATCGCCCGCTCGGCGGCCCCCCAATTGCCTTCAGAAGTGGCAAAGCAGGGTGAAAAATTAGCCGCAAATAACGCTACAGACGGGCAGATCAGTGCTTCGCAAGCGGCACCCCCTGCCCTGGCCGCTTCGAATTCCCTTGCATCTTCAAGTCCTGGAACCGCACCCACCGCCCCATCGGCAGCCTATCCTTCGACCGCCTATCCTTCGACCATTCCAGCCAACACTAAACATCCAAGTACAACTGTGGCAAGTGCACGTACTACCTTGGCAAGTGCACAGACGCCCTACCCGACAACTCAAGCTCCAGCCCCTCCAGCGGCGGCTACTCAGGTAAGTGCGATGACAATGCCCTATGATCCTACTGCAGTTCCTGCCTCAAAAGGGCCAGCCTCTGGGACTGGGCAAACAACCACAGCCTCGCTGGCGACATTTACCACTCAGAATGCCAATCGCTATGGGATTTCAACGCCCGTTGCCAACAGTCAAGCAGTTGCCAGTGCGCCTGCGTCAACCGTACCAGCATCCACCTCTGCGGTGATTCCCAATCAAAATCTATCTTCTGATGCAGGCGGTAGCTATGCGACGACCAATCAACCCGGCTACAGGAATCAGGCAGGCTCGAATACCCATATAACTAGTATCCTGCCAACTTCCAATACCGTGGCGGGAATACCCTATCCTACGACGACTGAGGAATCCACTACGGACGCAAAGACCACTGCTTTCGGCTCGAATCAACTAGTCTCAGAAAGCCCGCAATTGAGCACGCAGGCATCTGCCAATGGCATGGCTACCAATGGTAGTTTCCGACCTGGCGGTACCAGCAACTACCCAGGTGCCACGGCCTCTGCGTCTCCGCCACGAGTTGCAACACGCATCGAGAGAACTACCCCCACTTTAGCACTGACTGGCGAATCTCAACTGCCCTACGCGGCACCGTCTACCCAGCAACCTCAAGTGCCAGTAAACTCTAGCCCCACCTTAGGGACTCGTTACTAATTGTCTTTTCTCAGGGCCGATCGGCGTGGTGATTAACACGTAAAGCCACGGCCAAACGAATCTTTCCGAATGACCGCGCAATAGACGCAACCTCCAATCCAACGCAACTCGCGGTCACATCGGAAAGTGAGGCTTGGCCAGACGGAAGGTAAGCGGCCAAACGAATCTTTCCGAATGACCGCGCAATAGACGCAACCTCCAATCCAACGCAACTCGCGGTCACATCGGAAAGTGAGGCTTGGCCAGACGGAAGGTAAGCTACCAGCCCATTACCATATTCGATTCAATGACTTTTCGCGATTGTTCTAAATCAGAACCGGTTTCATGCATATAAAGACGAATTGCATGCAACTTGTCTCCCTCGGCCTTGGAGAGGCAGTCTCTTGCCGTATTGCAAGGGTCAACCTCATCAGCAATCCCCAGGGCACTCTTAGAAATTACCCACGTATCGCGCGGTCGCTTGGTTAGTCGTGTGATGGAATCCTGAGGGTAGGCTTCTGCGACGACTCCAGAAGCATCGTCGCTGTCCTTGGCCCAGGTAATAATAATATGGCTGTCCGTTTCAACTTCAAATAGCGGCATTCGGCTCTCCTTTTCTAAGTGGCCAGTTGTTTTCTGTAATTTAAGATATTCTCTGGTAGGAAGTCAACTTGCCCCTGAAATATTGGGGCTTGTCTTGTTTTTCCGGTCAGATTCTGGGGCTCCAGCAGAGCCCTCTCGTACCACACAAATAAGCCTGAAGGGCTGGCACAACCCTAGCCGGTGCCGTGAGGGCCCGTTGATTTAATCAGCCGCTGGGTATTATCCCCGGTTCTGACCTCAGAACATGCCACAAAACCGGGGGCTAACGCCCGGAGACTGATGTGATCGTCGCCTTTGGGCGTTAAATCAACAGCCCGTTACACCACCGGCCAGGGCCATCCGGGCCTAAAACGGAGCTCGTCACCCTGTGTGGTACGATCACAGCAAAGCCAGAGGTTTTCTCAGGAACTGTGCTACTGCCGCCTGAAGGCGGAGGATTCGACAGGGCAAATCGCGTGCAGGCAAGAGCTTATATATCCCCAGACATGACAATAAGCAATTATTTCCTCTGATCAGTGATGCTTTCTCGACCCAAACCCGCGCATACACAATAATCCGGCAGCTGAAGTAATTCCCAGCACGACGAAGCATTCTTCGATGGAAAGCGTGTTGAACCAACGCCACGATTGGTTCAGGGAAGTTTTCAGCCAGATGCCTAAGGCGTCCGCATAGAACATGGTTTATCCCCAGATTGCAGAACATGGTGATCACAGTACCGTTGGTCAAGGGTAGGTTGCGGAAGTGAGAATGGTTTCCAAACGGGTCACACCGCATGGACACCGCGAGATCTCAAAATTGGGATAATCCACAAGAATGTTGCAAACCTATCGGGTTAACGGACAATTTCCCTCACGACACGGCCATGGACATCGGTAAGTCGAAAATCCCTACCCGCATAGCGATAGGTCAGCCGCTCATGATCCAGGCCCAACAGGTGCAGAAGGGTGGCATGCAAGTCATGGACATGGACACGATTTTCTACGGCAGCAAACCCAGTTTCATCCGTTGCACCGTGAACGGTTCCTCCCTTGACCCCCCCTCCGGCCAGCCACATGGTAAAACCGTAGTGATTATGATCGCGTCCATTGAGCGCAGGTAATTCGGCTACCGGTGTGCGGCCAAATTCACCGCCCCAAAGAACGAGTGTCGTATCGAGCATGCCCCGTTGTTTCAAATCGGCCAGAAGGGCAGCCAGCGGTCGGTCCCATTGACCGCATAATTTACGCATCCCCTGTTCGATATTATTGTGATGATCCCATTCCTGGCCGGCTCCGTGCCATACCTGGATAAAACGAACTCCCCGTTCCAACAGTCGGCGCGTAAGCAACAATTGCCGTCCTTGCAATCCCTCGCCATACATGTCTCGAATGTACTGTGGTTCCCTGGACAGATCGAAACAATCGGTCGCTTCAAATTGCATGCGATAAGCAAGCTCAAAGGATTGTATACGAGCCTCCAGTTGCGAATCGTGACCACGTGTCTGTTGATGTTGAACATTCAGTTTTTTCAGCAAGTTGAGCTGGTGACGTTGCTGCTCTGGCGTTTGCGGATTGGCAATGTTCTCAAGAAGTTTGGATACTTGAGTGTGCTTGGTATTGATATGAGTGCCTTGAAAAGCACCCGGCAAAAAGGCAGATCGCCAATTTTTGGGGCCGACCACAGGGAAGCCATTCGGGCAGAGGACGACAAAACCGGGAAGATTTTCATTCAACGAGCCCAGGCCATAATTTACCCAGGAGCCAAAGCTGGGGCGTGGTTGAGTATTGTCACCACAGTTCATCAGAAGAAGAGAAGGCTCATGGTTGGGAATGTCGGCAAACATTGATCGAATCACACACATGTCATCCACATGAGCGGCCGTGTGATGAAACAACTCGCTGACTTCTGTTCCGCATTCTCCATATTTTTTGAATTGAAATGGTGATCCTAACGCGCCTGCCGTCTTACGTTCCGTTGGCATGGACGGGTTGGGCAGTGACTTTCCATGAAATTTATTCAGTATCGGTTTGGGGTCAAAAGTATCGATATGCGAAGGACCACCGTTCATAAACAGGTGAACCACCTGCTTCGCCTTAGGCTGATGAAGTGGTAGAACCTTCGCTTGATTACGCATGGCGGCCTGGGAGGATCCACTGCCTGCATTCAAGCCAGCCAGGGCCAACATACCTATACCCATACCCGACCGGGTCAACATCTCACGTCGAGAACAGGGAAGATCCCAAGCGTTGGAGTGATTCATAAGAGTAACTTCAATCTACAAATTGGAATTCATTAGACATCAACAGCACCTGGGCAAGTGCCTGCCATTCCGTGATCTGTTCAGGCGAAGGTTGAATTTTTTCTGCGGCTAAATAGGCTCGCACCTCTGGCAATTCTTCTGGATGGGGATCTCGTTGTAAAATGTGCTGGTACAAGCACTCAATTGCCAGCGTGTCAGAACTGCAAGTTTGTGCCATTTCGCCCAGTTGTTTGGCACATGATAGGACCAACGGATGATTCATCAGGAACAGAGCCTGGCCCGGTACCGTTGTGTTGTTCCGTGTCGAGCTGCTCACATCCGGTGGGGGGAAATCGAAGGTACGGAAAATGCTTGACAGGTTTTGGCGGTCGATATGGACATACAGGGTGCGTCTACGATTGGTGGTGGCCATGCCCTCGACAATCGATTTCCCCCCTACGGTCAGATCGAGCTGTTCGGACGCCATCAGCAAGCCATCTCGCATCGACTCAAAATCGAGACGACGACGGTTCATGCGCCAGTACAGACTATTATCAGGATCGGTTTGTTCGCCCAATTCATGGGAGATACTTTGTTGCTGGTAGGTGGCCGACTGCATGATGTATCGATGCAACCCTTTGATCGACCAGTTGTTGTTCATTAGCCAGGTTGCCAGATGATCCAGCAATTGTGGATGAGAGGGAGCGACGCTCTGCATGCCGAAATCGCTGGGAGTGGTGACCAGGCCTTGGCCAAAATGCTGCTGCCAAATACGATTGACCAAGACTCGAGAGGTCAGCGGATTGGCTGGGGAAACAATCGCTTGTGCCAGTTCCAAACGCCCACTACCCTGCTGAAACGGTTGATCGGAAACTGCTCGGAAAAATCGTATAAACCGGCGTGGAACAACTTGAGCTTGCATTCCCGGATTGCCCCGTTCGAGGACCCGTGATGGAATCATTTCTTTGGAGTCTTCCAATGTCAACATTTGCGCCAATTCGACGGGTGCCTGCGCACGAATGGCATCCAACGCCTCATTGAGCTCTTTGACTTTCTTTTGCGACTCCCGGTCAGGAAATAAGCGTAATAGCTGAAATCCGTGATAGGGAGTCCCTAGAGGAGAATACGGATGATGAAAAGCTTGCCGATAGGCCTCTTGACTGGGATCGGGAAGGGTGTGCGGTGGTGATTTGCCCGCCAAGGTGGCATTTTCCACCAGTGTTTGCCACTGCTGGTCTGTTTTCGACAACAACTGAACATATGCCTGAATGACATCCGCAAATGTTTCCAATGACTGTTGCATCAAATACTGCCAGACCCATCGATTGACAGGCTGCACATGCAACCTTTCAGGGTTCATCATTTCCTGAAGCTGCTGCGAAGCACTTTGCTGAAACCCTTCCCGCTGAACCCTGGCCAAAACATGCCAAGGGTGAAAGACAGGAGATCCATTGCTCTGGGTATCTTCCAGGTACTGCTTCCACAGACGGAGCAACTGTGGGCTCAGGTCATCACCATCGACAATGACATCGAACAGAACCGTGTCCGGGCCGCTTCGCTGTGTCTGAGCGGTGGCCAGGTAATCTGCCAACCGGGTCTGAGCATCACGCATGACCTTGTCATATTTCTCCTGGTAATGACGGTCCAGGTCGAGGGCCGCCTGGCGAATTTTATCGGCAGCCGACTGTAAGTTTGCGGGAATTTGGTCACCCAGTCGAAACGGCAAATGAATGGGCTCGACCGAATTGCGAAAAACACCGTACAGGGAATAGTAGTCTGCCATGGAGATGGGATCGTACTTGTGGTCGTGGCAGCGTGCGCAACCCACCGTCAGTCCCAATAGGCCACGAGTTACCACATCGATACGATCGGCAATGATGTCGTGCATGTCATTTTTTAACCGCGGTCCAATGGTAACAAAACCTAACCCCGCCAGCGCATCGAGGGGGACTTCTCCTTCCAGCAGATCCGCCGCCAGTTGTTCGAGTACGAATTGATCGTAAGGTTTGTCACTATTCAGGCTGTCGATCACATAGTCGCGGTAAGTGTAAGCAACCCGGTATTCTGGTTTTTCGAAAAAGACATAGCCTTTAGTGTCTGCATAACGGGCCAAATCGAGCCAATGTCGGGCCCAACGTTCACCATAATGGGGCGAAGCGAGAAGATCGTCGATGACATTATCGATTGAATGCACATCGGTATTTACCAGCAGCCGCCCATGGGGTTCACATCGGTAAGGCAAACCGGTCAAATCCCAACTCATCCGGCGTAACAACGTGTGCTGGTTGGCCCGGGGCGAAGGAGACAACTTTTTCTGTTCCAGCCGCGCCAAAATGAAATGATCGATATCGTTTTGCGGCCAATCTTCGCAGGTTACCGCTGGCGGCTGAGGATCTTGAATGGGCTGGAAAGCCCAATGGGCACGCCAAAGAATCTGATCTTCATCCAGATCCTGTGAGCCATTCAGATGACTTTCCTGGACAACTCTTGCTGCAGAAACCTTTGTCGAGAGGTTGGCCGTTTCAGCACATATCGAATTGCCAATCAGCAAGGTCGTAACAATAAAAACATAGACACGCTGCATGGCTTGCTCTGAAATACCGAGAAGATCGATGGACACCTATCGATTGTACACGATCTATCAGGCTATGCCACACAGGTAGTTTGTCGTTCCGGCGATCTGAAAAATCAGCTACATAAAAAACTAAAAAGAAAAACCACTCTTCATTTGCCAGGGACTAACACTAGCGATTTGGGATGCTTCTCACGCCATTTGATCAGTGGCATGGGAGTTGGCTGAGCCAGAAAAGATAGCGCATGCCCCGAGCATTGGCCACTGATGGCATTCATTTTACCCGGCTTGTGAGGGTACCAGATACTGTCAGTTTTACGATCGTACAGCAAAAATGTTCTTCGATAGGTATATCCGGTGGTGCCAAAGGTGGTTACTTCTCCATCAATTTCACGTCCGTAGACCACGGACAATTTCACGAGCGGTCACCAACCAATGGTAACTGGCTTTCCACCCACGACATCGTTGACAAGTTCATGTCGAGTCATGATCCGGACGGGGTAAGCTTTGGCCTCACCGTTATGGATATATCCTAAAACTGAAGTACTATCATCCAAACGATGCTTACGCAATCGTTCCAGGTCATCAATGGCAATAAACTCAGGCTCGTCGATGGCGGGAATGGTATCTTTGCCGATACCATGCTGGTAACCCTTGGGATCAAGGAGTGAATCGGTGACGTCGAACCACACTCCCTTTTCTAAATCGTGCGGTCCCTGAGCCCAAAGTAATTTTCGTCCCGACTCGGTTTCCAAAGTGTTCGGCGCGCGTGACCTCCGAGGTGCAGATACGCCTGTCGCAGATGCAAAGGAAGCAATTGACCGCCCTCGATGCCCCGAGTGTTGGTATTGATAAACAGCCAAATAGACACTGCCCACAGCGACGATAGTGGCGATGACCAATGTGACTGGCTTGCTCTTTTCCTGGGTTTTTGCTTCCGTCATGGTAATTGCCCGTTGGGATCGTTGGGATCGTTGGGATCGGTCTCAGCGTGGTAATAAGGCAGTCCAATGGAACACCGTGTGAACCGAAGTCCAGCATGTGAAAATATCCAAATCCCGACCTTACAGAGTCGCATTGTCTCAAACAGGAAATCGAGAGTCTGTACATTAGCTAACATTAAGGAGTGTAAACGCCGATCGAAAAGTGCAGCGCTTTAGCCCGCATATTTCATGGATCGCCCAGTATTCGTTGTAAGTACTTTCATCATAACGAATTGCAATGTGATCTGGGAAAACAGTGTGTCTTATCAGCCGTCACGCGTTAGCGTCCGGTTTATCAAGT
>JBDOMT010000008.1:0-3557 GCA_039831705.1 Pirellulales bacterium | reverse complement strand
GGGGGCCGTATGCACCAAGTCGACGTGTCATCCTGGTCTGCCGGTTCACAGCCTAAAAATTCGGCTGACCAAACGGCGGATGAAATAAGCGGGCTAGCCATGCATGCATCGACTAGAATACGGAGCCAATATCCTTCACTAATATTGTGAAGTCTCCCTAAAACAGTGGGAACCTTGATTCTCCCCCTGCAGCAAGGCCGTTATCTCTCATAGGGGGATTCGGCCTCCCTAAAAGAGTGAAACTACTCCAATGACTCCCGGGGGCTCTTTTTTCTGTAAACCCTTTTGCCGCTATCAACTTAGCGTGCACTGCTCGCATTACCTCCATCTTGGCATGCGAATCGCTATTCATTGGAGGCATGGTGTTTGCGCACTTTGGAGAGCGGAGAAATTCGTGGATCTTGATGATCTGCATCTTCCGACTCCTGCGTCGTACAGATCGTGTCGGACGATGCAGTAATGCAATGCCTAATAAAAGTCTGCATGTCGGTGCGGGCAAAAAAGTGTTTTGCCTTGAGTTGATGGTTGCATCTCCAAACCAACCATCACCCAGAGTAATTAGTTCCCGTCACTGGGAAAAGGAGAATCGTCAATGAGTCACAGTCAAGATTATGAGACGACAAATTTGGATTATGGAAGTGTATCTTTTCGTCGCAGCTCTTCGGAAAAGTCCTCGAAGCAGCGACGCCCCACTCACGGTCGTATCCGTGGCAAGGCGCCTCAGTCCATCAATGGTATTCATCGTCGGCGCAAACGAAAAATGGCGTGGTAAATAACATCGCTATAAACTCCCCATATTTTAAATATTTTGTTGGTTTGTGTGATCAATTCCATTCGATATGCGCGAATGTTGCACCTGTCCTGACAGTGTGGACTTGGTAGTTCGTGTGCATCTCCACCTGACATTTCCGGCTGAGAAGTTCAGACGGATGGCATTGCCAACTGGCTGCGCTCAGGTGTTGGCTTGTCCGCAAATCATGGCTATCATCTCATGCCTGCTAAGCATGCAGCAGATGTGGGTTTGACGACCACGAGGGTGGTTGTGTGCGCAGGTAGGTATGTCGTGCGCAGCTAGGTATGTCGTGCGAATGGCTCACAACTTTAGTTACCACCTTCGTTAAAGCAGAACGTTGCAGGCGGCACGTTCAGGCAGGATGCTTCAGGCACGCGAGGAGAAATTATTTTGACCCGAATAAAGATAGGTGCTGGGCACGCATGTCCATGCAACTGCGGATAGTTTGACGTATTGGGGAGTAGCATCTGAGAAATGGCAATCTTAAGTACAACAACCGGAAACATAACAACAGGCACGCCGCTGTCGGCGGCTGGTGGGCAAATCGTGCGTTCGTCGCATTCAACGCCCGCGAAGCTGTTACATTGTGGCATTATTTCGTGGCAGCCACGAAGAGGTGAGTGTCTGCGGGTTATTGCAGAACAAGAAATTTGGCAAGCCGTCGTATGTAAGGGCGCTAAAGAGTTGAGGCAATGTGTATTTCGTGACGAAATCCAACTCGCCGTTGTAGATCTCCCCCAAATATCCAGTGCTATCTACGAAAGTTTTCGAGAGCAGACAGAGTGGCTCAGCCAATTGGGTACCCGGAGTGGGACAAGTGGCCTGTTGCTGGTGGTGTGTGCAGCCGGAGAAAGCGTACAAGAGGAAATTTGGGCCAGGCAACTGGGAGTTTGGAGTTATCTGCCGCTTGTCAAACTGACGACAGCAAAACTGACGACGGTGAAACTGGCAGATCCGATGGTGATACTCCTGAATGACCAGGAGCCAATGGATTCATCACAGGATGGTTTGCCTCTTTTGTTCCGTGGAGCCCGCGAAGCACTAAGTAATACCACTCGAAATTTTAGCGACGGACCCGAGTTTAGCGAAACGGCCAAATCTAACCAAGCATCGAAGGGGAAAAGCCGCTAGGTACGGAAAACAATCGGAATTAATTCATCATGGACGGGTTAAGCGCAGCTCCGAAGGCAACAACTAACAATAGGCATCCGATGAAGAAAACACCGAACGAATATCTTTGCCAAATGCAAGAGTACGAAACAGACACAAGCAGGCCAGAGCACATGCGAAAGAGTAAGAGCAAACGTAGTGCAGCAGTACGCAGCCGTACGATGAGCCGCAAGAGCAGCGCCCATGGGGGCATGCATAAACGATGCAATAAGAAAGTGAGATGGTAATTCTAGAGGTTTAGTCGGTTTAATTAGTCAATTTTAGATCTGTTTTTTGCCAAAACGTTTGAATGTAACGCTGTTGCCGGTCGCAGAAATATCCGGGAATTCCACAACTTTAGATGTGATTGACGTTTTGCAACGAACTTACAAAAGGAACCACTTTGATGTCTACAGTCTTGAAAAGAGTATTCTTGTCCGCAATTTTATCGGGTTTTCTGGTATTGGGTTATGGTGGCCATTTGGCCATGGCCGGTCTGATCATAGACTTGGCTCCCAACTCGTCAGATTCTGTCAAGTTGTCTGATCTGCTTGATGGCACTTACGACGGTATCACCGTGGAAGACAAAGTCTTCGACGAATTTGTTTATTCGATAATCGGCGACATGCCTGAAGCCGAAGAGGTTCTGGTACTTGGCTTTGAGGACTTAGAGGGAAACTTCGGACTGACTTTCCATGGTGTCTTTGTGGACCAGGCTGGTGATGGAGCTTCTGATGCACTATTACGTTTCTCCGTTTCCGTGTCCGAACAGGCTCAGCTTGCGGGCTGGTCAATTACGGATGCCCATCTGTTTCTCGGTGGTGTTGGCGTCGGTCAAAATTCCATTTTCACCGTGGATGAGTCTTTCGAAGGTCATAACAACAGTATGACGGTTTTCTCTGGAAACTCTAACGGGCAGACAGAACAGATCGCATCGGCCTGGACTTATTTCGATTCCACCGTCAACAAACTGCGGGTGACCAAGGACATCCTTGCCTTTACGAGTGACGGAACCATCCTACCGGCTCGAGCGACAGCGATCGACCAATCGTTTTCACAAGTCCAAGTTCCTGAACCAACTACCTTGTCGTTACTGGCAATGTCTCTGACAGGCCTTCTTCATGTGTCACGGCGACGACGGCGTTAAGATACCTTTTGCTGACAATTAAGTAGTGTGGATAAGATGCGGGTCGCACGGCATGATGCATGCAAGGTTCCTGCAGGCCGATGCCGAATAGTTATTCCTTAGCTACATACGGGGCGACGTTTAGTCGCCCCGTTTTTCGTATCCATACTCTTGAGATCTACCAACAGACTAGTGTCTGGTCAAGCCTTACTTTTTGGGTAGCCGCAGCCATAGATACTGGCAAGGCAACAGTTTATTTGTGCGTCAACCCAAAAAACTGAAGACCACCGCCTGAAGGCGAGGGGTTCGCCGACAGTCGGCTAAAGCCCGACTTTCTGGTTGTGGCTTACTTACCGCAATCGTCACGAAGTGGCGAAAGCATCTAGCCGTGGGGCGTGAGCCCACGGTGGCGTTTTCAGATTATTCCCTAGCCCTGAAAGGGCGACAGCGAGTGGCCCAAGCGGAAAATTGGTTTCGTTAAAAACGGCT
>JBDOMT010000462.1:0-15931 GCA_039831705.1 Pirellulales bacterium | reverse complement strand
CGTTCTGCCCAGTAGCCAGATCCAGCACGTACACTTCGGACCAGGGTGTGAGGGCAACCTCCAGTTGTCCGTCGTTGTCAAAGTCGCCCGTTATCAGGTTTGGTATACTAAACATGGAAGGGATCTCAGCCGACTGCCATTGTTGTACCCAGTTACCACCACTGTAGGTGAATAGTCGCACCACGCCCTGACCAAACGTCGTGTCGAACACTTCGATTTCCAGTTTTTCCAAAACGCCGTTGCCAGGAATGAAATCTCCGATCCGCTTCCCTGAATGGGTTGATTCCGCGGTCAGCGTACCGGTGCCGCCGAGATCAAAATAAGGGCCATTCAAATCCCAAGAGATAAGTTCCGCTTGGGAGATGCTGATATTGCCCGTTGGCAGGGCGACGTTCTGGCCGCTGACGTCAGGGCCGACCGCCGTCCAGCTTTCTCGTGATCCAACGAATTCCGACCACAGCACTTTTGCGTCCGAGACAATGTCTTGGCTGATCGTCGCTTCGCCAGTCAGTCGCTTGTTGCCCCGGTGTTGATGCCACTCCAACAGATCGGTCGGTTCGTCTGCTGGCGGGCTCCAGTTCCCCGGCGGATCCGGTGGATCGCCATCCGTGTTGTTCACGACGACTAAGTTATCGATATACACCGGTGCCGAAGTCAACGGAAATGCTCCGAAGAATCCGAACATGTTGACCCCCGGCGCCCCCGCAATCCAAGGACGGTCGGGATTTCCCGAGCCAAAATCGATCGCTGCGCCGTTAATGGAAAGACGATAAGTTTCTGTGGTGCCGTTGAGAGAGTACTCAACATGCAGTGCCGAATTGCCTGTAATCGAAGCTTGCCCCGATCCATTCCCATTGTCAAACACAATATCCGGCGTGGCAGCATTTATGCGGAACGAGTTCCACAAGGTCGTATCACCGACCGTAGTCGGAGCTGTTCGACCCGACCCACCGAAGCCAAGCCGAAAGTCCACGTAAGTCCAAAACCGGTCGTCTGGCGTATCCATATAAAGGTCAAACGAAATCGTGCCCGTACGGAAGTCTGCCGGGTCATCGGTGAATATCGTCGACCAGCCGACAATCGGCTGAGCTGCACCCGGGTTGTCAATCACCACGCTACGGTTGGTAATTGGATTGAACGGGTCGCTATAAGTCGCACCAAGCCCGGAAATCTGAATAAACCCTTCCGGACCGACTGAGTTAAAGAAAGTGTCAGCGCTGGAAGGCTGTGAGTCTATGGCATCGCTTTGGAAGTCGTCTGATAGCAAGGTGACGCTGAGTGCGAGCCTTGTTTCCAACAGCTCAATATGGGGCTTAAATTCGCGCAAGTCTCGGCAAGACATGGAAGCCTTGCGGTAACATGCTTTGCTCATTTGAAACCTCTCATTTTATTAGGGCAGAAATTTTCCGAGCTAACTTAGTTTTAAACCAGTTGTAATACGCTTTGAGTATACTTGTATCGGATGCATTGCTCAAGAATTTGATGCAAACCAAAGTTTGTGTTTTATCTATTTCTTACAAAGTGGGGTTTATCAAAATGGAAAATCACAAGCAATAATGAGCCTGTTTGACCTCTCCGCTTCTCTAGGGTCCCGAAGCTATTCGGTGAAGCGATCGGGGCTCTAGGATTTCGTTCAAATTTTGTATTATGTGTTGATTAGTGATCTGCACAATGAAAAAATTGAATACTCGAATTGGGAGATCTTAATATTCTGATAGCAACCTTGCAGAACGATAGCTGACAACTGGAGAGCGTTCCCATACAACAGAGGTTGAGCCAAGCTATGGTAGTCTATCGTAACATGACAGATGCACTCTTCATGAGCTTGCTATTAATGCTGGCGATTCAGCCGGAGCTCGTTGCCTCGACTTCCGCGAGTATGAGTGTGGTCGCATCAGGTCCGGTGACAGATCTGACGCGAGTGGAAGCCAGAGTTTCGATCAGGAACCCTAGCAGTTCTTCCCGGAATTACAACCTGGACCTTTACCGCGAATCTTCTCTCGGCACAGAAATTATCGCGTCGACCGATGTGATCGTCCCTGCTGAAGGTCAGATACTTTACTCGCGATGGATTCCGACCGGCGGTCATGCCGGGCTTAATACTGTCAGGTATCGGATTACGCCTGGCAATGAGCCCCAGTTGACGGGAGATTCCTCCTTTCAAGTTGTGGCAAGTAACACGAGGGCAGTGCCAGTGATTTCCACCGCTTGGATCGATCCTGGAGCGATGCTTCCCGGCGTCTACGTCCAAACTCGGCCAGTCACGGAGCAAGATGTGCGGAACAGCATTGATGCAGCACACAACGTGGGCGTGGAAACACTGATCATCACCTACTCAGAGTATATCCTCAACGGCTGGGGGACCTTTTACCCGAGTCAACAATACGAGAGTCTGGCCAGTTTCGATGTGGTTGGCACTATCCTGAATCAGGCCTCTCAAAATGGTCAAAAGGTGTTTATCGGTCTAGGTCGCGGTGACGATCTTTTATTGACGTGGGATGGCTTCGACGATCCAATGCGCATCGCTGCCGGTCTGGAACACGGCACTCTCATTGCCACTGAACTGTGGGATCTCTACCGCCATGAGCCTGCTTTTTTTGGCTGGTATTTAACCCACGAAGCCAACGAGATTCAACAAGCAAGCGTTGCTTTCTACAATCCGATGACCGACATTCTCAGACAATTCGAAGCGGACAAACCGGTGATGGTCTCACCGTCAGGTACGCCGATCATCTCTCCCACGATCCTAGCCGATTCCCATGTCGACATCTTTGCCTATCAGGACGCGGTGGGAGCAGGTTATATCCCATACGTGAATACCTTTGATCCGCAACAACGGATCGACACGCTCGATGCAGTCTACTCGTCTTATCAAAATGCCCACAACGGCGTCGACAAGCACTTGTGGGCCAATCTTGAAGCCTGGGAGATGACCGGGCCAACCTATGGCAACCCCTTTCCAGCAGACTTCAGCCGACTGATGCAACAACTTGAGATCGAGAAGAACTACGTCGATGTCATTTCTTCTTACGAGTGGCTGGGATTCTTCGAGCATCCGGAGACAACCGTCTCTTTGGGCGGGCAGGAGGCGGTCGATCTCTACACAGATTATCGCCACTACTACCATCAGATCGTCCAAGACCTCAAGACAGTAAATTATGTTGACAATTCTGGATTCGAACAGGGATTAGCTATGGGCGAAGGGTATCCGCTCGACTGGCAACTCGTTGGCAATGGGATCGATCAGGTTGTGTCATTGTCCGATGATGGCGCGTCCGGCAGCGATACGTCTGTGAGCTTGGATATTGATTTCAATACCGGTCACACTTGGATCACTCAAGACATTCCTGTACTGGCGGGAAGGGAGTACAAATTTTCCGCTTGGGTCAAGGAGTTGGTGAGCGATTCTTCCGGTGGTTGGTTGGCGGCACAAGTGTGGATGCTGGCCGACGAAGGTTCGGCAACCATTCTTGATTCCGCAGCGATTCTGTTTAGCAATACCGACTGGGAGCTTCAGAATGCTTTTATCACAGCCTCTGCCAATGCAACGATCGCGCGCCTCGTGTTTGCCATTCAAGACAGTTCCTTTGCTCCTGGCACGGGGCACTACCTAATCGACGGTGTCTCTCTGGTTGGCCCTGAGTTGCCGCCGCTTCCGGGAGATCTTAACGGAGACTATGCGGTTAACGAAGCAGACCTTCTGCAGTGGCAAACAGATTTCGCTATCGACGATGGATCTGACAGCGACGGCGATGGTGATTCGGATGGTGCAGATTTCCTGCGGTGGCAGCGAAACTTTGGGACATCTCTTAGTTCTGAAGCCGCCTTTGCCGCGATTCCAGAACCGGCAACATTGGCTATGTTGACGATCGGACTAGTGAATGTATGTATTGCGGCTCGTCGCTTTAACTGGGCAGGTGTTCACTGATAACTTCCTATTTAACTTACTACCTTCAATAAGAGGATCACGATGACAGAAAAATTGACGAAAACAATGCTCCCGGCTCGACGCGATCTGATGGGTGCTGCGCTACTTGGCGCAGCGAGCGGAACGTTTTTGGGGCCATTGGCCTCAGCCGGGGCGACGGAGCAGGGGGAATCGAAGAGCTTCCGTCGCAAAGCGTTACGACCTGCGGGTGCGCCGTCTGCCGACGTCGGCTATTCTCCCGCAATCTTGTCGACAGGGCAGCAAATGCTGTTCATTTCCGGCCAGGGCCCGAAAGATTACAGCGCCGATATGGAAATACAGATTCGGCAAACATTCGATCGCATTGGTTTGTTGCTCGAAGCGGCCGGCGCTTCGTTTGCCAACGTAGTGATCTTGCGTTCCTATTGGGTACACATGTTGCGGGACTTGCCCCTCTATCGCAAGGTCCGCAAGGATTATCTGGTGGAGCCGTACCCTGCATCGACCGCCGTGGGAACACCCGAACTGGCGATCCCCGGGTTGGAACTGGAGATCGAAGCGATTGCCGTTATTTAGGTAGCCAATATTTATTCGAAGCGAATCGAAGCTTACTATGTCTCGGTTAGAACAGTTCATCACTCGACGACAGTTTGTCGGTCGGTCGTTTGCCATTGGCGTAAGCATGGCGGTGCATAGGTGCCCTAAGCGAGCCAAGGCCGCAGTGGTCGATCCCAACAGTCATGGTTACTTTGACATTCACGTCCATCTGGCCCAGAGATGGTACGGCGAGAAACATGGCCCCCTTACTGCGACCCAGATGCTACGTTGGATGGATGCACATAATGTCTCCCAAGCCGTGGTGTTGCCTCTTGTATCTCCCGAGGCATTTTGGTATCCCGTGACGACCGAATATGTCCTTCGGGAGACAGCGCCGCATCGCGATCGGTTGATTCCTTTCTGTGCCATCGATCCCCGCGCATTGTCTACGCATCTCACTGAAACACAGCAAGTTGTCGATATGCTCAATCGATATCGCGAAGCTGGCGCGCGAGGTTTCGGCGAGCACAAACCACAATTGCCGATCGACGATCCGCTCAACCTGCGACTCTACGATGCCTGCAACGAAGTGAAGCTACCGGTACTATTTCACTTGGACAATAAGGCAAACATGGACGAGCCCGGATTGCCAGGTCTGGCTAAAGCGCTACGAGCTTTTCCCGAGTTGCCGTTTATCGGGCATGGCAAAGGTTGGTGGGCGTCGATTTCTGGCGGCCTTACCCAAGCGGACTTGCACGTCGGCTACCCGAAAGGTCCCGTCCAGCCTTATGGCGCCATCGACAAACTGATGGATCAGTTTCCCAATTTGTACGGCGATCTTTCCTCGAGTGGCGCTCATGCGGTGCTGCGCGATCAAGATTTCGGGGAAAAGTTTCTGATTCGTCGTGCCGATCGATTACTGTTTGGCACCGACTACTATGATCTCGCACAACGCAACTTTCAGCAATTCGACCTATTCCAAGAGTTTCAGTTACCCGATAATATACGAAGAAAGATTTCCCTTGAAAATGCCCGAATGCTGTTGGCATTGAACTAGCAGGCGCATTGAAAAACATATTCTGTAGGTCGGATCGAGCGGTAGCGCTATGCCGGCAAACCATAGTTTTGCTGCAATGAATTGCCAGAACTGCGTCGTTGACACTCCTTGTTCCGGCCGACCGAGAAAGATTTCAACATGAACGTAACCAACGAGCATACAACAAGGCGGAAGTTCCTCGGGACGGTGACCGCTACGTCGGCAGGGCTGGTGGTGTGCAACGCACTTCAGGCGGCCGAATTGCCAAAATCGCCTGCCGGAACATTCGACAAGGCTCAGATCGCAATCACACTAGACCTGGAAATGTCGAGGAATTTCCCCAAGTGGGAAAACACCAATTGGGATTACGAAAAAGGGAATCTCAATCAGGCGGCCAAAGACTACACGGTAGCCGCTTGCCGGCGTGTGAGAAAGCGCGGCGGTGTGATTCACAATTTTGTCGTCGGCCAGGTCTTTGAGCATTCCAATATCGATTGGCTGAAGGAAATTTCCCAAGAAGGTCACCCGATTGGCAATCATACGTACGATCATGTTTATTTGTTGGCCAGTTCCACCGAGGAGTTGCAGTATCGTTTCCGACGCGCGCCGTGGTTACTCCGCGGCAGAAGCGTGCATGATGTGTTGCGCGACAATATCAAGCTAACTAACTTGGCCCTCAAACAGCGAGTCGGCGTCGAGGCGAACGGTTTTCGCACACCGGGTGGCTTTGCCACGGGCTTGAATGGTCGAGAGGATATTCAGCAGTTAATCCTCGACTTGGGATTCGACTGGATCAGCTGTCGATATCCGGCCCATGCCGGGATCGAAAGCCTTCACGGTACAGAGAGAAAGCCGCTGCAAGCGGCTTATGACAATATTCACGCTGCCCAAAGTGAGGCGCAACCGTTTGTCTACCCGACTGGCCTGCTGGAAATCCCCATGAGCCCAATCAGTGACATCGGGGCGTTCCGTGGGGGGCGCTGGAAGTTGGAATATTTCCTCAAAGCGATTCGCCAGTCGATGCAGTGGGCCATTGAAAATCGCGCGGTCTTTGATTTCCTTTCACATCCTTCCTGCCTGGGTGTCGTCGATCCAGGATTCCAGGCGATCGACCTCATCTGCGATCTGGTCGACCAGGCCGACGGGCGCGCTGAAATTGTGAGCCTCGATACAATCGCGGAACGAAGTCGACATTCACTTGCAAGGTAATCTATGATGCAGCATCGTTGGATAGTTTATGTTTCGATCCTTGTCCTAATCAGCTCTCAACTCGCTCATCCCCAGGGATATCCGCCCAACGAAGCCGCCAGAAAAATGACCGCTGCTGAAGGCTTGCGTGTGAAACTTTTTGCGAGCGAGCCGGAAGTACGTCAGCCGAATTTCATCAAATGCGATGACCGTGGGCGACTGTGGACGATTCAGTATCTGCAATACCCTAACCCGGCTGGCTTAAAACGTGTAAAGGTCGATCGTTGGTCACGAACGGAGTACGACCGTATGCCGAAGCCACCGCCCCATGGCCCGCATGGTGCGGACAGAATCACGATTTTGGAGGACACCGACGGCGACGGAAAGGCCGACAAGGTGAAAGATTTTGTCGATGGTCTAAATCTGGTCACGGGAGTCGCCTTCGGCCACGGTGGTGTGTATGTACTGAACGTGCCGTATTTGCTGTTCTATCCCGATCAAGACCGAGATGATGTACCCGACTCTGATCCCGAGGTGCTACTCGCTGGGTTTGGCATGGAAGACGCGCAATCGATGTCCAACCATCTCACCTGGGGGCCCGATGGTTGGCTCTATGGTGTGAACGGCAGCACGACGACCTGCCGCATTCGCGGCATTGAATTCCAACAGGGGCTTTGGCGTTATCATCCTGTGACGCGCAAGTTCGAGCTGTTTTGCGAAGGTGGTTCCAACTGTTACGGAGTCACATTCGACCAGAATGGCGAACTTTACTACTCGACCAACGGTGGACCCTTTGTCCATGCCGTGCAAGGCGGTTATTTTTTTAAGAGCTTTGGTAAACATGGTCCATTGCACAATCTTTATGCGTACCACTACTTTCCCAACTTGGAGTGCGATCAGGTTCCAGGTGGACCACCGACTGGAGGCACAATCTACCAAGCCAATTCCTTCCCCGAAAAATACCGGGGCAAATTCATCGCCGGAAACTTTCTCGGCCATACTGTTTCTAGCTGGTCGGTGGAACCGGTTGGTAGTACAGTGCGAGCGAAATTCCACGCCCAATTAATTGATTCTCATGATACTTGGTTCGGCCCAACCGATATGTGCGTTGGCCCCGACGGTTCCATGTTTGTCTGTGACTTTCATGACAAGCGGACTGCACATCCCGATCCCGACGCCAATTGGGATCTCGACAACGGCCGCATCTTCAAAATCGAAGCGGTGGACGTGAAGCCGATAGAGAAATTTGACTTGGCTCAGCTGTCGAGTGACAAGTTGATCGATCTGCTCTCCCATCCCAACAAATGGTTCGCCGACAGGGCACGGGTCGAGTTGGCCCATCGCCGCGATCAGACTGTCGCTCCGCGTCTTCGCGAATTGGCCACACAGTCCAATGACCCACAAATTGCTCTGCAGGGACTTTGGGCCCACTACGTGACTGCAGGTCTTGACGATGAGCTGGCTCTCGAATTACTCGATCACTCCTACCCATATATCCGATTTTGGGCAGTGCGACTGCTAGGAGACGACGGAAAACTTTCTCCCAAGCTGCGAAAGAAACTCATCTCACTGGCGGTCAAGGAAACGTGCCCAACGGTGCGCGCTCAACTTGCCGCAGCAGCTAAGCGTTTCACCGGCACAACTGGGCTCGAAATCGTCAGACAATTGCTGAATTCGTATCCTGATGGGTCGGACGAGCGCATCAAGTGGCTCATCTGGTGGGCCATCGAAGCCAAGTCACTCACAGATACCGGTGTGCTCACTGCGATGTACGCGACCAATGAAGCCTGGCAAAACCGGGCAAGCCGAGAAAATGGTCTCAGACTCATTAGGCGTTACGCGGCTGATGGATCGGCAGCCGGCTACGGAGCTTGCCTCCGTATGCTGCAAATGTCGCCCGACGAAGAGCGACCAGCGGCTCTGGAGAATCTGAGACTCGGTTTGGCGGAACGGGCAGTCGACTTGCACGGAGTAGGGCAAGGAGGTCTGTTCGCACAACAAGCTACCGGCGACTCTCCTGCGTTTGACGACGTTCGCCAATATGAGCCTCTGCTCGACGAGCTGAAATCCTACATTGCTAAGCTTTGGAATGAGCAACCGACCAATCTACTGTACATCGAACTTGCGCTACGAGGTGGTATTGACAGGGCTTACGCCCAACTCGTTGACCAAGTCCGCACCCCTGGCCAAGATCCGCAACGATTGACCACTCTGCTCGGGTTGCTGGGCGAATTCGGCAGTGCCGATGCTGCATCGATCGTTCTTGAGCTCTTCGCCACTGTACAAACTGACGAGTTGAAGCATGCCGCCCTCAATGTGCTGGCCAAATGGGATTCGAGCCAAATAACTCTGGCGCTTTTGTCCGTGTACTCCGAGGCTTCGCAGCCAATGCGTTTCCAGATTCGAGACGTTCTGTTTGCACGCCCTCAAGGTGCGCTAGAACTATTAAATCTTGTTGATCGAGGTGAGTTAGACCCGCAAGAGATCCCTGTTGATCAATTGCGACGGTTGGTGCTCCATGAGGATGAGTCGATCAATAAGCTCGTCCGTAAGCATTGGGGCAATATTGGTCCCGGATCACCCGAAGAAAAACTTGCCACCATGCGACGGTTCAATAACGATTTGCGTGCGGCCGCAGGCGACCCTGTCAGTGGGAAGGCGCTATTTACAAAACAGTGTGGCATTTGTCATCAACTCCACGGCGAAGGCAACAAGATTGGCCCCGATCTTACGACCGCAAATCGCCGCGATCGAGCGGCCATGCTGGGTAACTTGGTCGATCCCAGTGCCGTCATCCGTCGTGAGTACATCAACTACGTTATACTAACCGACTCAGGACGAGTCGTCACAGGACTACTTGCCGAACAAGATGCGGCAAGCGTCACTGTGTTAGACGCGCAGAATAATCGCATCAAACTGGCGCGTGACGAAATCGAGGAGCTCAGCGAATCGGAAGTCTCCCTAATGCCGGAAAAGATTCTCGACGGTCTGACCCCTCAGCAAATACAGGATTTGTTTAGTTATATCGAAAAGTGATTTAGGGTACAATGTCCCTTGGACTGCGTAGTGGTCCGGTTAGCAAAAGTAAGTTGAAAACTACTCGGTCAGGAAGCGCTGCATGCATTCTCATCTACACTCCTGCAGTTTGGTAGGCAGCTGCGTGTTAGCGGTTGTGATTGTTGTGAGTCACGGCAGCGACGACACATGTGGAGCTCCGCGTTCGTCAACCATGCAGCAGCACCCGAGGCTCTATTTCACAGCGGACCAACTCCCGGCGCTGCGTGCGAAGCGAGAATCGGGCGTACCTGCCAAGATCTGGAAAAACGTCGTGGCATCTGCCCAGTGGTGTCGCGATCAGTCGCCACGCAGCGAGTGGACGCCGACGATTGCGAATGACCCTCAGTACGAGAATCTCTACGATCGCTTCTACGGTGCAATGCACGACATGGCAATTGTCGAGCACCTGGCGCTTACATCCGCGCTGTCTGACCCGGATGAAGATCCGTTTTTCCAAGCTGCACGGGATTGGACACTGGCATCTGCACGCATCTGGAAGAATGAAGCGAAAAATAGTCCCGACGCCAGCAAGGCGTACGCGGTGTTGCGCGTGATGAAGGCGATTGCCGTGAGCTATGATGTGCTCTACCCGCGACTGAGCGAAGCGGAGCGGAAGGAAATCCGCGCAGCAATTGTGGACGTGGGCAAAGCCTATTTTCTTTTTTTCCAGGATCCGCTTACCGCGGGAAAAGGATACAACAAGCACCACGGCAGCGTCGACGCCGCGCCATTTGGGATCATGGCACTGGCCCTGCTCAGTGAAGCGCCGGAAGTTGAACCTTGGCTCGACCTCGCCATTAAGAAACACGTTGACTATCTGCTGCCTCATGCGTTGACCCCAAGTGGAACTAGCGACCAATCGTCCAACTTTTGGGCGTCGACGTTGCACTATCGGATATTCTTCATGGATGCCCTCCGTCGAACGACCGGTCGCGATTTGTTTCAGGAGTTTCCAGACTCGATGCCCGGTCGCATTGCATTGGCTGCTATCGCCAGAGGTCAATCTGGCGAGTTGCGTTACAATGAGGATAATCGGTCGGTGCTATTTGGCCCGTCCTACGGACAGATTGACTACTGGTCGCCCGTACTGGTGTTTCTCGCCCGTCAGCAAAAGCGGCCAATTTATCAATATCTGGCTCAATGGGATGAATCGCTCGGGGCATTGCAGCATACTCGCTACATCACACCGACCCGGCGGGAAGAATTGCTCTTCACATTTGGGCCTTATGTTTATATGTGGTACGACACCTCAATTGCCGCCGAAGTGGAACGAGACTTACCATTGTCGTTCGAGTTTCCAGAGCCAGAAGTCAACGAAGCGTATCTACGCGCATCCTTCAGACCGGGTGATATAGTCGTTGGCATGAAGAAAGGAGGCTTAGTCGTGCATGCCGGTGGACGAGCAGTGCTTGTCGATCAGCTCAATGTCAACGACATGAACAACCCTGCCTCGGCAGTCGATGAAATGCTCGTCGCGGACGACGGTCGGTTAGCTACGATACGATGCGTTGGTCCAACAGGCGCAGGACTGCGCGAGCAAACCGTTGATCTCTATCGCTCTGGGCTTTATGGTTCTGGACGGTTAGTTATTCGTCGCGAAACGACACAACTTTTGAAATGGTGGTATTCGGGTGAAGCGAGCGTGGAAGACAACTCGCTGGTTTGGCCTGATGGCACGCGTCTGGAAGTAGTAATGGGGAATATTGAGTCGGTTGATCCAACTGGATTTGTCGAGACCAAAGTCCATTACGGGGGCATGGAATACGCAGATCCGCACCCGTTTACCTATCAAGTGATTACCGTCAAAGGTCAATCCGGAATCGTGGAGATTTGCGTGACTACTCCCAAGCCCAATCCTTCAAAGGCAAAATAGTAGTCTTGTCCAATCAACAGAAACCAGCAAACCAGTGTCACCACATGTCCAACAACCATCAAAAAACGAGTGTAACCATGGATGACATGAAAAAATCTCGAATCTGCTTAATGATTCTTTACTTGTTCACCGTTTCCACATCGACAGAACAGTTGTTTGGGCAAGATGCCCAGACTCGCACCTACGAGAACAGGCTCACTTTGCTGGAAAATCCTGAGCCGTTGTTGAACGACTATCCAGAGTTTATACAGCCGGTAATCGAGTTACGACGCTACCAAGCTCCCATACTGGTAAATGACGACGGCGGCGACTTGGATGTGAGGGCCTGGCGATTTTCTTACAATGCGCGGGGAATAATCGAGATGCCCAACAAGCTACGAGCCGATCAGACCGCCGTCATTTTAGTCCATCCATGGGGCATCGATGACGGCCAGGGTTGGCGGACGCCCGAGCCGGCAGGCGCTGCCGACTTTTGTACTCCCGAAAAGAATCACTTGGCAGGCCGACATACGCGCGAGGTGATTGACCCGCTGCTCAAGCGACTGCGCCCACACGTCAATCTGACCATGATGAGCATGCGGGGTGGCGAGTACCCGGCACAGAAGAAGATGTACCGCTCGATTCGATACAATCCGAGCGACGAGCAGCGCGCCGAGGGACGGAAGGAAATGCACGACATTCTTCACAACTTCGACTACCGCGGCGGCCCATTGCAAGACAAACTCACGTTGTCACACGACCAGCCAGTGGTCGACTATTTCAAGCAGTTCCCTGGCCTGCAAGCCTACGATAGATGCAACAACAAAGGTTTTTGGGATATGCCGATACCTGTCACTAGCGACGTTACCATGCATCGCGACGACGTGGTCATCTACGATGCCGATGGGTACGATCCGTTGAAGCAGTTTCTGAAAGAACATGGCGTACGACACATCTTGTTGACCGGCTATGCAACGGACATGTGCTTCTGCAAAACAACCGCCGGTTATGAAAATCTTTCGCAAGATTTTAACGTATTCCTGGTTGGCGATGCCACTTTGGCGACATTTCCCGCAAATTCCACTCCCAAATACGCGACCAATGCTCATATCTCATTTGCTTCGATCAACCAATTGATCACACAAGATTCGTGGATTCGACTTAATGGAGTGGCCGTCGGCAATCAGGCTGGTGGTGATCAGGCAAGTTCCAAGGTAACCCAACGGAACAATTAATATCATAACCCGTTCACAAAAATCGATGAATGAGTCATTGTGACTCCGCAGCGTTTAACAAGACAATTTTTCCAGGCTGAGCACAGGCAATCTCTCCGTCGCCGTCGCCGTCAAAGTCAGCGATGATTGCCGTATGCAGAGATACGGGCGACTGCCATCGCAATTCTCCTTGGCCGAGGTTGTTGGTGCCGATGCAAAAAACACCCGTGAGAAACTCGCCCTTACCATCGCCATCGACATCTGCGGTGATCGTCATGCTATTGGGCGGATGGGGCAGTTCGAGCTTCCATTCAACCTTCCCGGTCCAGAGATCGCGGCAAACGAAGGTTGCATCGTTCCTGGCGACATAGCCAACTTCCATCGTGCGATCGCCATCAACGTCGACCATCGCTACATTTCGCGGCCCATCATATTCCAAGTCCTCGCGCCAAATGCCTTCTCGCAGATCGGGTTTCATGAGCCCAAAGGGTCCAAAACCTGTGGGGACTGTCCAGTACGGTTTGAGGTCTTCGCGAGTCTTGTATATGGGGCAAAACGAATTGTAGAGATGGCCGGCATAAAGAGCCCCCTCAGGGTTAATGTTTCTCGTGTGATGGATATACGCAAAGCTGCCATCACTACCGCGCAGGTAGGCCATGTAGCAGAGCAAATCCATACCTATTTCTTGTCTGCCGTCACCATCGAAATCATGCGCGGTGGCGATGCTATGCGGTCGGTAGGGAAAAATTACCTGGCCATCGCGATAGAGTCCTTTGAACCAGAGAATTTTTCCGGTTTGCCCATCCAGAAAGTAGGTGCCTTCTCGAATCAAGCGGTCGTCGCTCACAGAGACAGCCACCCCAGCGTGATCCTTGGCGAGAAACTGGCCCGCATTGATGATGCAACTATTGATTTCCGTTGAGCCGATATCGAGCGACGATTCCCAAAACAGCGACCCATCGTGATGAAACGCCCGAATGGCAAACAACCCTTTGCTATCGCTTCCGGGCGTTAGAATACACTTTTTCCCATTGCCCTCCAGATCGTAAACCACGGGATTATGTATGCTTGACCCCACGATATGCTCGAGGTTTGCTTGCTCGCAAGGACCTGATTCATTGCCGAACGAGTAAACTCGCAAGCGTTGTCCCGGTGTACGGACCAACAACTCGGCTCGGCCGTTCTGATTGAGATCCGCAGCACTCAGTGTTGCTACACTGCCGCCAAGCAAGGAATAATGCCACTTGCGAACTCCCGTCCACGTCCACGCTTCTATTTGCCCTTCCCGGCTAGCAACGATGAAGAGATCTTCACCGTTTGGTTGTTGCAATACGGCTTGAATTGGCGCATCGAGCAAGTCAGCAGCGCATGTGCGATCGACTAGTTCAAGCCGACCGTCAAGAATATCGTAGCGAGAAAGTACTTCCTGGCCATCTTCTGATCTTTCACGAAAAAGTAGTTGTCTTCCGTGGACAGTTTCAATTGTCGTGGGGCCCCATAAACGGGCCTCTCTCAGTGATCCGATCAATTGGGGAACGTACCCGGAAACGAAACGATAGACTTTGAGTTCTCCTTGACTGGGAGTGGCTCCATTGAGAGCCGTGAAAGCGAGCAAGCCAGCGATCTTTTCTTTTCCTACTTCAGAAAAAGTTCCTGCACCCCAATGATCCTTTAGCTCAAATTCAATCGTACCAGTCGCCGCGTCTCGAATGCGTACGAAGCATCGATAATCTTGAGCCGGATCACGAACCGTGTAGGCCATCTCAGTCGTGCCGTCTTTATCAATATCGGCTGTGACAAGCGACTGGACGGTCACTCCAGGCGTCTGTTTGTATACTTCTCCATAATAGTGTTCCCACGCTAACTCGTTTTCGCCGCTGCGTTGCAATCGAATGGTGTGTACGTGAGTCTGCACTCGCTCGGCCACAACACATGCAAGCAATTGCCCGTCGGCTGTCTGGCCTAGAGACCATGGACCGTAGCTTCTTCGCTGGGCACCACCAATGTCGTAAACCACCGAACTAACCATCTCACCAGTCTTCGCGTCGAAGCCTCGGCAGCGAAATCGCCGCACGTTCCATATCAGCGGTTTCTCCGGTTGGGACAAATCGAGTTGGATATTGCAACCATGATCGTAACGTTCGTTGAATTCGTCAGGGATCGTTACATTGCGCTGCCAAATGAACTTTGGCTCACCCTTGGGCGGAAAATTGATGACGCAACCTTGGTTCCCGTAGTTCAGAAAAATGGCCGCTTCCTGACCGGGCAAATCGCGGAGGATGTCGGCTACGCGCACGCGTACGCTGACATAAAAAGGCTCGAACTGATGTTGCCATAGGGTCTTTCCCGTATTCACATCGAGCAACGACAGTCGGGGACCGCCACCGGTGAGCAAGTAACTACCGCCATCGCTGAGCAGATCCCCTTGATAAAAAATCTGGCCGACAGAACCGCGAGTCCAACGCACTTCCCCTTCGGAAGTAACTAGCCGCAGTCGTCCATCGTCGACCAACAATTGATCACTCATCAATGGTCGATGAATTACCTGAGTCCAATTAACCGTTCCGCCAACTTCGATTTCATGCCACACTTGAGGCGCTTGACGCATGCCACAGACTAGAGGAGAAAAACCAGTAGCATAGCGGTCGTGCAATGTGCGCGGCCAATCGCGATCCCAGAGTTGCTGCATACGAATGCCGGGCATCAGGGGATGGGTTTCTGAGACTGCGGTCGAAAGCTGCTGGGTTGAACGGAGCTGTGCGACTAGCGGTAGCTGTGGAACCGCTACCAGCATGAGAGCGACGAGCACGATCTTTGTTACCAGCCTCGGTGCAAGTAAGTGGAATTCGTTAACCGATAGAAATCCGGATTCCATAGGGCAAATATCACTGACTGATAGGCAGACGTGTCCTATAGGGAAAATACAAACCCCCAATACTCGCTACAATGTCGTGCCTGATCCTATCTTGAACGTCACTGAGAATCAAGAAATATCTGGCGTATTTGTGTTACTTTATTGGATATCGCATCGACATTGTTCAAGTTGACCAGAAAGTTGCCATCTCTGGCGATTTAGCTGGAGATTACCGATCAGGCTGGGAATGGTCCACTGGAATCGCTCCCTAGCAACTCCTTTTTCA
>JBDOMT010000479.1:0-15988 GCA_039831705.1 Pirellulales bacterium | reverse complement strand
TCGAGAAAACCCCATTGGTTGAGCTGTTTTCGCAATCCAATTACAATACCACACAACCCCCTCGTCCTAACCAGTTGCTACTATTCGACTAACGTTGGGACACTAGTGAAATTCAATATTTGCGAGGCTGTTGAGCCAGAGTCGCACAAGCTACTCTGACAGGTTGCCTAATTTCCGCTTCGACTATCTGTTTGACTCGGGAAACGCGGGACGTATGTTACAGATTAAAGACCGGACTACTTCACCAACACAGGAGATCCAAAATGAGAGCAACCAAGATCCCAATCCTGCTTGTCCTGATGGCTGGCATCATTGCCAGTTTGGGCATTGCTCCTGTGGTTCAGGCCCAGAACAGCAAAAAACCTAACATCCTCGTGATCTGGGGTGATGACATTGGCATCAGCAATATCAGCGACTACAGCCACGGATTGATGGACTACAAGACGCCCAACATCGATCGCATCGCACGGGAAGGCGCTCTCTTCACTGACTTCTATGCGGAGCAGAGTTACACGGCGGGTCGCGCTGGATTTATCACCGGCCAGATCCCGTTTCGGACCGGGTTGACCAAGGTCAGTTTGCCGGGGGCCAAGTTGGGTCTGAATCATGAGGACCCGACCATCGCAGAACTGCTGAAGAACCATGGCTATGCCACCGGACAGTTCGGCAAGAACCACGTCGGTGATCGCAATGAGTATCTGCCGACGGTGCACGGTTTCGATGAGTACTCCGGTGTGCTTTATCACCTCAATGCACTGGAGGAACCGGAGAACTTCGATTACCCGAAAAACCCTGAATTTCGAGAAAAGTTTGGACCACGCAATGTAATTCATACCTGGGCCACCGATAAATTCAACAATACGGATCAGCCGCGTTGGGGTGTGGTTGGCAAGCAACGGATCGAGGACGACGGTGCACTGACCAAGAAGCGAATGGAGACCTACGACCAGGAGACCCTCAAGAATTCGGTGGCGTTCATCGACAAGGCTGTCAAAGACGACAAACCTTTCTTCGTCTGGCATAACGCCACCCGCATGCATGTCTTCACGCACCTGTCGAAGAAGTACATGGACATGGTTCCGGAAAAGGGGTATTACGGCGCAGGCATGACCGAGTTTGATGATGATACCGGAGTTCTGCTAAAGCAACTCGACGATCTCAAAATCGCTGACAACACAATCGTCATCATCTCGACCGACAATGGCGCCGAGGTCTTCACCTGGCCCGACGGGGGCTCCACACCTTTCCGCGGCGAAAAGGCCACAACTTGGGAAGGTGGCTTCCGCGTGCCTTGCGTTGCGCGGTGGCCCGGCGTGATCAAACCAGGCACCGTGATCAACGACATCTTTTCCCATTTAGACTGGATGCCGACCTTCATGGCTGCGGTAGGCGAGCCGGACATCAAGGAAAAACTCTTGAAAGGTCACAAGGCGGCCGGCAAGAATTTCAAAGTACATCTGGACGGGTACGACCAGACCGCTCTGCTGAAGGGAGAAGGACCAGGAGCGCGCACGGAGATCTTCTACATCACCGACGACGGCGATCTTTCAGCGTTCCGGTAGAACAAGTGGAAGGTGCTTTTCACCCAGCAGAAATCAACGGGCATGGATGTCTGGCGGGAGCCGCTGTCACCCACGCGTATGCCAATACTGGTTGATCTGCATGCGGATCCGTATGAAGCGGCTGTGTCGCGCGGTCACAGTTACGAATATGACAAGTGGACCGCAGAGCGGATGTTTGTGTTCGTCCCCGCTCAATCCATCGTGGCGAAGTTTATGGCAACCTTCAAGGACTATCCGCCAAGGCAAAAGCCGAGCAGCTTCAGCGTCGGTGATGCTCTACAGCAACTGCAAACAGCCACACAGGGCAGATAGACAAGCCATCGGGCAAGGAGTGGGCGCGCCTCGGCGCGCCCACTCTCTTTTTTTACCGAGAGAATTGAAAAGGATAAGAAACATGCGAACGACTCCCGCTGAGATCCAACCCCGATTTTGGGTTTTGGTATTTAGTTTGGTCCCGTGTTTCGCACTATGTATCTCCAGCGGCTTAAACGCCCAGGATCCACTCCCGTCGTGGAACGACGGATCAACGAAGAAAGCGATTTTGGAATTCATGGCCGCAGTCACGGATAAACACAATAAGCACTACGTCGAACCGGCCGAGCGGATCGCCACGTTTGACAACGATGGTACGCTGTGGGTGGAGCAGCCCATCTACACCCAGGTCACGTTCATCTTCGACCGAGTGAAAGAACTCGCCCCCCAGTACCCGGAGTGGAAGACAACACAACCCTTCAAGGCGCTTCTGGAAGGCGACATGAAGACGGTCGTGGCATCCGGTGAAAAAAACATCCTGCAGATGGGGATGGCGACGCACGCCGGCATGACAGCCGACGAATTCACCGTGATCGCCAGCAACTGGATCAAAACGGCGAAGCATCCAAGATTCAAGCGGCTTTACACCGAGTGTGTCTATCAACCGCAGCTCGAACTGATGAGTTACCTGCGTGCGCGCGGTTTTCAGGTATTCATCGTGTCCGGCGGCGGCATCGAATTCATGCGACCCTGGACCGCCCGCGTGTACGGCGTCCCGCCCGCGCAGGTCGTCGGCTCCAGCATCGTCACGGAATATCAAATCAAGGACGGAAAACCCGTCCTCGTACGACAGCCCAAGATCAACTTCGTCGACGACAAAGCAGGTAAACCAGTCGGCATTTACCAGCACATCGGCCAACGCCCTATCCTGGCCTTTGGCAACTCAGACGGCGACATGCAGATGATCCAATATACGAAGGCCGGTGACGGGCTCCGGTTGGGTTTGTTTGTTCACCACACCGATGCCGAGCGTGAGTACGCCTACGACCGCAAGAGCCATGTGGGAACACTTGACAAGGTACTCGACATGGCAAGCGACAACGACTGGATCGTTGTGGATATGAAACGAGATTGGAAACGCATATTTCCTACTGAGAAGTAAACTACACGACTTGCATCCGCACGCAGTATTGTTTCAAAGAAATCCGTGTCGTGTCCTACAGTCTGATAATGGGAAATCCCGGTTCAATAAGGATCTACAGACGTGACATTCACAACCTCCCGTTTCGTATTATTACTCGTCGTTATAACATTCTTGTCGTTCACGCAGGCGTTCGCAGAGCCCCGACCGGTCCGCTCTTACCCGCTCGAAGTCATTCCACCCGAGCACCAACGCGAGATTGATCCCACCACCGGCGCGGAACTCCTCTTCTTAACCAGCGATCCAGCGGTGGATACGAATCTCTACTATCATGAGCTCTCCTGGCTGTCCGACAGTTCCATGATTCTGTTTCACAGTGACCGCGTCGGCAGCGGCCTAATGGGCTATCTAGTCAAAACCGGCGAGTTGGTACACATTGGCGACGGCGAGACCAAGCTGCGCGGCGACACGGCGGCATTGCACCGAAACAGTGTGTTCGCCGTGGCCGACGACCACATCGTCGAGATCCATTTCACCATCGACTACACGAAAGACCTGAAGGGGCGGGCATCAAGGGTAATCGCCCATGAACGCATCCTATTTCAAGATTCTACCCTGCTCAAGCGTACCCAACTCAACGAGAACGCCAACGGCACGCTCCTCTCGTACTACAATAAAGAAAAAGAAGTGGACAGCGACGAGCCGAGACCAATCTTTCTCGTGGATATTGAGTCTGGGGCAGCGCGTGAGCTAGTCAGCCTTCCGGCTGAGCCTGGTCGTTTCGGGCACGTCCAGTGGAGTCGTACTAACCCGCACTTGCTCAGTCTGTCGTCAGGAGCAGGCAATCGGCCCGTGCGAAGTGGGCCCCAGATCGAATCGTCCGGCCAAACCGACTACGCTACCCGGCGCCAACGGCTGTGGGTGATCGACATTCGTGAGGGTGTGCCCCGTAACATCTACCAGGCTGTTGAAGGGGAAATCGTCACCCATGCCGTGTGGTGGTTGAACGACACAATCCTATTCACCGGGGCCGTGGATTTCGATGGTAAAGTCCTGTCGCACGTGAAGCTGATCGACGTGCACCGTGGCGATGTACGCGTGGCGGGTGCCGGATTCTGGTGGCCCGATGCCGACCCCGCCGAACTTGGCCGGCTCAACTGGTGGCACCCTGCCGGTTCGGATGATGGCAACTGGATCGTGGCGGATAACTGGCACGGCGACCTGGCGCTGTTTGAAGGTCGTACTACCCGTCCCCACATACTCACGAAAGGTCACCGCACCTACGGTAAAGGCGAGCATCCGCACCCGGGTTGGGACCGTAAAGGCGACCAAGTGGTTTTCACCTCCCACAAACTCGGGTCGCCGGACGTCTGCATTGCCAAGGTGCCCGATTCGTTTCAAGAACGGGTTGCACCCAACACGGACGGCATTGGTGATCGTGCCGTCCACCACAAGATTATGCCGCAGGGTCCGCGTCTCGTCACTGACGATTTCACCAACCTCGACAATTGGCATCTGGAAGGCCACACCGAGGGCGTGTCGCTTTTGGACGGGGGCCTGCTGCGTTTGGACTGCAGCGGGTCGCAGCAAGGTGGCGTCGGTGTGCATGCGTTCTATAAACACGATCTCCCCGACAACATCTGCCTCGAATATGACCTCTACACCGAAAATAGCAACGGGTTGATGCTTACCTTCCTAGGCATGCGCGGACTGAACGGCGAAGACGCAATCAGCGGCGCACCCAAACGCACCGGGCTTTTTAAGGACTACACTGATATCAACGCGCCCGTGCTTTCCTATCACATCTCCCTCAGTCGCTATAACGACGAGGGCGTGCACAGCGGTGTCTCTAATTGGCGTCGCAATCCCGGCATCATCCTCGTCGGTCAGGGCCCGGACCCTTGCGAAGAAACCGGTAAGAATTACCACATTGCACTCGTCAAGCAGGGGCCTCTTTGCCAACTCCAAGTCGACGGCAAAGTTGTTTCCGGTTTCGTGGACAAGGATACCCCCGGACACCAAGTTCCCACTCTAGGAAAAGTCGGCTTCCGCGCCATCGGTGCACATGCCACTTTCCGCATCTCCAACTTCAAGGTCACCGCGCTCGAATAACATTGCCGCCCTGCGTGCCATCAGAGCCAAGCATTGTTTTACGAGCCTAGCTATATGTGCCAAAATACTAAGGTCGCCGAAGGCTCAATGGATCATCTATCGGGGGGTAAAGCCAATTCAACAATGCTCTAACATTTAATAACCCACAGTTTGTGAAAAGGCCGTGGGAATTGATTTTGTGAGAATTGAATGTTAGAAAGTTGTCTAATTCTTCTGGGGACTAACGCAGGCTGTTAATTTTTTTTATCACACGATCCCTGAAATGCCACTTTTGGTCTGTGCTTGTAACTACAAAGGGTGGCAGTGAATTCTATTGTTGGACCATTTACTATCACCGGCCCAATAGGAAGTATTGGCTGCTGCATAATACGATTACGACGTAATCCGAAAGGGTGTCTATGACCAGCTACCTCATAACAAGAAATCCATTCCAGGAATGTTAGGTCATGAAATGATGATAAACGACAAGACGTCGTCCCGACATGTGCATCGGTTATGGATAGCATCACTGCTCCTCTTGCTTGGCTGTTCCGCGGCGCATGGCGGCAACCTTGAGAACGAGTTGGAGCGGCATCTGGCTACGTTCGATGCAGACCTCGTCGATCTGGCAGAGGCGGACCTCCAGGCTTGGCATCTAACCATCGGCCTCGACCGGCATGGCGTCCTGTGGTCGTTGCGGCGACAGACCGAGATGGACAGACCTTTCGTTTATGGGGAGTTGGTCGAAGACGGTGGGTGCAAGGTGGACATGAAGCACGGTTGTGCCGTGCAGGAAACTGCGACGCTTCTGCGGGCGTACGAAATCACCGGCGACTCTTCGTTCCTCACAACAGCGATCAAGTTTTGCGACTTCCTACTCCGCGCGCAGCAGATCACCGGCGGATACTGGGCACGAACCTACATCGTTAGTGCTAAGGGCGACATCACCGTTCCGGGAGCGACCTCACCCGGACGCTTACAGGACGGGCAAAAGCCGATGATACGTTCTCCGTGGCTGTCGGCGGAAGAAGGAACGTGTCGGATTCAGGATCATTATCAGCAGAGGCCGTTCTTGCTGTTGCTCTATGCCTACCGTCTGACGAGCGACCGCCGTTATCTTGACGCGGCCCGGCGTGTCGCCGATGTCGTCCTTTCGCTGCAAAATGATAATGGAAGCTGGCCCGATGAATGGGACTTCTCGCTGGGAAGATACGAAGGATGGCTGAACGGCACGCGGGGTGTGCGTGTGGGGAGTTCGCTCAATGACGGTGCCACGGGCGATTCGATGCGGATGATGATCCAGATGCATCACTTGACCGGCGAGTACAAGTACGTAGCCCGACTGGGGCGTCTTGGTCAATGGATATTCGATTCCCAAATGGGAACGGGCGATGTACGCGGATGGTGCCAGCAATACGATCTCAACAACCGACCGATCACTGCGCGTAGCCAGGAGATGGCTGCTATCGAGACTTTAACATTCTCGGAGTATGTGAGTCCCATGTGCACTTGGTTTTATGCGATCACCGGAGAAGAGCGATACGTGCAGCTCATGCGCGAGGCTCGCTCATGGATCAAGTCGGTCGAGCGCCCCGAAGGCTGGGCGTACCAGTACCTCGCCGACGGCACGCCTGTTTTCAGTACCCGGTTTCAACTGTACCGCGTCGATCAGCCGGAGACGTGGCCGACGGTCGAATCGTTGGGGGAAGCGTGCCGTTGGCAGGAACAGTATCGACACCCCGTGCATACTAACCTCAGATACGTCGATCAAGTTCTCAAGATCGTTGACGAAGGTGGACTCGAAGGACTCCGCATAACGATCAACGGTTCCGTCGTCGACGAAAAGGCATATTTGCGATGGCGTGTCGAGGCTGCTCGTCGTGTAACGGATACCAAAATCGTAGCGCAAGTACGCCAGCGTTGGGTTCCCCCGGCCGTTGGGGAGAGGATGCCGCGTGCTTCGACCATTTGGTCGAAGCTTCAATTCATTCACGACGTGCGTCTAGCGCGTGGTGAGATCACTGCTCAGGATGTGCGGCGAAACAGTCGGGGCTTCAAAGGCACATGGCGCGACGAATGGTTGAGCGTGGAGGAACCCTGGTCGGTCATGCAGAACTGGACGCAGATCGTTTACCCGGCTGACGACTGGCTGGCGGTTCCCATCGAGAAGGAGAAACCTGCTCTAGTGAGTAAGGCGACCGAACTCAAGCAACTTCGCAAACGCCTGGATCGTACACTGATCGCGCGAACGACCGAAGATATTCACCGTTGGCATGAATTCGTTGCCACGCATCAGTTTCACGGTGTGTTACGAACCCAATACACGCGTGCGAAAGTCGACGCTCCCTTCCCATACGATGATCAGGTTGAGCCCGGTGGGCTCAAGGTCGACATGTCCCACGGTGCGGCCGCCCGTGAAACGGCCCTCCTGTTCCGACTCTACGAAACCCTTGGCGACCGACGATTCCTCGAGACAGGATTGAAATTTTGTGAGTTCCTACTCCGCGCGCAGAAAATCTCCGGTGGACACTGGGCAAGAACTTACATCGTCGATTCCTCGGGGAAGATTGCAGTCGCCGAAATGCGCCATTTCGGCCAAGCGCGCCAAGATGATGACCCACCCCAACCCTGGCTGGTTGGCCCTGAGTCTACTTGTCGACTCCAGGATGGCTACCAGTACAAGGCATTCGCGTTGTTGCTTTATGCCCATCGCCTTACTGGTGACCAACACTACTTCGCTGCGGCCCGGCGTGCCGCAGATGTCGTTCTCTCCTTACAGAACGAAAGCGGAAGCTGGCCCGACGAGTGGGATTTCCTGCTCGATCGCGGCGATGGACCTCAGAGTAGTCAACGAGGCATTCGGGCCGGCGGTTCATACAACGACTACGCCACCATGGACGGCATGCGGATGATGGTGCAGATCTACCATCTCACCGGAGACCGCAAGTACGTCGCGCGCATGGGACGACTCGGGCAGTGGCTCTTCGATACACAGATTGGCAAGGGCGACGTCCGTGGCTGGTGCCAGCAGTATGGCCTCGACAACAAGCCAGTTGCTGCCAGACACTTCGAGATGCCGGTGATCGAACCGCGTACTTTTACCCGATTCGTGGCACCGATGTGTGGCTGGTACTATGCAATGACGGGCGAAGAGCACTACTTGACCTTACTGAGACAAGGGTATTTTTGGCTTCGCTCAGCCGAGCAACCTGAGGGATGGGCCTATCAGTACCTCCCCGATGGAACTCCGGTCTTCAGCGCCGGATTTCAGGTGTATCGCATGGACCGCCCGGAAACTTGGCCCTCAGAGAACCAGCTTGGAAGTCTCCGTTGGGTTAAAAAATACAGCCGACGCAAGGTTGACCTACGATACGCAGGGGATATCCTGCATTCGATCGAGAGCGGTGGTCGGACTGCCTGGCGCGATGTCATCAACGGCAAGGCTCCCAGCGACACCGATCAACTGCAGTGGCGATTGGAAGCAACCAGACGCGCAGTCGACGCTTCAAATCTTGCAGTCCTGCGTGAGCGCTGGCAGGCACCAAGTGATGGGATTGTAAGCGTAGTCACGATCGTCCCCAAGGTGCAATTCGTGTTCGACTCGCTTGTCGCTGACAGAAAGGTTTCGCATGAACTCCTCCAGCGTGGTGGAAGGGGACTACAGGCACGACGGCTGTACGCAGTCTGGGATGTGAACGGCGATTGGACCCAGCAGGTGTGCGACATCAAAGACTGGCTCACGATTCCCATCGAGCCGGTGGATACAACCAAACGACAGTGATGTGTCCCTATCGATCTTGCCACGGTTCTTTATTCAGAGCCGAGTACGTCAGTAACTTCTCGCCGACGCGCAACTGTCGCTCCTGGTGGCAGACGTGGTTGACTGAGTGCTCAATCAGGTGTGCGCCCCAAGTTATAAAGTTCACAGTGAAGGCCACACCGAATGCCTCATAATGGAAACCTCCGTCTCTTTCGAGGCCTCATGGATCAATTGCGCCGTCCCACCAATTTTGCGGCAACTCCCATTGCCTCAATCAGGCCACTGGCTTCGGCAGACCCTTGCCAAGCGCGGTCAAATGCCGTTCCGTGGGCAACACTGGTACGGATGATCGGCAGACCCAGAGTCACGTTCACAGCACGATGCATGCCAAGCAATTTAAGGGCGATGTGCCCCTGATCATGGTACATCGCCACAACCGCATCGAATTCGCCAGCTCGGGCCCGCACCAACAGGGTGTCGGCCGGTTCAGGTCCCGTCACCTGGAGTCCATGCCGACGAACTGCTTCGACTGCGGGCGCAATAATTTTCTTTTCCTCATCACCAAACAGGCCATTTTCTCCGGCATGTGGATTGAGTGCGCAGACTCCAATCCGGGGGGTCTTCAAGCCAAAACCCGCGCTCATGACTTGCTGGACCAGATGGCACTTGGCTTGAATTGCGGTTGTTGTTAATTGGGAGAACATATCGCGTAGTGCCACGTGCAAAGTCACGTGCACCACCGCCAAGCCATGTCGACATTCGGGAAGTACTTCCGCTGGCAGGTAGAGCATCATGGCAAAATCCTCGACCTGGCAACACTCTGCTAACAATTCTGTATGGCCCGGATAGTGATGGCCTGCCGCGTGCAGTGCGGCCTTGGAAATGGGATTGGTAACGAGAGCGTCAAACTCGCCTTGAAGTGTGCCCTGCACCCCACGCATGACTGCCAGATAAGCTGCCTGGCCTGTGCGCGCGTCGATGGTGCCAGGCGCTACGGATAAAAGTTCATCCGCTCCGCAGGGCAAGCAGGGTATCAACTCACACGACGGCACGACGGATGACATGTTCCGTGAGTCAACCACCAACACGCGACAGTCGATTCCCACCAGACGGATTGCCTTACGGAGTACCTCGGGATGCCCCAACACCACGGCACGGCAACCGTCATGAACCTGTGGATCCTGCCATGCCTTGACGATCACCTCAGGCCCGATGCCCGCGGAATCACCCATTGTCACGGCTAGTAAAGGTTTTTCTTGGGGAGGATTCATTTGAAAAGGAGAGGGGGGTGGAGGGCGGGGGGGGGATGGGCGACAGGTATCGGATATCGGGTATCGGGTATAATCTATTATCTATTGCCTGTTACCAGATGCCTGTTACCAGATGTCTGTTACCAGATGCCAGATGCCTGATGCCTAGTGAATAAATATTAGCGCTATCTGCTCCAGACACAACGACCCCCTGACAAATTTTGCACAGGCCGCTTAGAATGGCTCGCAAAGGCCACACGTGCCACCTTACCCTTCCTAAGCTGCGTTGGGACCCCTCAGCGCGCAACTCACAACTCGCAACTCTCCATGGCACGTACTTTCCCCGCTCTAGCCGTTATATCACTGGTAGTGATGGCTGCCGCGATGGTGCTTGGTTTCTCCATCGGTGACCTGTACCATTCGCCCAGCGAGCAAACTCTCCATGCTCGCGGCATCCACATGCTCACCGGGACTGCAGCCGCTCTCGCCGTGGTGTTGGTACACAGCATTGTGATCACTTACTTTGTGGGAACCAGCCGGTGGTGTAAGGAAGTGACGGAAACTTACGGTCTGGAACACGAACTTGCACTCCGTAGCGCTATCCTGAAGCGTAAAACGTTTCCCTGGTCGGTGGTGGGAATGCTCACCGTGGTCGGAGTGGGCGCTTTAGGAGCTGCTTCAGATCCTGGAACTGGACGGGCAAATACGGCGACGATGGCACCCAATCACTATATTGGAGCTCTACTGGGACTTGCGCTCGTCAGTTGGACGTATTTCCGCGCCTGGCTAAACGTGGTCGAAAACCAACAGGTGATCAACCAAATCGTCGCCTTGGTCAGAAAAATCCGCCAGCAACATGGGCTGGATGAAACTTCTAAATCAGGCTAATCCAGGGGTATATTCAGGATAAAATTCAAAAATACCGAATTTTTGAACGGTCTGGGACTGGTTCCACCATGACAGACTGCAAAGGGGAATTATACTAGCCAGTATCGAAGCGAAGGCTTCAGGCCCTTGCGCCTTTTATCCAATCCATTCAGTTGCCACATTTTTCAAAGGTTTCCATACTTATGCCTAAGGCCATGACGATTGCTGGGATGGTCGTCGCAGGCCTGGTGGGATTGGCTTTTGCAGCCGATTTGGTGCTAAGTATTCCATTTGACGGAGCCAGCATGCTCATGGACATTGGCTCGTTGGTTGCGGCCGGAGTGCTCGGCTATCTGAGCTGGAACGCAATGCGTGAGATACGCTAAGCGGCAATGCGCAGGATCGATCGTTGGGGCTTGGCTGTTGTGCGACGTGCCATGGCGGTGGCCCACTTGGTCACCGTAATCACATCCAACTGCTCCGCACTGCTGGCCCAGGACGCCTTGCGTAGAAAATGGTCCAACTGTTTCATGCCGCTGCTTCTATGCGCGAGCACTTGTTCGGCCCCTATCAACACATGCATATCAGGCATGACTGTGCGCCTACGTTTTGTCCCAGGAAGACGATGTGCGGGAGTGGAACGCAACCATGAACGCTGGTTGGGAATCTGCTCTGTGGTAGGTAACTGCCACAGCCCCAAAGGGAGTGGACGAGGTATGCACTCAGAGTTTTCTCTTTGCCAACGCCCCTGTTTAGTTTCCATTGGCTGGCCAATGATGCATGCGGTTAAACCATATTGGGACATGTGGCTCAGTTGCTGCCGAAGAAAATTTGGGCTGGGGCTATATATGGTCGTTGGCACAATGCCAACTCGTTCACACGCTTGCCACTGATTACGAAACCGTTGCTGAAATTTTCTCTGTGATAAATCGGGGGTCGCCCAAGTGATGTTGATGGCTAAATCGTGGCTGGTAGAGCTGTTCTGAAGAGTCGCAACCCAAGACAACTGGCAAGGATGAGATACGGCCCATGTGGTATCCAGATGATGCTCTCCCACCAATTGAACAAATTGCCGAATGGCAGTTACATTATCACCCGCACTCCCCACAGTTCCCAAATCTACGGTTAATGCGATACGTGGCGCTGTTTTACCAGGTGGCTGTATGGGGGAATTGATTCGAGTCATAGGAGTCATATTCCTCGGCAGGCAGGGGGGTGAAGGAGGCGGGAAAGCTGAGGGGAATCCCCCCCTTTTCAGTCGGGCCAAAGCGTGGAGAATATCAACGAAAATGCTACTGGCAACGGTCAGCTAAACACGGCTCTCATTGTCGATCAGGAAGATTGGGTAAAATGAGTGGTGTTCGGCCTTTGGCACAAAGAGTGCGAATACCGTTCCTTCAGAGAGTAGGATGGCGAATATTAGTATTGAAATACAAGCATAAATCGCCAGCAAGTGAGTAAGCGTAGGTCCGGCTACCGTCGACCCATTCGCTGGCGCTGCGTGCTTGTTCCCTGGCCAGCTGCCGTTTACCAATGTTTCGCAGTGTAGGAATTTCTTCCTATTTCAGCCGCAAACCTTTCTGGTAGCGCGTAATCCTTTCTGTTAGAGTATTCGGCATGATTCGAGCAGCCACGACCAACTGGGAATTCCAACGCCATCCGCTTTTGCCCAACGGGCATCTGCAGACATTTGCGGGAGTCTACTTGCCTCGGATCGAAGATCCTTACCAGGCTACCCAGTACAAGATTCCGTTGGCCGATGGCGACCATCTGGTGGTGCACGAAGATTTGCCCGCTAATTGGACTGCCAAACATCCCAATGTCCTGTTGATCCATGGCTTGGCCGGCAGTTATCGCAGTACTTACATGTGCCGAATGACCGACCGGTTGCTCAAAGCAAACTATGGAGTTTTTCGGCTCGATATGCGTGGCTGTGGGGCAGGGGAGGGATTGGCCCGTTACAGCACCCATTGTGATCGATGGGAAGATGCGGCAGCAGCCCTGGAGTTTATTGCCGGACGTCATCCTCAATCGGCCACTTCTCTGGTCGGGTATTCCATGGGCGGGGCCATCGGCCTCAACTTGCTGGCCCAGACCGGCAGTACCCGCATCGGCAATTTAGAACGCACGCTTGCGATTTGCCCACCGATTGACTTATTCGATATTGAACGTCGGTTCGATAAGCCATTAGGACGGCCTTACGACCGTTTTTTTGTACGTATGTTGTGGCAACAAATAGTCAATCGCTGGCGCCAATTTCCTGAATTGGCTCCCAAAATAATTCCTCGACGACGGCCACGCCGACTGCGCCAAATTGACGAACTGGTGACCGTCCCGTTGGGAGGTTACAGCGAAGTCGATAACTACTATCAGACTGCGGCTCCTGGCCCCAAACTGGCTTCCATCAAGCAGCCCGCAACCATCCTGGCTTCAGCGGACGATCCGATCGTACCTAGTGGACCATTAACAGCCTATCCGTGTAGTCCGGAAGTAAAAACGGTCGTGACTCCTTCGGGCGGCCACTTGGGATTTATCGCACGGCGTACTGCTGATCCTGATCGCCGTTGGCTCGATTGGCGTGTCCTGGACTGGTTGCAGCACGGTTAGAAAGTCAGCGATCACCTGCAGAGCAGGTGGATTGAGGAAATCCTCTAAGAGGGAGTCAAGCAGAAATACAAGGAGGGTTTGTAGAAACACAGGGAGGGTTTGCAGAAACACAGGGAGGTTTGGGGGGATTACCCCCAATGAACTGCCAATTGGTTTTCCATTAATATTCCACCTCGAAATGACTGATCCTGCCAACTGGCTAAGCAAAAGTTGTGAACATCGCCTAAGTGACTACTCATCCTTTGATGCATTGGGGGGTGTCCCCCCCAAACCCCCCAAATATTCCGCGAAGCATCACTGATCATAAACAAATGGCTACCCCTTTGAACTGGTTATCCCATTTACGACTAATCAATCTGCCCATAGAACATTCGTAGAGGGTAAAGTACGTGGGCGAACCACTGGCTACGCATGAATTTTCTCATGGCGGACTCACTGCGGCGCTGATTTTCTTTCGTCGTACTCGCGACGAGTTGAAAGCATTGCACAAAGTACGCGTATCGAAAGACTGGGTGCGCCTGCTTGATGTCAATGGCGACTATTTTGAATTGCGCGGACTTGGTTACCCACAAGCTGAAATCATTGCAGTGCTGAAGTCGTTTGATACACCCTTCAAACCGGAATCCATCCACCAGCCAATCCAACTTCCGTATAAGGAATTTGCAACCGGACGTCGCTACTGCTGGGCCGCAGATCGCGTGATGTGAACGGCAACCACTTTAATCTGCTTTTGACGACATGTGTGTAGCATCCTGGTTGGCAGGCATATGGTGGTGGGCCAACTCCTCAAATCGTCCGGCCACATACGCCAGGCTCAATCCCAACAAGAGGGCTACCGAAAGCTTCACCCGATCGTGATGGTGGAATTGCAATTCGGGCAACAGGTCGCTGAGTGCAATGCATAAAAAGATGCCTGCGGAAAAAGCGAGAGCGATCGCCAGTAGTGAATTGCTTTGGCCGGCATTGGACGACACGTGACTCGTTGCTTGTCCTATGCCGAATTGGACTAACAGCACCCCTAATGGGATCGTCAAGGAAAAGAGTCCGTTGACCAGGTGCCTCCAACCGCGAGGCCAACCGCCTCGTGCCATCAGCATACTAATGGTCATCGAATCGAACGGTTTGTGCAAGATAATTACCAGAAATGTTCCCAACCCGGCCAATGGTAATTCACCGTGTCCATGTGCCACACTTGCGGCCAAGGCCACACCCGCAAAGACACTGTGAAGGGTCAGTCCGATCGCCGCACCTCCCCAGGTAATATCGTGGCCGTGATCATGGCTCTCCCTGTGGTTATGATCGTGCCCGTGGTTATTATCGTGCCCGTGGCAACTATTATCTTGGGCGTCCGATTCCACATCATGGTGATGGAAGCAAAAAAAACGCTCCACAAAAAACATGACCAGCATGCCTGCCAGTACCCACAGCATGATCGTGTGGGCAGAGAGTCCTACTTCTGGACCTGAAAGGCCCACCACACCTTCTTCAATCGCATGCGGCAGCATATGCAGCATGCCCACCCCCAGCATCACACCTGCCACAAAACTGACTGCCACTTCCATTCGCTGATGGGTTAAACGCACCCACCCGGGAATCATCCCGCCAGCGATGCTCGCGGCGGAAATCAGCAGACAATAGTAGGTGAGTAAAACGAGTGGGGACATTAAGTGTTGAGTGTTGAGTGTTGAGTGTTGAGTGTTGAGTGTTGAGTGTTGAGTGTTGAGTGTTGAGTGTTGAGTGTTAAGTGTGCAGGGAGGTCTTATCGAACAATTGCCTTGAATGGCTTTATTTTGACAGGATAAACAGGATGTACAGGATCATCCAGCTCGTTCCTGTTCATCGGATGATCAACAAGATTATTTGTACCATTCGATCATAGATCTCTACACAATGAAATGCCTCTCCGGTAAATCTTGTTTATCCGGTCTAAATTTTTTCAAAATTAGTTAGTCAACAAGGCCGTGCAGGGATGAGGATTGAGTGTAGAGGGAGACTCTGGACCCCATGCTCTCAGCACTCTCCCCCAACGCTCGACATTTTAATTCGCTCAAGTATCGCAGTCTGGCGGTGCTAAGGCAAGCTTCGGAAAAAGGTTGCTCATCATACGAGCGTTTCATGCAATAGGGGGGAGACTCGGTGCCTTACGATTCAGCTGATGAATAAAGAACTGTTCGCTCTTTCCCATTCACGTTTCTTCTCTTTTATGGGCTGTGTTCCTGGCTTGGTTAGAAATCAAAGGGGGCTCCGTTGTTTTGCCTCAGTTGGACATTGAGTGAAATTGATGAGCTAGAGTATAGTTCATCCCTAGGAGTTCACGATGTCCCAGCGCACACAATATTCCCCCGAGCAGAAGGTGTCGATCGTACGCCGCCACTTGCTTGAGAACGTATCGATATCTGATCTGTGTGACGATTACGGGATCCACCCTACCCAGTACTACCAGTGGCAAAAACAGCTT
>JBDOMT010000398.1:0-3599 GCA_039831705.1 Pirellulales bacterium | reverse complement strand
GTAAGCGCAACGGGTAATCCTGTGATCTTCTCTTGCTCATCTGCTGTCCTCCTAAATATCGGTTGGGAACAGATGACGATAGCAAAATGAGCAATTTGATTCATGCACGCTTACCGGAAAGACACATAATGTCCTCATTCTTCCAATTGAGTCAGCACTTTTTCGAAAGGTACGTGGTTGAGTTGACCGAATTGGACGTGCTTGCGTAGGCGGGCTCGTGAGGTGGCGGGGGACGTAATTCCGCATAGGAAACGGGCCAATTGTCGGCTTGTGCTCAGTGCATCATGGTCCTCTTTCCGCAGGCTGCTTATTGCCCTACGCTCGTCCTCATTCAGCTCGCATTTGGTGGAAGTAGGTAAGGTGCGTGTGGGTTGACCTTTTTGCCCGCCACCCCCGTCACTCTTTTCACACCTGCCCCCCTCTTCACACCTGCTACAGTGCTCACAGTCAGATCGCTCTTCCCCAAAGTAGGCCAGCAAATGTTTGGTCAGACAGTCGTTTGTCTCTGCCAGCCCGACCACGTCACGCACTCGCGCTATATCGTGCTGTTCGCGTTGTAAAAATCGTTCGGTCAATTTGGCGATCAGATTTTCTGGATCTTTTGGCTGGCGTAACAAGCGGTAGCCCTGGCGTATCCCAGTGGCCTGTACCAATAGGTCTCCTTGCTCTTCCAAATGTCCGATCGCTGCCACGATTCTTTCACGTGGCTCGTTCAAGGTTTGGGCCACCTGACCGGCATCGAGGGTAAGCCAGGTTTTTCCTTTGCGCGCGGCATGAAACAAATTTTCCAGGAACCTGGCTCGTTGCGGATCGTAAGCACTAACAATCTCTGCCAGAGGTCGTTGTGGTTGCAGTTTAAACTGTGAATAGAAAGGCCCGGTCGCATGCAATATTTCCGCCAGCTCCAGATAGGTGAGCAAGGTCTTGACTACCAAATCACGTACGTCGTACTGGTTTGATAATTCGTAGACCGATACGTCGAATGTTCCTTTAGTGGGAACCCCGCTGGGAACCCTACTCGTAGAAACCTCACCCGCAGAAATGGTGCCCGTAGAAGTGGAACCTGCCGATAATAGCTGTTCCACGAGGGCTTGAACGGTTTCTTGGGAAGGCGTGTCACCGTAAGTAAAATTTTCCAGCTTCACAATGTCGTCTCCACAGGCCAGTAGTTCGCATGCCGCGCGCTGACCATCGCGACCTGCGCGGCCGATTTCCTGCATGTAGCTTTCCAAACTTTTTGGCAGGTTGTAGTGATAAACGGCTCGAATATTGGCTTTATCAATACCCATGCCAAAAGCGATTGTGGCCACCACGATCATGTCGTCCGAGTCCATGAATGCCTCTTGAATTTCGGTGCGCAGATCAGGTTTTAAACCGGCATGATAGGCCCTGGCGGGAAAGCCAAGGTTGGCCAGATAGGCGGCCAACTCCATGGCGGTACGTTGCAGGGTGACGTAGACGATGGTTGGCCCCATACTCGTCATGTCCTGTGCGGAATTTTGTTGCCTTACATTTTGTTGCCGTTCACGCAATCGGGACACGAGCAAGTCACGACGCTGATCATTGGCACAAGGGGTGGCACGCAAATGCAGATTGGACCGATAAAAGCCGGTATGGACAATATCGGCCTTGTCGATGGCGAACGAGTGGGCGATGTCCTGGGCCACTTCGGGGGTCGCCGTGGCGGTCAGTGCCAGGACACGTTCAATTTTGAGTCGTCGTGCGAGGGTGGCAATTCTCAGATAGTCAGGACGAAAGTTGTGTCCCCATTCGCTAATGCAGTGTGCTTCGTCCACAGCGAGTAGGGCAATGGTTTGTCTTTCCAGAAGTTGTAAAAAACGTTCGTTGCCCAATCGTTCTGGCGATACGTAGAGCAACCGTATCTGACTCGAGCGCAGGTCGTCGTAAACCTGTATGGTTTCGTCCCGGGAGAGACTCGAGTCGAGTCGTGCCGCACCGATGCCACGCTGTTGTAGATAATCGATCTGATCCTTCATCAGCGCAATCAGGGGTGAGATGACCACCGTGAGACCCTTCAGTGCCAGGGCGGGCAATTGGTAACACAAACTTTTACCACTACCGGTGGGAAAAATGGCTAAGGCGGAGCGACCAGCCAGCAGGCTCGATATTACGGCGGCCTGTCCGGGTCGAAATTGATCGAACCCAAACATATCGTGGAGAAGTTGGGTTGCCTCATTGGGAATTTTATTGGAAGATTTGGACGTTGATTTAGTTGAAGCCCTTTTGTTAGATATCGGAGTCTGAATGGAAGTTGTCGACATGAGGAGGCTCCTTACGGTCAAAGCAGGTAGGATATGAAAAAGTGAACAAACGTACATCAGCAATGAATGTTAGCAGGTTGTTCTGCAGGGTTCAAGGGGGGAATAAAGTTTATCGTGAGAGGTACGCTTATATACGTCACAGCATTATTGTCCCTATGATGGGTATAAAGTCCGGTGCTCATTTTTTTAAACCTACCGGCTTCAGCTGGTAATCATTTAATCCCAACACTATGAACACAAACTCAGACAGTCCCAGCTTGCTTATTATCGGGGCCCATCCCGACGACGCGGAATATCATGCGGGCGGTTTGGCAACCATCTATCGCGCGCTGGGTCGGCGCGTGAAGATGTTGTCGGTCACCGATGGAGGAGCGGGCCATTTTCGCCGAACCACAGACGAATTGGTTCCGCTGCGCCGTCAAGAATCGGCGGCTGCCGGTGAGGTGATCGGGGCCATCTATGAGACGCTCGATTTTCCCGACGGACAATTGGTTCCCTCCATCGAGGTGCGGCAACGCATCATTCAAGAGATACGAGAGTTCCAGCCCGATTTGGTGCTGACCCACCGGTTGTGCGATTATCACCCCGACCACCGGGCGACCGGGCAGGTGGTGCAGGATGCGTCGTACCTAATTACCGTACCGCTGGTGTTGCCTGAAGTGGCCCCGCTTTTTGCTCCTCCGGTGTTTGCATTCATGGCCGATTTGTTCACCCGACCTACCCGTTTGCGTGCGGATGTGGTGATCGACATCGAACAGAGTCTGGACTCGGTGGTCTCGATGCTGGCTTGCCAGCGCAGTCAGGTTTACGAGTGGCTACCCTATTCAGAAGGAATTTTGGAAGCCGTCCCCGACAACGAAGGCGAACGTAAGGAGTGGCTGCGTGACTGGTACATACAGCATGTAACTCCGCGTGCCGACCACTTTCGGGCGGAGATTATTGCTGCTTTTGGCGAAGCCAGGGGAGAAAAAATACAGTTAGCAGAAGCTTTCGAGATCAGCGAGTACGGCGCCAGCGCTAGCTCCGAGCGACTTCGGGAGCTGTTTCCTGAAGGGGAACTGACGGATTGTTGAGGAATGCTGTGAAAGGCAACGTGTTCGTATTGCAGGAACGGTGCATAACCCAATACAAGCATGCAGCGCGAGCAAGTGGGTCACGCACAGCTATCCACTCGCTTGCGCGTCGTGCTCGTATTATTGTCTCCTACTAGGATCTAAAAACCCTCGCCTTCAGGCGATCACTTCAGTAGAACTAGGCTACGGAAGCGTACTTCGATACCGTGCAAAGCGGGCATAATAGCCGCGCAGCGGCGACATC
>JBDOMT010000525.1:0-16200 GCA_039831705.1 Pirellulales bacterium | reverse complement strand
GCCGGTGGGAGCAAGAATTCCGACAATGGTGAACTGATCGTGCCGGTCGCCTCCACTACTGATGCCATGGGTGGGTTGGAACGTATCGCCCACTTTCAGACCCGCTTTGCGGGCCACCACTGAACCGAGTACTGCTTCGAAATAATGGTCGGTCTGGATATTGCGCCCCGCGGCAAAGGTATAGCGTTTGGGTGTGCCATCCTTAAGGGTTCCGTAAGCAATTTTCTCAAACAATTCTCGAGTTGTTCCAACCACTCGAAACAGTTGTCCGGCTGCCGGAAAACTGTCACCCAGGCAGTAGGGAATGGCCACCTCGGTGTACTGGGCGAACGGTCCATCGACGAATTTTTTGTAATAACTGTAGGGAATGGGCGTTAGAGGACGCCCCAGATGAAATACGGTGCTCATCACCAATTGTAATTCGCCCCCTTTGCCGCCAACGATCAAATGGTAACCCTGGGCATCAGTATCGAGTTGCTCGACAGTTACTTCGTGAATGACCATGACCAGAATCATCAACGCCACACCCAGTGCCATCGACAGTCCCGTTAACGAGGAAGCGAGTGCACGCTGCTGCATGTTTCGCCAGGCGATTTTCCAGAAACTCATGGTTCCTGCTCCCTGTCCCCTGCCCCCTGCCCACTCTTCACTCGATTCACTTTTTCCAATTGCTCGACCCGGTCGAATTGATTGGCCACTTCGGGGGCGTGGGTGACTAGCAGCATGGCGATATTTTCCTGCTGGCATGCTTGACGCAGTAATTCGATAATCTGTTGCTGGTGCCCTGGGTCGACGTTGGCGGTTGGTTCGTCAGCCAAGAGCAGGAGCGGGCGATTGGCCAGTGCCCGAGCTACCCCGACGCGCTGCTGTTCACCAACCGACAGGGCTTCTGGTTTATGCGCCAAGCGGGCTCCTAGTCCCAAATTCTCGAGCAATTGGCTGGCCCGGTCGGGGTCGGCTTTTTGCCCCGTGAAGGTCATCCCCAGAAGTACATTTTCCAGTGCCGTGAAGGCTGGAAGCAGATTGAAAGTTTGGAATACATAGCCGATAAAGCGTGCCCGAAAGCGGTCACGGGTTACTTCGGCCATTGCCGTAATGTCATGGCCGTTAATGTGAATTTGCCCCTGGTCGACCGTTGTCAGGCCGGCCAGGCAGTTTAATAGAGTGGTCTTTCCCCCTCCACTGGCGCCACGGAGCACGACTTGCTCACCTGGGGAAAGGGTGAAATTCTCAATATCGAGAATCGGTAACCTTTGTCCGCCAGGCTCAAGGTACGATTTTCGTACATTTTCCAGCAGCAGCATCAGAAACCTAAAAGATGGAGGTATGAATCAGTGACGAACGGCTATCATAGCATCCCATAGCGGTCCCTTCTACGCTGAACTCTCAACACTGAACTCTCAACACTGGACTCTCAACACTGGACTCTCAACACTGGACTCTCAACATTCCACATTCCGCACTCCCTCCCCCCCCTTTCCCCCTGCCCTGCTTGTTGTCCACAATGGGGCATGTCCTCAGCCGTAACGCCGCAAGATTTTCCGCAAGATCCCCAATCTGATGATGATAGCTTGGCGGCGCATCGGGATGAGTCGATCGATTTCTTAATGGGGCGTATCAACTACGAACAGGTTCCCATGTTGCCCTATGCACAGCGGCACCTGAAGTTGGACCGTATGCGACAGTTGCTCACACGGCTTGGTAATCCGGACGCGGGTTTGCCAATTATTCATGTGGCGGGGACTAAAGGGAAAGGGTCCACTTCTGCTTTGCTCGCCGGCATATTACAGGCGGCCGGCTATCAAACAGGTCTGTTCAGCTCGCCCCATCTCGAAAGAATCGAGCAACGATTTGTCTTCAATGGGCAGGCAATGTTGCCACAGCAGTTGGTTGGGCTGGTCGATCAATTGCGTCCCGCCGTAAAAGCGATGGATGAGTTGTTGACGGGGCAGACGGATCTATCACCTGGTCCTACCTATTTTGAACTAACTACGGCTCTGGCGTTGGTCTATTTTGCCCAGTGCAAGGCCGATGTGGTCATCTTGGAGGTAGGTTTGGGTGGGCGACTTGATTCAACCAATGTCTGCCTTCCCATGGTAACGGTGATTACGAACATCAGCCTAGATCACACCAAGCAGCTGGGTAACACCTTGGCAGAGATCGCTATGGAAAAAGCAGGTATCATCAAGCCGGGAGTACCCCTATTGTGCGGAAGATTAGAAAGTGAACCGCGCCAAGTCATTGCCAAAGTGGTACGCCAGCAGGGTTGTCGACAAATTGCAGCGGGCGAGAATTTTTGCCACACTTATCGGCTTCCTAAGTCTCTTTTTCATGGCGACCTTCATGGCAGCTTGGACTTTGTGGGTGATTTTTCGGGCGAATCTTTGCGTTTGAGTCATGTGCCACTGCGTCTCCTAGGTGAGCACCAGGCTCACAATGGGGCTTTGGCATTGGCCACGGCCTGCGAACTACGCCAGCAGGGTTGGTCAATTTCGGTTGAGGCGATGAGGCAAGGATTGGCTGAGGTCGCACTGCCAGCCCGGATTGAAGTACTTGGCAGTCAGCCAACGGTTGTGCTTGATGTTGCCCACAACGTAGCTTCTGTGCAAGCACTTGTACAAACTCTTGAGAGAGTGAATGCGGGAGGGAGGGAATGTCAGCGCGAATGGATTTTGCTGTTGGCCGTGTCACACGACAAGGATGTTGGCGGCATGGTACGCGAGTTATTACCTCATTTCAGCGTGATCATTGCTACCCAGTACCATGAAAATCCACGTGCGGTACCGGCATTAGAATTAGCAGCGATTATCGAAGAACAGCTCGACGATAGGATGGTTCTTTCGCCTCGTATCAGCAATCCCCTTATTGGCAACCGATGTGAAGTCTTGGTGGAGTCCCAGCCTGTAGATGCTTGGAAACTGGCCAGGAAACGGGCCCAGTCAGATCAGTTGATCTGTATTACCGGGTCGTTCTTTATTGCCGCCGAGCTCCGCGCGGTCCTTCTTCAGGCCAACTTATCAACGCGTAGCGTTTCGGTTTGAGCGATCGGGCAACTGTAACAATCAGGGTAATGGAAAGTAGAGTGAGCATGTCAAAATCCTTTTTGTTCACCTAGGCTGATCCTATGGTCGTTTTAGTTGCCACTTTTGGGTGGATTTTCTTGAAAATCAGATCGTCTTTCCTGTGGATATTGCCAATCAAGTCCTGTGTGAGGACTGGGAGGCTGCATTTCGGCGACCGGAGAGGTTGGCAGGAAAGGTTGCTGACGGAGATGCGACCTTTCACTGTTTACAGACCTTTCTCGACGTACTTCACGTTGCAGATTGTGGACCAACTGGGAAATGTAGGGGTCGGCCCAAGGCAAAAGATCGCTGGGGCGCGGGGTATTAGTACGAGACGGTTGGCTGTTGCTACAAGTTTGGCGACTGCCGACGGATTGCCGGTGTTGCTCAGGGACACGAACTACACAGCAAACAATTTTTCGAACTTTACGAGGTGCAACCATGACGAATTCCTTCTCGGTCAAAGGGACAACAGGTAGTCCCAACTTAGGGTAAAAAAGAGGAGTGGCAGAATGATGCCGAAAAGAGGCTGGTGTCCGCCCAAGCCAATTGTGTGTGGCCTTGGAGCATCAACACTCGAGCACGCAGTCAGTGGTGGTGTTACCCACAGCCTTGACAACCTCTGGTCGTCGTCTGACGTGATACCTGAAGTGCAGTTGGCGTGCCAAAAGGGGCTCAATGCTCAAGTGAGATCGCCATTACGAGCGGTTGAAACGCCGTAAGTTACTTACTGCATGGTGGTTGCGAATAATTAGATGGACTGATTTAGCAACCGTAAGAAATAGATGCTAGCAGATCCACAGGGAACATTTTTCAAAGTCTGTGCAACGCGGTGGAAGATAGGAGGGTTAGTGGGAATGTTCGCGCATGGGGGGGCGGGGGAGGCGCGAGTCGCTAATTTCTGGGATGATCATGCCAATGAAAAATGAGAAATGAAAAATGTGAAATGACGATCCATGGGCATTGTGGAGTTTTTCAGGTATTCCCATTTTACATTTATCATTTTTCATTTTGCAATCTGGCCATCGATGCTACCTGTGAAAATCTAGCAGTCGTACCAGTAACTAGCGCCTCGCGCCTATTCACCCAGTACCCCTTCTAAGTACTCTACCGCCAGATCTAAAACTTGGTCGTTCAATGCCTCGAGCAGCTTGCCATCTTCATTGTCGACATGTGTAGTCAAGTCGCCGTATGCGTCGTGGTCGATTAAATCTCGCCGTTGCCTGCCCATACGCCAGCTCAAATATTGCTTTTCGTCCAATTTTAATTCAAAGTCTGGACTGGGTTTTACTCCCCATTGATCGTCCAGGGTGTCTTCAGCCATGCGATGAATGTTCTTGCCGTTGGGTCGCCAGTAGGTGGCAGAAGTGAGTTTGAGCAGGCTGCGTCCTGACTCCAAACGCATCAAACGTTGAACGGTTCCTTTGCCGTACGAACGCTGGCCCATCACCACCGCGCGGCCATAATCCTGTAGGCATGCAGCCACGATCTCACTGGCGCTGGCACTGTTGTGATTGATAAGTACGACCAAAGGTAGGTCCAAGAATAACCCTTGATCGGTGGATAGGTATCGATCACGAGTTTCTTGGTCACGTCCCTGAGTGGTTAAGATCGTTTGCAGGCCTGGTAGAAACAAGTCGCTGATGGCAACCGCCGCATCGAGTGCACCACCGTAGTTGTCGCGCATATCCAAGACCAATGCCCCAATCCTTGTGCTGTTGGGAGAAGAAGGTTCGACATTCGCATTGGTCAGTGCAGTCAATACGTGAGTCAGTTCATCCACGGTCTTATCACCAAATTGGGTTATGCGGACATAACCAATGCGACGATTGGCCGCCAGACGATAGTCCCAATGGCCATCTTTATCGCGCAGATCGCCCAAGATGGAATCAACGGTGATGGTGGCACGCTGCAATCGAACCTCAATCGGCTGCTCTGAGGTCGCCAAGGAATGGCCTTTTACTGTTGTCGGGTTGGCCTCTTTGCTCGTAGAGCTTTCTTCCACAGGCTTGGCATGCAGCAGTTTCAGGGTGATCCAGGTACCCGGCTTTCCACGCATGAGGCGGAGTACGTCAAGCATGGTCATACCCGAGGTGAGGTGGCCATCGATGGCCACAATTTGATCACCGGAACGGATGTCAGTATGAAATGCAGGTGTACCCGGTTCGGGTGGACCGATGACGATTGGATGTGGGGGGTCTCCAAAAAGTCGGATTCGGACCCCAATGCCACCAAACTCCTGGAGAATGTTTTCTCGGAAACCTTCACGTTCCCTTTCGTCTACAAACAGTGAATGCTCGTCCCCGTGTTGGCTGAGTACGGCAACCATGCCAGTCATGGCACCTTCAAAGAGCTCCTGGTCTGGCACTTCTGCCAAGGCCCAACGATTGATCAATGAGAAACCTGAAGCCACATATCGCGAATAGGGATTCTGTTCAGCTCGAACGTAACAGGTATACGAGATGGCCCCGGTCAGCAACAGCAGCATCATATTGCGATAAGGCATTGAGAGTTGAGACCTACGGCGATAGGGAATCGTTCGAGTGCTTGCGGCGAAGGTTTTGCAGTTTGGCGTGGAGGGCCGCGTGGGGGCTTTCGTTTCGTTCCGTGGGGACATCGGTGGGAATGTCCGTGGAGGGAGTATCTTCCGCTTCAATGACCACTTTCGGTTCCATGGAAGGGGAAGTTGTAAACTCGGATGTTGCACCTTCCCTGGAGGTTTCATTTTTGGAGCCATGCGTGGTAGTGTATTGCTCCTGGCCGCCCCGCTCATCGTCGTCCCGTTCATCCAAAGCGGGCCCGTTGAGACCTATAGGCGCGTTGAGACCTATAGTCGCGTTGAGACCTATAGTCGCGTTCTTGCGCGGTGCGTTGCCACTGAAAAAGTGCCCTAACGGGCTGGCCAGCAGCGCCGGGAGTAGCAGCAAATCTCCTACTAATGCCGTGGCTAACATGGTAATCATCAGATAGCCAAATTGCTGGGTAGGGGTGAAGGTGCTGGTGGCAAATACGGCCAGTCCAAGCCCTCCAATCAGTGTGGTTTGTGCCATGGCTGTGGCACATCGGTCGTACGCCAACATGGTCGCGTCCACCCGACTGAGGCCTTCTCCGACACCACGTCGGAACCAGGTAAGAAAGTGGATCGTGTCGTCTACCGCTACGCCGAGGGCTACGCTGGCGGTCATCATAATGCCGATATCGACTTTGATACCCAGCCACCCCAGGCTGCCAAACACGATAAGGATCGGAAAAATATTGGGGATCATCGAAACCAAGCCGGCTAGTGGATTTCGGAGTACTATCATCATCACCACGGCGATCAACACCGTGGCCCAACCGATGCTTTCGCGAAGGCTGATCAGAAGTTGGCGCTGTGTTTTGTAAACCAATGGAATCATGCCCGTGTAAACTGCTCGGATGGGGCGCGGTAGGGCGGCGCTGTTGTCGCTTTTGTTCGGTACTAGAGATTCCTGAGTCAGAGGAATCACCGCGGAGCCATCCACCGATTTGATTTGAGAAACCTGAATGAGGGAGAAATCATCGGCGGCTAATTGTTTGGCCAGCGGCTGAGTTTCGGCGGATACCAGGATCAAGGCATCGCGCTGAGCAAGTGCCCGAAGGACTCCTTCGCGATAGGCAGTCGTAGGTGCAGACTGCTCGGTGGCAGCGCTTTCGCCCGGATCGGATCGTTGCGTGGAAGCTGAGTGCTCGGATGTTGCAATTTTGGACAGGTTGTAGCCGGTCGTCTTCACGCCGCTGCGCTGTAACAAGTTGACCAATTCCAACTCCTGCGAATCCTTCGCTGGAGTGTCGATCTCTGGTGAGTCCCGGAACAAAACACAGATTTCTGAGCCATCCAGCTTCTTACCCGATAAGTGAAGTTGTTGGACAATGTGGTCTCGCTGCTGATAGGCCAAGAGAATTGGATTGACGACATTGCTAAGTTGCTGAACAAATAATCCGTAATCGACCCCTTCGCCGTCCTGGCCGCCTCCAAGGGCCGCAACCCGTGCGCTGACACGCCACAGTTCTCGATTCGTGAGTTGATCAGGATGTTCCGGCACATGTTCCAGACGTAAATAATCGCCTTCGATCAAGTATTGACGGTGTTCTTCCAGGCTTTTGTTTTTGGCGTAATTGGTGCTGTTGTTTGCGGCGGTGATACTCGTTTGTGTGCTTTTAGGAGTAAAGGTGGCGGCGGAAAGGACACGGCTGATTTCAGGCAGCTTTTCAATGCGACTCTGTACCTCACGCATCAATTCCAGACGTTCCAGCATCGTCAATCGATATTGCATGCCATCGCTTTCGGCATGCTCGTCCGCCGTACGGCAATGTTCGAAGGGTACGGTGAAAATGATTTCCATCGGCACCAGATTGCCGAGCTGTTTTTCCAGCCACGCATAGTCGTGAATCAGATCGGTATCTTCGTCGAGCAATTTGAGTAATTGGACGGATGTTTCAATCTGTGGAATCCCCAGGGTAAAAAGGCCCATGATCCCTAACCAGAGCACACAGACCATGATGGGTCGTCCCACCACAAAGCCAAAAATAGACTTGGCCCACAGGGGTAAATGGCTATCAGGTCGTTTTTGGGACCCGCCCGATTGACGTCGTACCAGAGAGTCGCTGATGGGAAATCGGTGCAAGAATACGGGCAGGATGGTGAATAGAACGCCGACCGTGGCCATGACGCCAAAGGCCGTGAACATGCCGAATTTTTTAATCGGCAGGATGTCGCTGGTGTAGAGCGAGCCAAGTCCCACGGCGGTGGTAAATGCGGCCAGTGCGCAGGGTGCCCAGCCAAACTTCACTGCCGTTTCGGCGGCTCCTTCCAGGCCGTGATCGCGACGTGCGTCGCGGTAGTAATTGACAATGTGGATTGCACCTGAGAGGCCCAGCACATACACGACCGCAGGCATCGACATCAGGATGGCATCTACGGTACCCAAGTAGGGTCCGGAGTAACCCATTGCGAAGACTTCCATGATGCCATAGTAAAACACGATCGCCAAACTCATTCCGGCGCTAATCACGCCGACGGTAAAGACGATGCTGGTCAACTTGATACTACGGAAACACCAATACGAAAGCCCAAAGCCAACAATTCCGGCCAAACTTGCCAGACGCATCAGCGTCCGTTCGCCTTCAATGTCGATGGTAATATTATCCACAGGTGGTCCGCCCATGTGGATGGACTCTGGAGCGATACCGCACTCTTTGTCAGCAATCTGGCTGATGTTTTCAATGGCCGCACGCATGGTTTTGTTGTCACGCGTCGCCACCTCAGTTAGGAACACCACCAGGCAGGTCGTACGGGATTCATTTCCCATCGACTTGCCTGCCGCATCGCGATGAACAGGACCTACCAGGGCACCTTCCAAACGCTTGACCGCATCGTTGTATTCCAGGCTCGAGGGAGGATGTGTCAATTCATTGAGCATCTCCGGGCCAGAGATTATCTTCTTGTACCAGGCGGCACGCTTAACCAGATCGGGATCCGCTCGGTCTAGAATTTCCTGACTCGGTATCAGTTTCTTAACGAGGAAGTTGAGTTTCTCGGTGTTGCCAAGCGTGCAACCTTCCCAACTGACCAGCGCGAACTGTTCGCCAATGAAGTGGTCGCGGAACCAACGCAAGTCGATCGATTCAGGATAGTTGCGGGGTAACCAATCCTCTGCTTTATTGGTGTTGCTCTCGATCGCCTTGCGCGCACCACGAGGGATAAACGAGAACAAAAACGCCGCAGCGATGGCAAGCAAGAAGTAGTGGGGTTGTCCCAGAGTCTTGCGTGCTAGAAACGAAGGTTGTTTCATTGGGGCGTAGGTGCGAATGATGGGTGCTGTTGGGCCAACGGAAAGTGGCTATCATCGGACGTCGGGTTGCAGGCAACGAGTGCTCGACGGACCAGTGATCACCGTTTAGATAAGCTACCTAGAATTGGCAGGGAAGTCTACGCCGGCAATCTAGATGGAAAGAAGTCCCGTTTGGGCAAAAAGTGGCGTTTGGCTGCTGTGAGAGGGCCAGAGCGGTTATGTCGGAGTGGGTTGTGACCCATCCACAGAAAATGGCTTATGCTATCAGCCCAGTCAGGCATCGCCGTGAACGACTTATAAGCCGCCCCTATGACACCGTCAAAGTTGGATTACTAGCACGAGCGCTAGCGAGTGAGTCCATGGCAGCCGCAATTACCCACTCGCTGGCGCCTCGTGCTTGTATTTAGAAAAAACGCACCACAACAATAGGAACGGTGGACAACCCCATACAAGCACGCAGCGCGAGCAAGTGGGTCCCGCATAGATACCCACTTGCTGGCGCGTCGTACTTGTATGTTAGCGGTTTCAGACCTGATCCAATCCTTCGTGTCATTTAGCCCGATTGACACTCAGGTCTTACCAATAGCCTTCGAAGCCAGCCGAAAATCCTAAGAAGAGGCTGTACTGTTCGGAGGAGGCGGTAGGTGAGACGGAGGTGGTAATAACCGGATAGTCCCCGGGCACGAAGTTCACCTGGTAAGGAGCGAGGGCAACCGATTTGACATAGAGCAACTCGGCACCTGCACGAAACGAGAAATTGGGCCGCAGATGCCATTTTCCTTGCACACGGAGTTCGCTGAGCAAGGAGACTGCATCTTTGTGAGTGTCGGTACTGCCCGAGGTGAGTTGATTGGTATTATTGAAATCGGACTGCAGGAACATCTGGTCGAGGTAGATGCCCGTCTTGCCCAGAACGCCAACACTCCAACGCGAAGTTTCGTAAGTAAGGGCTGAACCGATTTGCATTCCAATCATGTCGTTTTCCGTGTGCACTCGGTATTGGCCATCCACGGTTGCCCCATTGCCGGTGACTAAATCTGGAACATCAAATGCATTCCAGAAGAGCAAGTCGTTCATTTCAAAGTACCGTAGACCTGTCAGGAACGTGCGTGTGAAAGTGGGATTTGCCGCCCGCACCCATTCTCCATCGGGCTTCATGATCATCTGATCCCGCTGCATTCGCCCTTTCAATTGATAATTCAACTCAAAGCTATTGAATCGGCTGCCATAGTCGTATCGAGAAGAAGCAGCCCCATCGAAGGATGGATTGCCACCATCGACATTTAGTGGCACAGTCAGTGTGGTGGTACCTGCGGCAGTTCCTGTAGGCACCGCATTGAGTTCACCTTCCTGCGACCATTGGCCGCCTCCAAACCAGGTAAACTCAACGGTGTGGTCGCGATTTTTCTGGTCGCGAAACAGAAAACGGCCAATCTTGATTCGTGGCATCGTTTCCACCGACGGTTTGTTTCCTGCAATGGCAAGAGTGTTGTCCACCGTAATGAGACGCCCAATCATACTAACGGTAGTACCGGTCGTTTGAAGCATCAGAGGTAACTGGTTTTTTTTGTTGATTTCACGATTGAGAATCACCGCGTCGACTTCCGAAAACCAGAATCCACGCCGTAGCCAGCTACCGGTGCTTTCTAACAATGCGGGCTCCATTTCGAAGATGCTAAACTGAGCATGTTCTTCGGCAGATTCCAGCAATTCTTCCGTACCGCTAGCGATTGGTTCGAGTTGGAAGTTAGTAGACAGATCGGATTGCACAGACCCTTGGTCTCCTGTTGCCAGACTGTCAGGTAATTCGGTATGCGGTAGTGTCAACCGATTCCCAGAATTACCGTCGGCGACGGGAGAGGGAAGCTGCAGTTGGCCGGCGGTCGTTTCCGGCGCGGCAAGGACCGGACCGGTAACTAGCATGCTCAGCAATACAATTATCAGAAAAGCAATGATGTTCTTCACCTGACTCGTCCCCTCTTGTTCTTTCGTGCGGCAGGCAGGCTTCCCAGCCAAGCCCAGACCATTGGCAAAACGTCCTCGGCTTTGCCCGGCTGCACGTAATTGCTTTTATCATGGATCACAGGGATCGCGCTATCTAATCGCTGATCCTTGCACAGGGGATTCATCGACTGTCCATTGAACTCCTAATCAGCAATAACCGGCAAAATCCGGAAATTCATGAGAATCGTTGGATCAGGCAATCTTTGCCAGGGCGTCCTAAATTACCTGTTGTCCCTGTGTTGGCCGATTGGGGGGGCGCACTCAGTGTAGATTGGCAGGTTTTGAGGTGATCATGAATTGTTCATGAAGATCCATTGTTACTTGCTTCGATTCCTTTTCGTGCCGAAGGCACATCTCTATTCCAGCTCAGGGGGCAGCGAATGCGAGCTTGCGAGTATTTTGCGCAACCCTGGGTAGATTGCCCAGAACTGCCAAAAACTCCAAAGGGTTGGTCCTAACCTTCAACCCTAAACCCTCAACACAACACCCTGGCTGTGGTACGATCTTGGGAAGTCGATTGTCCTGAAACACTGAAACACTGAAACACTGAAACATTTCCCCGCGCTGAGGTTCTTTCCGATGGCCGTTGATCCCTATGCCCCCTGCCCTTGCGGTAGCGGTAAGAAACTCAAGTTTTGCTGTTCCGATCTGGTGACCGAGATTGAAAAAGTACAGACCATGGTGGCTGGTAAGCAGCCTCATGCGGCTCTGACACATCTCGAGCAATTGTTGTCGAAACAACCCGAAAGAGTTTCATTGCTGGAACTTAAGGCAACATTGGAGTTGTCTTTGGAAGCATTCGATGACGCCCGCGAAACGATTGACACGTTGTTGCGAGTTTACCCTGAAAATGCCACTTCCCACGCACACCAGGCAATTTTGGCTGCAGCAACCCAAAATGGACTGGCAGCTACGAGTCATTTGCAGGAGGCACTCGAGCGTACGGGTGACGACATGCCTCGGCGGGTATTTGAAGCCATCGGAGCTGTCGGACAAGCATTACTGGTCGAAGGAGATTTGATTGCTGCGCGTGTCCATTTGCTCATGTATGCCGGGCTTGCTCCCGAAGGTGACAATCGGGCCTTGGAATTACTGCTGCGGATGAACTTGCAGTCGGGCTTGCCCCTGTTGATGCGAGATCATCAATTGTTGGCCGAATTACCAAAGGAAAAATCCTCCGGGTCGGTTTCCTGGAAGCCCGAATTCGAAGAAGCCGGCCGTTTGGCGAAACGCGGGTTATGGCGCCGAGCTGAAAGACTGTATAGCCAAATTCTCGAAAAGTCGGACACTCAGGCTGCAGTTGTTTATAACCTCGCGCTGGTTCGTGGTTGGTTGGGCAAGGCGGATCAATTTGCCAAAGGGCTGCATGAGTTTGCACGCATGGCCGATAGCAATGAGGGTGCCTGCAGCGAAGGAGCGGTCGAAGCCGAAGCGTTGGCACAGTTGGTCGACCCGGAACTCACGGAGCCCCAGTTAGAGACCGTGCGATTGGTGTACATTATTTCTGATGCAGAAGCATTAGCGGAACAGTTTATCATCGACCGCCACGTAGAAAATCATGACTTGTCCGAGGAGCAGCAAAAGCAGGCTCAGCAAGAAGCAGCCGACCAGGGCAGAGAGCCGCCGGTGCTTCCCCGTCACAGCTACTTGCTTTTGGATCGGCCATTACCCAAAACGGGAGTCGACCTGTGTCGCGAAGATGTGCCCCATGTGATTGGTTTTCTGGCAATCTATGGCAAGCGGACCGACCGAGAAGCCCGTTTAGAAATTACTTCCGATCGGGGTGAACGGTTAGAAAAGGTTAAGAAGATCCTGTCGTCACTGGCGGGCGCATGGCTGGATGATGGCTTTCCTGATGGTCCTGAAGAAGAGGAGGTGGTTGCCTATAAATCGCTGGGAGAAGATTCACTCAGTTGGCGTTGGCGGTTGCCAGACGATACACCGCCAGAGCACCGTCGGGAGTTGCTGGTCCAACAGCGGCGTGCAGCGATTCTCGAGGGGTGGACTGCGACTGGCCGGGCAGCCTTGGGTGGAGTTTCTCCTCAGGAAGCTTGTTCGGACTCCTCGTTGCGGTTGTCCCTGTCAGCGAGCGTGTTGCTAGTGGAGCAGGCGATTGCCGACCCCGAAGAAAAACCTCTCTTGGACCAATTACGAGAGAAGCTGAAACTTCCTATTCGAGACACGATAGACCCTCTTGGGATCGACGTTCAGAAGATTCCGTTAATTCGGGTGCCACGATTGGATGTGGCCAGTATGCCAGATGACCAGTTGGCCCGGTTATTGGATCGCACGGTTATGGTTGGGGCGACACTCGCCATATTAACAGTAGCCACCGAATTAGTGGATCGAGAAACCGTTGCAGAGGATATCGACCAGGCTGAGGCCTTCAGACAGCTTATTCGTGTTACCTCCAATCCGCAGCAGGCCCTTCAGTGGATACAGCGCGCACGCAGTTGGTCACAACAGCATGGCAAGTCTGAGGCTGAATGGGCAGTAAGAGAATTAGAGTTGCATCTGGAGTTGCGTGACGGGGTGCAGATGCAGCAGGTTTTGAACGAAATACGTGATAAGCACATGGATACCCCCGGTGTGGGAGAGTCGGTTTATCGCATACTTCAAGATGCAGGATTATTGCCACCTGAAGGGACGGGACCGCAAGCTCCAAGTGCGATGGCCGGGAGCGGCAGGCCAGCTCCTGGCCCGGCGATTCAGCTTCCGGACTCCCCATCTTCAGCGGCACCCAAAGGTGAGAAACCTGCAATCTGGACACCGTGACGAGTGGATGTACCCATGACATCAGCCACGGTTCACTCGGACGATGACTCAGATCTGCGTTTTATGCGTCGGGCTCTTGAGTTGGCTTACCGTGGAGAAGGACATGTGGAGCCCAATCCGATGGTCGGTTGCGTGATCGTACGGGCAGGCGAAATTGTTGGTGAGGGGTGGCATACGAAGTACGGGGAACCGCACGCGGAAATCGAAGCACTGCGAGTCGCTGGCACTGCAGCAGTGGGGGCAACCGTGTATGTCACTTTGGAGCCTTGTTGCCATGTTGGCAAGACACCACCGTGCAGTCGGGCAATAATCGAAGCTGGAGTTTCTCGGGTGGTCGTTGGTTGCCAAGACCCTAATCCGCAGGTATCTGGAGGTGGATTGGCTGAACTTCGTGCAAAAGGAATTCATCTTGAGGTGGGCCTTCTTGCCGAGCAAATCCAACAGTGCCTTGCTCCCTTCCACAAACTGGTGATGAAGCAACGGCCGTGGATCATTGCCAAGTGGGCAATGACACTGGATGGAAAAATTGCGACCTGTGCTGGCAGTAGCCAGTGGATTTCAAATGCTCGATCACGAACCGTGGTCCATCAATTGAGAGGGCGTGTGGATGCCATTCTTGTCGGGCGTGGGACTCTGGAGCATGACAATCCATTACTGACTGCTCGAATAGTGTCCGGAGATCCAGGAATGCCTGACACTCAGAGGGCTTTGGCTCGTACGGCGACGAGGGTGGTTCTAGATACGCACGCGTCGCTTTCACCCCAAAGTCAATTGGCACGCACAGCCAGTCAGATTCCGGTTTTGGTGGCAGTCAGCGAGGATGCGTCTATTGATCGCTGTAAGACGCTCGAACAGATGGGAATCGAAGTAGCGAGGATTCCCAAGAGCGGCGACTCCCGCCTTGGCCAGGGGATTTGCATGGAGAAATTGCTCGACTTGTTGGGGCAGCGGAACATGACCAACGTGTTGGTGGAGGGAGGGGCCCAAGTTCTAGGGACCCTGCTGACACTGGGAGAAATTGACGAAGTGTACACTTTTGTTGCGACGAAGTTGGTTGGGGGGGCAACCGCTCCATCGCCTATGGCCGGGCCAGGGGTGGAGCAAATGATGGACGCCAGGAAATTATCTTTAGTTGAAGTCGAGGTGTTGGAAGGAGATATCTATGTAAGGGCGCGAATGAGGTAGTCTGGATATTTCATAAACTTGGGCACCGAAACTTGTTTTGGTCTACGATAGGCCGAAGAGTGCTGTGGCTGCAAGGCAAACGGTGATTTGGGTGCGGAACGTATTGTCTATACTTGAGCACACCCAAATTATTGTTTAACGCAGCAGACGCAGTGCTATTTGGACTCGTAGCAGAATGTTTATGAAATATTCGGGCTAGCCTTATTCGCCCGTGAGCGTGAGTATCAGCCGTCGGTGTCCTCCTCGGTTGCGATGTTCGCAAAGAAAAATTCCCTGCCAGGTGCCCAGGCAGAGCCGGCCGTCCCGGACAGGGATGGTCAGTTCGCAGCCCAGAAGTGAGCCCTTCACATGAGCTGGCATGTCATCGGGACCTTCACAGGTATGACGGTAAGGAAAATTTTCTGGAGCGATAGCTGACAAAGCGCTCTCCAGATCTTCTGGTACGTCAGGATCAGCGTTTTCATTGACGGTAAGCGATGCACTGGTATGTTGGATAAACAGGTGCAATAAGCCTATTTTCAGCTTCTTGAGTTCTGGGATCGCATTTGTGATCTCTTGGGTAATTGGGTGGAATCCCCGTGAATGGGGGGGGAGCTCGATCTGGCATTGGTGCCAAGGCATGGTAGGGGATCCTGAAAAGGGTTACTGAGAATTCTATCGAAAGAGAGCCCTTAATAAGTTCCTGAGTTGCTCTCTTTTGCCTGTGAACGCAACCTAGTCGTCATAGTTTCCTGAAACTCCCCGAAGAGAGTCGAATTTCTGGAAATTTAGGAACGGAAAAAACTTGACTTGTCGTGTGGGCTGGTAATAATCCTTTTAATCGGGTAGAGGCAAATTCAAAAACCTATTTGGCATCAGGGTACGGGGTTCAGCGTAAGGCTGGATCCCTAATTAGTTGGGTCCCAGCAAGTTGAGCCCCGGGGGTCATTTCGGTTGCGTGATAATTTCAATGTTACTTTTTAGGTACAGCGAGTAAAAAATGCCAGATCCAAAACTCAAGAATGTTTTTGAGGCGATCCTGAAATACGGCCATGATGAAGATTTTGCGCCGAAGGTGGACGAAGCTTTTAGTGAAACTCAGGCACCCGCTGGGTCGAGGGAAAAGCTCGACGTGATGGCCGATAGGGTGAGAATGGGATATCCACTATGGCACGATAGCGACCGGGCTGACTATTCCGGCCTCACCGGGGCGGTTCGTCCTCGGGATTAGCTGTTTCTCTGTTAGCCAAGCCCAGTGTCTCTGTTAGCCAAGCCTCACTTTCCGTAGTGGCCGCGTGAGGGGCTGGTACCGGTGGTGCGTTTTTGGTGCGCGGCCAAACGGAAAGATTCGTTTGGCGGGTGTGCTGTATTTCTGTTAGCCA
>JBDOMT010000189.1:0-3614 GCA_039831705.1 Pirellulales bacterium | reverse complement strand
CGGCAGGGACTCAATCGCCATGCGTTCAAAATCGTGGCCGAATTCGAGGGTCGAAACCAGACTCCGCCACTGCAGATCCAGCTCCTCTCCCAACAATTTAAACTGCTGACCGAATTGCTGCTGAAAATCACTCCGAGCCGCAACTGCCGGCAACCGGCGGAATGTCTGCTGGAAACGGGCATTGGTGTCGAGTAACTTCACCAGTGCCCAGCACCAGGCATACTGAGCTGTGCTGAGTCTCCCATGCTGTCCCAATCGCAAAACGGCGTCAAAACTGGGAGCTTGATGCTGCGCGAATGCATCCTGAATAAGCCGAATCCGTCCCCACATTGGTGCCTCTTCGCGGTTAGCAGGCATGTGACGAAGCCATAGCTTCTGGCCGTCCCACCGGTGAGTCGCGCACAGTTCGGCCATTCCTTCCATGTACCAGGGGGCTCCGCAGCCACCCAGTTGGGTCCACATGAAAGCATGCGTCCCCTCATGCAACAACAGATGACGCCGATAATAATCGCTGGGTTGCTCCATACACCATAGTTCATGCCCTTGGGAAAAGCCGTTTTCGAATTGCAAATTTGCTTCTGGCAACAGGTGAAGCCGAGCGAACGACTCACGATCGGCAATCAAATAAGCCTGCACGTGCCAATCGATTAGCTTTTTGGGATCGATCTGAAAGTACGCAGCCCAAAGCGGTACGGCCGCGTCGAAAACTGTCGGCAACTGGTCGACTGCTGGGCTGGAAGGGACATCGGTGTAGAGTGTCAGATGGCGTCCGCTAAGTTTACGGATGCCAGCTTGCGCCACCCGACGCTGATTAACCCGACGCTGATTGTCCTGACGTAGTTGGAACGTCTGCTGAGGGCGGGACGTGTCAGAAACCCCTTGGGCTAATAGCGCAGGACCCCAGAACAACCAAAAGCCAAGGCCCACGAGCATGGGGCTCACAAGCAGCATCCGCTTAGGAAATAATCCACCCGTTGTGTGCATTGCTAAAGCAACTCCTCAATTCCCAATGGCCTTATTGACTGATTAGTTTTGAGACCTACCTTAGAAGTACCCCGTATCATTTCTGAGCGTTACTATTACCCATTATACTCGGCTTTGATAGGTTACTCTATGACTTTCAGTACTTCTAGCAATTCACGATTTCAAAATCACTCACTGGTGTTCTTCCATAGAGAGTCATGTGGCATTTCAATATGAGCTGAACCCTAGGATACAAGCACGCAACGCGAGCAGGTGGGTCACACTCCAGTACCCACTCGCTTGCGCAACGTGCTCGTATTATTGAAAAACGTACCTCGATAGTGAAAACGTAAAATTACCCCATACAAGCACGCAGCGCGAGCAAGTGGGTCACGCACCGTGCACACCATTGATCACACAGACAAATCCCATGACCCAGCTTGCCGAACGTTTGACTGCTGCTGCAAAAAAATTGGCCATCTCTGCCGACCAGCTCTCCTTCGACCCACCGGTAGCCTGTGTCTACAATCCACTGAAATACGCCTGGCCAGCCTATCAACAGTACCTTAAAAAATATGCACGGCGGTCATGTCAGGTAGTTTTGCTCGGCATGAATCCGGGGCCCTGGGGTATGGCTCAAACTGGCATCCCCTTTGGTGAAGTGGCCGTGGTACGCGATTGGCTGCGGATAGACGCCCCCATCGGCAGACCTTCTCCTGAACACCCCAAACGACCCATCGAAGGACTCTCTTGCGCCCGCAGCGAAGTCTCGGGACGACGTCTGTGGGGCCTGTTTCGTGAACGGTTCGAGCGGCCACGGGCATTCTTTTCCCAACACCTGGTTCTCAACTACTGCCCGTTGGTCTTCATGGAAGCCTCAGCCCGCAATCTGACCCCCGACAAATTGGCCATCGCCCAACGCGAAGCCTTGCAGACAATCTGCGATCAACATTTGCGAGAAGTCCTGGCTGCGATCAAACCCCAATGGCTCATCGGCATCGGAGCGTTCGCCGAAAAATGCGGTACCCGCGTTGCGCCGCCGGGCGTCGAAGTCGCCCGCATTCTCCACCCCAGCCCGGCCAGTCCAGCCGCCAACCGAGGTTGGGCTGAAGTGGCGACTAAGCAGTTGGTTGACTTGGGAATCTGGTAAGAAGGTTTCAGTTTTGCATTTTGCAGAAACCACTTCAAAGATAATCTCTTGGAAAAAAGGGGAGTGCGATATATTTTAGGCACACCAATAAAAACCCAGGAGTCACAAAAACCCTCCGATTGCAACAATAAGACCACGAAGGACACGAAGAGCACGAAGGCTGGAATAGCGAGCACTTAGAAAATTGCCACCGTTTAAAATTTCCTTAATATCTTCAAACCAAATCCAAAATCTTGTGCCGTCTATCCTCATGATGCTTCGTGCTCTTCGTGTCCTTCGTGGTGAATTGAGTTGTCGCAAACAGACACCAAGTAGTTATTGATGTATGTAATCACGCATCAAAGTGTTGCTGTCCGATCAGGATCCTTCTGGATGACAGATTTTTTTGGCAAAGTAATTTTTACACCGTCCCCAACTAGACAACGAAAATAAACGGAACGTTATTTATCGGCTGCCCCTAAGTATTTCCAACGGGGAAAGAGCTTCGGATCTCAAGTTCGTAAATCTACCGAAAGAGAAAGACAATGTCTTGTCTCGCCTTATTGTTAAGCTGTGCAGCCGCAACTGCACCAGAGCCGCCCGAGGCGTATGTTCGCCCGCACCATGGTGTTCCGACGCTGATTATCAACGGCAAGCCGCACCCTGGCACCAGTTATATGACCTATCGTCCGGAAGCAAAATACTTTCGAGACATGGGACAAATCGGTGTGCATCTTTACTCGTTTTCCGCCACACCCACCGAATCGACCTACAACTTGGCAGCGCCCACTTGGATCGATCACCAGGTGTTTGATCACAGCAGTTTCGACGCTCGGGTAAAGCTCTTGCTGGACGCCGATCCCGAAGCATTCTTCTTTCCAAGGCTTTTCTTGGGAACTCCTCCTTGGTGGGCCAAGACACATCCTGACGAACTGGTGCGTTACGATCCAGGCGACGGTTCGTCGGTAGAGCTGCGGATCCGTGAAAAACTCGTTGCTTCTTGGGCTTCGGAGCTTTGGCGAGCGAGCAGCGCCGACGCCTTGCGCCGTTTCATCAGGCATGTCGAATCCTCTGACTATGCCGACCATGTGATCGGCTATCATCTTGCCTCGGGCACCACCGAAGAATGGATGCAAAGGGGCAGCAACGAAGACCACTGGTGCGACTACAGCCCGGTAAATGTTGCCATGTTTCGGCAGTGGCTCACGAAGAAATATCAAACCGATGAGGGTTTACGCCATGCCTGGAACAACGAGAGCACCTCTCTGACAACAGCAGGAGTTCCGTCGCGAGAAGAACGCGGCTCGGCCGAGCGAGATTATCTGCGCGATCCGGTCGTCGCTCAGGCCAGCATTGATTACTCGCAGTACACTTCTTGGCTGGTGACGGACACCATTGGTTATTTTGCCAGTGTGGTCAAAGAAGCCGTGGGCAGGAAGCGGCTCGTGGGTGTGTTCTACGGCTACGTGTTGCAACTTGCCGGGGCAACTCGCGAGCAGATTTCGGGGCATCATGCCTTCCA
>JBDOMT010000059.1:0-3619 GCA_039831705.1 Pirellulales bacterium | reverse complement strand
CTGGAGATTTTATTTTGTTGAGCCAGATGCCGGAACCTCAGCCCGGATGGGCGCAGCAATACAATGCGCAAATGCATCCGGCATGGGCGAGAAAATTTGAGCCGGCTGCGATTACTGGGGCGGAATCTCAACGCGTTATGGAGACCTTGCTACGCCTCTTTGAGCTGACACGGGATTCGAAGTATCTGCAACCGCTGCCACCTGCGCTGGCCTATTTTCGCCGCTCCCGGTTGGAGAATGGACAGTTGGCCCGCTTTTATGAACTGCGAACCAATCGGCCGCTCTATTTCACCAAAGATTACCAAATGACCTACAGCGATGCGGATCTGCCGACCCATTATGGATTCAAGGCGACTAGTCGATTGGATTCCATCGCAGCCCGATACCAACAACTGGCGACTACGGCTGATTCGAAAGGCAAGCCAGTAGAGCTACTGCGACACCATCCGACGCCCTCCATGTCGTCAAAACTGGCCGCGAAAGCGTCGCAGCTTATTGCCCAGCAGGATGTACGCGGAGCGTGGGTAGAACCCGCCTACTATCGGGCTCGAAGCAGGATGCCAAAAGGGATGCCATCACTTCGTTCGGCGACGTTTGCCAAGAATATTGTCACTTTGGCAGAGTACCTGGCGGCGGATTCTCGACAAAAAGTTGAAGAGTAAGGAGGCAGTTCGCAAAGACGTTCATTCATCGACGATAAAGGCCGTGGTGACCCGCTCTGGGGAGTAAAGGTCGGCAATGGTGACCGTCCAGGTTCCAGGTGGATCGTTGTGGGCGATTGGCAAGTGGACCGTTTGTGTCTGTCGGTTGACAATCAAGTTCTGCTGGAAACCATGCAAGCTATCTCCGTGCGGAGTGGTCGCTGAAAGCTGTAGGGCGTGGTTGCCTTCGGCTGCTGGAATACTGAGAGTCAATTTCACTGTGTCACCGAGAGTTATATTTGTATTCGGACTATTCATTCTTGGTGCCGCCACCGAATGGGGCAGGAGGGCGAAGAAAGAGGCTCGGTGAGGAAGGACTTGGGTGGTGAATTGTTCGACCTGGCCGAGGGTTAGGTGTTTCTTGAGATCGTAGACGTGCCGACTGTCTGGCAAGTGAACGGTAACCTCACCATCGTGATCGCCCAGAAGTGCCACCAGCTCAATTTCCTGGTTCCGCCAGCGAGTTATTTCAAGGCCTGGAATGCGCGCCCCATTGGGCCTGCATGCGGTGATTTTGGCAGTCACTCCGGATGCGGCTAATAGGCCTTCCACGAGTGGCTGGAACGGGGCGTTGGCAACGGAGAAATTGAGCAACACGGCGCGGCCTTGGCAAACTGTTTGCACCAGAGGACGTAGTTGTTGCATTGAAAGGCCTGGCGGTCGTACCAGCGGGAATAGTTCTCAGCCTGGAGGGCAAGCATTTCGTCGTTCTTATCGCCGTGAATAATTTACTGTTTGCCATCACCCTCGCTGTCGGTGAGGTTTTTTTGGTAGCGCTGGGCAAAGAATTCTTTGAACCAATTTGGCGCGTCGTGGGCGGGAAGTTCCGCGCCTTCGAGGAGTTGGACGGCTTAGAAAGATACGTAATCCGTGTCCAACTGGGCATTGAGTTGGTTGACATTGCCGTAAATGGTTTTGAGATAGTTTTGATACGCACGCAGGCAGTGATCGCTGAGGCACGATCCGCGGACGGCATTTTCATCTCCGAGGGAATAAACAAGAACTCCGTGACCGCGCGCATCTTGCTGTCGAGCCACCGTGGATTGGACCCACTCTTGCATGACCCGGGGGTCATGAATGCAACCGCCCTTCATCATGCCGTTTTTATTGAGCATGGCAGTTACGGTATGGCTGCTTTTTCGAAAGCTGGAGGCATACGGAACATAGGAGAGATTGCCTGCGGCAAGACTCAGAGGCGGTGTACCGCCCTGAAGTACAGCGGTGACGCCATGTTTGGTAAAACTTTTCAAGCCGTAAGGTCCAAGGTCGCCAAGGGGCCAATTCCAGACGACGAAATTGAATTGATTTTGATGTCGGTTGGTAACACGGAAGAACGCATGAGCGGAGGAAACTTCGTCATTGCCTTCCATCAGAACCGCTTCGACTCGCAGCAGCATGGGCATCCAGGCGTGAATGGAAAACTCAAAGGGAGCAGGATTTAGTTTGCCCGCAATGATTCTTTTTCGCGCAAGCACTCGGCTGCTGTCGTCCATGAGCCTTAGTAAAATCGTAGAATCGCTTTGAGCGGGTCGGTCGAGCTTAACCGTGCCTGAGAGAGTCTCACACGGTTCAGCCCAATCGGTGGTGAGAGTGAGCGGGGCGACGCGGATTTCTGAGGTCACGACCATCGGTTGGATAGTCCAATTTTCAATTCCCCGTTGAGAACGCAAGATCGCAATGACGTGATATTTTCCAGCACGCAACCGGGGAAGGTTGTAAATTGCCGTGGAATCAGTTGACTCGTTGGTTTGAACAAGCGGATAGCTATGCCCATCGGCACGGCGAATTTCGACATCGATCTCAGGATTGCCTGGGGTCCGATCCTAAGTGGCAGAAACGGAGTGTTGAGACAAGTTCTTGCGCGGAATCGTTGCTGCTGAAACCTCGAGGCTTAGCGTCCCATCAGGAGCATGACTGGCGGTCCAAAGTACAGCCCGCCCCTGCTCTGCCATCTGGTAGTCGAAGGTAACCTCCCAACCGACTGCATATTCAAGCGTTGTTCGTAGGGGGAGCAACACGCCGCGTCCGTTGCCAATGGAAAAACATTTGGCAGACTCAGGAAGTCTATTGTCCGTGTCGATATTCTTGATTTTTTCGAAAGGAATCGACTTGGCGTCGTTGATTAAAATGATACCGGCGCCGCCGGTAATCTGCCTCAGGAGTTCTTTTTGAATAATTTTAGGCAGGGAATCAAAGTCAACCTGGTTGAGGAAGAAAATATCGCAGGAGCTCTGCAGGAGTTGCAGTACGCGCTGAGTTCCAGCATCGATATGTGTACATAGGGTCGAGGATTTTCGTCGCCTAGCAATCGCTTTACGCCTGTGAGGTAATATACGGCATCGGTCTCGAGATCGAATCGCTGCATGAGTTCGATGGTTTCCCGTCCCTCGGTGCCGCCTTGATACCAGGGGGTAAAGAAGAGCACGCGGGTCTTGCCCTTGGCATAGGGTTTGGCCCATTGTGTGTGAGGCGTTTCAAACGCCATGGAAAGGATGTGCTCGTTTTCGAGCAGATGGGGCAGTCGCTCCTGGTCCGCAACGACCGGCGCGAGTGGTGCCAGTAAAATTACCCAGACATAAGCCGCATGGCAGAGCGGTTGTTCGCTGAAGAAGGTGATGCTCGAAAGGGAGAGTCGACGGTGATTGTACATGCGTTGGATTCTGTGTGGGATTTCGGTTTATCTTAGGGCGCAATCCAACTGCCAGGTTGACTTATCGAAGCAAAGCACGCATTGCCACATTGGATCGGATAAGAGTCGGCGGATCAATGACTTAATGGTCTTTATTGTCTCCTACGGGGATCTAAAAACCCTCGTCTTCAGGCGATCACTTCAGTAGAACTAGGCTACGGAAGCGTACTTCGATACCGGGCAAAGCGGGCATAATAGCCGCGCAGCGGCGACATCGTTTAGCCGTGGG
>JBDOMT010000009.1:0-3621 GCA_039831705.1 Pirellulales bacterium | reverse complement strand
CGAATCCATCATCTGCACCACGGTCACGATTGGGTTGAGCCTGATCAATATCAGATGTGAAGGCAGGCTGGTCATTGTCGTCTGGGGCTGCATCGTCAACCTTCGCGGCAGGTTTGGACTTATTTGCTGACCGCGGTACTTTGGGAGCGAAACACTCCTTATCCTTGCGATCCGGAAGTGACTGGAGCTTCTCACGCAGCCATTCTGCTGACCGGCCCTTATCTTTATGGAACTGCGACCAATCAACAGCATCGTCGCCCGCTTTAATCACGGCCGTGAAGTCGGGATCATCGGACAGGCACACAACCTTTACAGTTGCGTCGGGTGCGTCAATGCTGATCTGACCGCGGCAGGCACATACATACTTTTCGCCGTTCATATCGGCATCTGGCACGAACACGATGTCCTTCCGGTTCAACGGTCGCCAGTCCGTTTTTCCGGGGCTGCCACTTCCCTGCACTGAACACACGGCGGTCAAGCCAATCGCCATTAATGCTTCGGCTGCTGGCTCGCCCTCACAAACGAAAACCGTCTGCGCGTCGGCGACATCCAGTACGTCTGGAAATTTCTCTTCACCGGCCTCGTCGGGAAGAGCCTTTGCGTCCTCTCGCCCACCATAGTACAAACCAAATAGCGGCTTCAGGTTGACCTGATTCTTAGATTGCCAGCGGTTACCCTCTACCCGCATGATCTGGCTGAAGATTTTCTTTTTTTTCGCAGCTTCAGATTCCTTCGGTGTCAAATTCCACCGAAGCACGATGAATGCAATTTCGCCGGGACTGTATTCGTATGTGAAACTGTTGCTCGGTGGTCGCCAGCAATCCAATACCTTTTTTTTGTCATGGTAATGCCAGATCGCTCCTCGCACCGCTGATGTGAGCGACTTGTGGACCCTTAGTGGTTTGTTTTCTCCTTTTCCTTTTGTGACGGGAGCGGGCAGATTGAATCGTCTCGGCGGTAAACGTGAAGACTTCTTCTTCCCGGCTGTGGATGGAGGTGGCGAGGAAGCTGTGCAACGTTCCGTCTCGTTCGTGTTCTTGCCAGGCTGTTGCTTAATCAAATCCGCGGACGTGCAGGCGCCGGCGCGAATTAGCCATTCGCCCGTTAGAAAACATACTTCCGGGAAGCTGACGTTGCCCATCTTTTCAACAACAAACAAGCCGGACTGGCAGTGGAGTTTGCACGGCGATTTGCAGAATACCTTTCCCGTCTTTGTGTAGCTTTTGCGACAAACATTGAACCGATCATCGCCACCGCATTCCGGGCACCGGTAATCACCGCCAGCGAGAATCGCGGGATCCAAAGTTGTCAGATCCGCGTGAATTTGTGGCCAGTGGCCAGAGGCGAATTGATTGATCAACTCAGCGTCGTAATTGCATTTGGAGGGGTCAGGGGTAGTCATCGCACCACCTCTACATTCAGATTTTCAGGAGCCTCATAGATTCTTCGCAGCAGCTTGTGCCATTCTGAGCCTTTTAATACGCAAGTAGCCTGCAGTATGAGCGGCACAAACTCATGCTCCCGATTACAAAGATAATCCAGCACGTCTAATGATTCTTCAGCATCAAGACACCACTCCTGCTCGATTTGCTGCTGTGTGTAATAATGGCTAGGGTCAACTCCTGTTGTGGAGATCTGCCTTGACGTTTCCAGATTTTTCGCAATCATTTAACCAGTCCTTCCAGGGACTAAAAAGTTTCGTAAAAGATGTGTCGTTGCAGCTTTTGAAACTTCGCCGGTGTCCGTTTTTCCCGAACGGCGCCGGCTCTCTTTCAAGGGGGTGAATCCTCCGCCAGTGGCCACTCCCACTCCGCCATGTCCGGACAGCCGGCATCGCACCACGCGATCAATTCCGCAGAACGCCAGCGCCTGCTGCTTCCGACGACGACAAACGGTGGGAATTTGCCTTCGGCCACCATGCCGTCTACAGTGCGGTCGGTCATGCTAATGTGAAATGCCGTTTGCTTTTTGGTCAGCAAGACTGGCAGCGGCTCGATGGTGGGGGGCCGGGAGGTGATCACGATGCCACCTCGTTGCGCGACGGGCCAAACCTTCGTTCAATCGCAGCTGCCAGCTCACATAGCTTGGCACGGGGGATCAATCTGGCACCTGCAACTCGGGGGAGGTCGGGCCAGAGTTCGTCACATGCCCGGCGGACCTGATGTCGAGGACGTTCGATGGTGTCGGACGTGTCGCCGATTGAAAGATAGTCGTGCATGAAAGAACCTCGTTGATGATGGTTCGGTGTGAACCAGTGAACGAGGTCTATTTTGGAATAGGGTTTCTGAGTTGACCATACTCAACCCTACCCTGCGCCGGTCTCTGCGCCGTTCTTTAGTGTTTGAATAACATCCTTAACCGAGTCTTCCCACTTGTCTCGGTTGGCTTTGAACTTCTCATCAAAAGTGGCGGCGGACTTATCCTTCCACTTTTTAACAGTCGCCCTTTTGGCAATGTATTTCCTGATGAAGCCTTCTCGGCCGACTTTCTTTCCGGCTGTCTTCATTGCCACAATCCAGTGTCTCAGAATCTGGTCGCAGTCAGGATTCCACTCCCTGCTTTTAAATTCTTGAGTTTCCGGTCTTGATTCCGACCCTGCGCCGTTATTGGTGCTCTGCTGCGCCGGTTCTGATGCTCTACCTCCGTCAACATCTTCACCAACATCACCTTGGGCTATCTCTTTTTCGTGCCTCAGGATTTCCGCCAGTTGACGCGACGCCACAACAATATTGGGTACAGACGCCAAGGTTCCTTTCGTGACACCATCCTCATCATACTCAACGTAAGAACCCGGAGTGTAACCAACGTCTGTGCGTGCCAGAGCAACCATCCATGACGCCACCAGCCTGCTGCGTTCAACGCGAAATAGCTCAGTGAGTACTTTAGTGTGCTGAAGAAGAGTCAGTTTTAACTCACAGAGAGCGCTCAGTGCCTCATGCCCAAACAGGCAATAGACGAAACAGTCAGTTACAGCATCGTCGGCCAGATCACAGAAATGCTCGCTTGGTGAATGGCCGTCCAAGTGTTGAATAATTATTCCGGAGACGCCTTTGTGATGGTAGTCATTGGGATACGTAAAGATCCGAGCCCATGCAGCTGGTACGTTCTTCCGGTCAAGTCGTTCGAGGTCATCCAAGAACAGGTGATAGAGTCGTTGTCGATCCATCGAGTCGCCCTCCTTCGGCGATTATCCTGATGAGAAAAAAAAGTCGCGGCAGACGCTCAGGAAAAGCATCCCCAGCCGGTAATGAGCCGACTGGTTGCCGCGATGTGGATTCTATTTGCCGTACAGACATGAGGCAAATCGATGTGGTCGTGGTGCCGGCCTTGCTGCAGCGACAACATTCGAGCACCGGCCACTGCCGCCAACCAACCGGGACGGAGACACCACCCCGTTATCATCCGAACAGGTGCAATCGACGAAGCCTCATCGTGGCGGGGAAGGTATTCACACACCAAGTGGGGACAGAGAGTGGTGGGTGCGCGCATCGCCGGGTCCTTACCTCTGTGCAGAACAGCGATGTCGCCGCACTGTCGATTGTTGCACTACTCTTACTGATCATAAAATGTCGAGTTCACGCATTTATCGCGTTGCTCTTGGTAAGCTTTTGCACTGCTATT
>JBDOMT010000198.1:0-3633 GCA_039831705.1 Pirellulales bacterium | reverse complement strand
ATGCCCGCTTTGCCCGGTATCGAAGTACGCTTCCGTAGCCTAGTTCTACTGAAGTGATCGCCTGAAGGCGAGGGTTTTTAGATCCCCGTAGGAGACAATAATAGGACCAATATCCAGAGTCATGTTGCCACTTCATCATCTGTTCGGCCATGCGCTCGGCGAGTGCTCTGTATTTTCCGTCCGGTCCCATTTGATGGGAGGACAGAAGCCCCTCCATGGCTCACCCCTGGCCACGCGTGTGATGCCGGGTAGGACTCGCCGTTTTTGTGTCGAAGTTATATTTGCGTTCCCATAAGCCGTCGGCGCGTTGGAATTTGGGGAGCAGGCGACTCATATAAAGCTCTCCAATCTCGCAAGTTCGCTCATCTTTCGTGACTTCATAAAGCGCAGCGATTCCTTCGGGGCCGAATCCAGCTTCATTGATCGTATAGTTTTTCCATTTCCCCTCTGTCTCGATGTAGTCCATCGGAATAATGTCAAACTCGCCCAGCAAACGCTCGGTGGCATCGAGTAGGAGTTGCGACCCGGAAAGGAAACGTTCATCGCCTGTCTCTTTATAAAGCGGTATCCAGCCCCAACCGATCAAAAACTGGGCATCCGCCACGCTGTAGAACTCAGTCAGCCCCCCGGCGTCCTTCCAGCGGCTTAAGACCACACCGTAAGCCGGATGCTTGGGGTCGTAAAATTGAAAGCGCCGGATGGCGTGTCCAATCTCAATGGCGGCTTTCTTCAGCCGCTCGACGGAAAGATCTTTCGTGACACCCGGAATCTTCGACGCATCAAGCAGCAGTTTTATGGATGGCCCCCATCCTCATTTTATGGATGGCCCCCATCCCCAATGCCAGCCTGCATTCGTTCGGAAATACCTAGGCGCACCGCGGTCGGCAATGTTGAACTGCTAGGCTCTGAAGGAACCGTCACGTAGAAAACAGACGACTCAAAAGAAGGAGGTTTACTTGTGACCTTGCCCGAGACGGCGCCCAGCGAACTAGCAGTGGTACTGTGCATCACAAAACGGTACGGAGCCTCACGTGACTGATCCCTGTTTGTATGTAATTTGAGCAAATATCATGAGAATAGTAATAGTAATTTGCCTCTTGGCAATACAGATGCGCTTAGCTTGCGCTGCCGAGTACTATGTTTCGGTTGACGGGGATGACAAGAATTCGGGCGCTATTGGGCAACCCTTGGGGACGCTCAAGGCCGCTGCTTCCAAGCTAAGACCTGGAGACACCTGTTGTGTGCGTGGCGGTACTTACTTCCAGCCGTTGGAGATAGATGGTCTGCGAGGAACCGCCAAATCGCTCATCGTCTTCCGTGCCTACAAAGACGAAACCGTGGTGCTTGATGGTACGGTAAGGATTAACGCCCAATGGACCCCTTGGAAAGATAGCATCTTCCAAGCAAGCATCCGTGAGGATATTTGGCAGTTATTTGATGGCAGAAAGCCACTCGATCTCGCTCGCTGGCCGAACGCGTCCGTCAACGACGGTACTGTTTGGGACACCAAAGTATCAACACGATCAACCGATCGTAACTGGAATAACAAACTCGGTCGATCCGATAGCATCACCCAGCAAGGAGTGATCTTTGACCAGAACCATCCAGGCACACAACTCGGAATAAATTCCGAGACGTTGGCAGAAACTGGTATCGATTTTACCGGTGCTGTGGCTGTTCTGAATATTGGGCATTGGCGTACTTGGGCTCGTCCGATACTTTCGCATAAAGGTGAAAGCAACCGGTTTACCTATGATCCTTCCCAGACGAGTATGCTCAAGTTTTTGGAGTACTACATCTTCGGACTGCCAGCACTTGATCTGGAAAACGAATGGTGGTTTAATTCGGCAACAAAGACCATCTACTTCAAACCTGAATCAGGCGCTGACCCTGCAAGGCTCCTACTCAATGGAAAGGTTCGCGATTACAACTTTCGAGCCACTGATTGCGCGCACATCCACTTCATTGGCATCGATTTTTTCTCGACCTCGTTTGGGCTGACTGATTGCAGCAACATGCTTATTGAGGATTGTCAGTTGCTTTACCCAAGCACGCATAAATTCGTACTTGGAGAATTTGAGTGGTTCGGCACAAAACCGCCGGCGGCCACCGACAACGCGATGACGTTCATCTACAACTCGGGGGATGGAGCATTTAGCAATGTGATTCGGAACTGCTCAATCGAGTACGCCAATTCGCCGGCCATCGGCATCTTCAATCCGGGGTCGATGCTGGAAAACTGCTATATCCACGATGTCGAATGGGACATGAATTCCAGCGGTGGTAGTGGCTCGATTCCTGGGGGTCCAGAAACGACGGTGCGCAACTGTACGATTCACACGACTGGTGGTTCGGAAGGTATCCGACTTGGCTCCCGATCAACGATTGAAGGCAATCGACTCTACAACACTAGCCTACTACAACATGACGGCTCAGCGATCAACATTGGCACTCCCTCTCAGCCTGGCACCATGGTGCGTCAGAATTGGATTTATGACACCAATCGTCAGGCTATGCGATTGGACTCGACAGCTTCAAGATTCGGAACCAACGCCAGTGTTTTCAGAAATGTCTTTTTCAACGTCGATGGTGGCCAAGGCGGCAATAAATTCAAAGGTGACTATCATCTTTTTGCCAACAACACTGCATTTGATTGTTTTGTCGCGATCCCGAAAGGATTTGGTAGCACGGACGTCCACAATCGACATTCACTTGTGCGAAATAATCTGGTCGATCTGTTGGTTGAGTGGAATTTAACAAACCGTATCGAGGGCATTACTGCTCGTATGGACAATAACGTTCACGGTCAGAGTTCCGCTCGCCGCCTGTTGCGTGATCCTGATAACTTTGACTTTCGTCCACATGACGATGCGTCCGAATTGATTGACTCGGGGGCACCAATCCGGCGATCTGAGCTACCAGGCGAGAAGATCCGTCTGCCGAAACAGGCTTTCGTCGGGATATCGCCAGATATTGGCGCCTATGAGTACGGTGACGCAACCTATTGGATTCCCGGTTGTAGGCTGCCGAAGGCGTCCTTTCCCGTGCCACCCAATAGGTCGCAGACTGTCAAAGTTGACGCCGACTTGATGTGGCTTCAAGGGCGTGATGCCGCCTCGCATGACGTCTTGGTGGCCCGAACGAGGGAAGAGGTCGAACTTGCAGGTAGCGACTCGTCGCATCTAATAGCGAGTGAAATTGGGATTAAGAACAACCTTTTCGATCCCGGTAAACTTGAGCATGGACAAACCTATTACTGGCGAGTCGATGTGATCAAGCAGAACGGTAAGAGGATAAACGGCGACATTTGGGCCTTTCGCGTCAAGCCATGACTAGTTAGTCGCTCGGCTGACAAGTCACCTCCATCCACAAGGCGCAGCCTTCCATGAAGACATCCTCATTGCTAACGTTCCTATTTCTTGGTTTTCTTTCCATAACTTCCATGGTTAGCAGTCAAGAGCGAAAGGTGGGCGACGACACTAACTACGCAGATAACAACATTGCACAACTCGGCGAAGAAGAGGCCGCAGCACTAGTCCCCGATCAAGCGTAGACGAAGTCGTAGTTCCCATTTTGGGTACAAAAAAACTCGAAAACACCCTATGATACTTGTGTCAAACAAACGTGGGCATC
>JBDOMT010000184.1:0-3637 GCA_039831705.1 Pirellulales bacterium | reverse complement strand
TATCGACGATTACCACCACGTGGTCGCTCCCACGAAAAATTATCCAACTGACCGAAAACATAATGAAACTGGCCGCCTAAATTGACTCACAAGTCGGAAAGTGCAGAACGAGAATTAGTAATAACAAAAGCTGCATGCCGGAGCTTTTCTACTAATCCAACGGATGCTTTCTCTTGATAAATCTCATAGGCACGAGCTTGTACACTGTAGGGCACTTTAAGTATTCCTGCTGCGACTAGAACAACAAATGCATCATGATTAGCCCAGGGCGAATGGATATGGTCAATTCTGTGGTCCTCCAGGACTCCTGCAAGATGTAATGCCTTTACAAATACCTTTCGGTCGCCAGTTGCTGATTTTCTTGCATCTGGTCTGCACAACAAGACATAGATAAACATGCAAAGCAGTGTGAATGGTTTTCTTCGTATCGTGCGGTACACATAAAATTGCAACTGCTTTTTATTCACATCTTCTAAGTAAAACGTTTCTTTCATGAGTCTACGTGCTTGAATATCGAAAAACTGACATTCGCGGGTTGTTTGAGCTACGATCATTACAGGAATGCGCGACTTTTTAAGGGCCACCAACTCTCTCTGGATAAAGGCCTCACTCCAATCAGGAAAAACGTTCAAATAATAGGCAATCTGTTTTGGACAGTCTTTGTTTCGCAACTTACCAGGCCAATGGAGTGGTAATCTAGAGAGATGTTTGATAGACATCCTATAGCATGCTTCTCCCAACTCGCGAAACCGCCACTTTAGCCATGTGCGAGTACGCTGGATCGCACCAGGATTTCGTTTGGTAGTGAAGTTAACTTTGTTTGTCCACATTTGTAATACAACCAATGTACCGTTAGAAAACGCAAAGAGTCTCTGTTAAATCTAAGTAACCACCACAAAAACGATGCCGGTTGTCAGTGTGAAATTTCGATAGCGCAGCATTAATTTTATTGGCAAACTCAAGTGCCGAATAGCGATTTGCGACGAGATCGTCATTGCAGAGATCCCAGTTTCCACAATTTCTAGATGCGATGACGTTACAGCCCATTGCCGAAGCCTCGAATAAAACTCCTGGCGCTGCATCAAATGAAGAGGGGCAAACCAATATTTTGGATCGACCTAGCAACGAGTAAAGCTCCTCTCGTACTGCAATCACACCATGCTGAATTACGTGTTCTGTGGGAGCATCGCAATCACCAATCACATGAATCGTTCGACCAGCACATCGCGACGCAATTCGGCGTAGCATGGAATAATTTTTTTCAGGTCTACTCCAATCACTCGCAGCGAATACTACTTCGATGTCGCGTCTCTCGAAAGGTTTCTTCAGATAATGAAATCGATCCGCTTCTGCATAGACAACGTCAGCAACTGAAATATTGTTAGAGTAAATTTTTTCGATCTGGTGTGGGTAGAAAATTTCAAACGCAGTTCGTATCAGCGGGGAGTGGACAATAATTAGTTCACATGCTTGCGCAGCTTGTTTCTCAGGGGAAGACGAAGGTATCGGGAAGGAAAGCCCGCGCAAATCGCTCTGCTGGAACGATTGAAAATCTCGAAAGGCTCCTGTAACGATAAGTTTTTTAGCCTCCTCACTTCCGGACGTCATAAATACAACAGTTCGATGAGGTGCTGCCAGTTTCACTAAATGAGCAGCAATACATCCGAAAGCAAGAATCAGTTCTGGATTCTCTGCTTCGATCACATCAGCAAGCGACGAATGTGGTTGCCACAGTGGCTCTTCAACAACACAGTTGTGAACGTTGTCGAGCGCCCGTGGATTGCCCACTTCATGTCCGAATAATTTTCGAAAACGATTCTCGTATTTAACGTTAACCAAATTCACATAGGCAACATCCAGTCCGTCGGTTTGCATTCTTTCGAATAGGTTGTAATGGGTTGTGCTCGCTCCACCCCATCCAGGGACTTCGTAGCAAGCCAGTAATATTTTTTTGTTCATTTAACAGATGCTAAGTTTTCACCTAATCGCTGGAGACAGGCTGGGATTTGTGAGACTAAATATTAGAAGTTCAGGACATGTTGGAAAAGACGTGCATAGTCGGTACTCCGCTTCAAGATGCTCCACTGTTGGATGTCATGCTGTAATTGTTCGGCAAGTGACACATAGTTATTGCAAGCTGCTATGATACCATGCCGCATGGCTGCGAGGTTGCGATCTACAAGGAATCCATTTGAGCCGTTCCTGATCAACTGAGGCATGTTGCCAACCGCTGTAGAGATTAAAGTGCATCCGCATGCCGCTGCTTCCAGAGCTGGATTGGGAGTGCCTTCCGATTCACTCGAACAGACGAAAATTGTACCGCGGTTGTACCATTTGGCCATTTGCACTGCGGATCGTCTTCCACCAGCGAAGGAATCCACAAGCATCAAATCGCACTCAATTCCTAAGGTTTTGATGTCCTCACAAAGGGGTAGCATGATATCGTCAAAGCCTTTTAACTTGCGATATTTTTGTGAGCCAACCCAAAGCACCTTCGGCGCTCGATCTTTCATTGGGGCTTCGGGATAGAATATTGACAGATCAACGCCGTTGGGAACCATATGTGTTCGTGGCAATCGACCTAGCCCCGCCCAGTACGCCTCATTGTTGAATACTATTGCATCGGCATCTTGGTAGACAGGATGAAATTGCCCGATACGGCGTGGCCAACCTAGATTCCATGCAACCAGTACTTTGGAGGACCATTGATGCTCACGAAGTACCATACGCACAGGCTTGAGAAACTCCTGAGCTAAAAGAAAAACAAGGTCGGGTGGACTGTGACCGACAGCCGTAGCTGGATCAGTCGTCTCCAATGGGGCAATCGTAGTCTCAAATGCTGGGGGCAGATACTGTTTGAGCATCAGGGCTCTGCGATGATAGGCCCATCCGTCTACATCGTACAAAATTCTTAGTTTCATTCGAAAGCAGCTCGCATGCTGGGAAAGGGGGTGAACGTATCAGTAAGTAGTAAACGGTGATCATAGGAAGGTATTCATAGGTAAAGTATTCATGTGTAGTGCCGATCGTACTTCGTATTGATGCGCTATGATTCAAGATGACAAAGTAGGCAACGGTTATTCGACGACACTTCTTAGCAACGACTCATACATTCGCGCAACTCGATCAATCGAATGCTCCTGTACTCCTAAACGAGCGTTTTTACCAATAGTGGCGCGTAATTTATTGTTTTCTGCTATTTCAAGCGTTTTCTCAGAGAGATCGCAAATATCCCCCTTTCGAAATAATACTCCAGTTACGCCATTGATGATCAACGCTTTGGATGCTTCAATATCACTAGCCAGCAACACCCTTCCGCAAGCTTGTGCTTCCAAACATACTAGCGATTGTGTTTCCGTTTCAGACGGCATGACGACGATGTCTGCCAAGTTGAGATAGGATACAACTTGTCCATGGTCCACCCAACCAATGAAGCGAAAGTATTGAGTAAGTCGCTCTTGTTTGCAAGCGAGTTCCATAGATTCTCGGCATCCGCCGTCGCCTAGAATGATATAGATTAGCTTATCATTCTGGGTCTTCGCCAAAATCTGTGGGTAATTAACGGCGTAAGCTGGTGCCTAGAGACAACGTGAGCCCCTCAGGAATCGGAACAACAAAGCCTGGTTTGATAAACGAG
>JBDOMT010000082.1:0-3639 GCA_039831705.1 Pirellulales bacterium | reverse complement strand
CCAAAACCACATCAATCCACCATAGACGACACACAACACGACAGCGCAAGCAAGGCTATGCCGCAATGTTTGCACCAAGTATGTCCGAAACGGAAGTTCGACCGCGCGTGATGAATGATACGGAGTGATTCCCAAGCCGATCAATACACCGGAGACAAGAGTGGCGGTAGCGACGCCGTTGATTCCATAAAACCAACCCAGGACGAGACTCAAAGCCAGATTAAGGACGCCCTCACTTATCCGAATCACCGCTAGTCCCCTAAGCGAGCCTTGCGCCTGAAAAAGAACCAGAGGCGCTTGGGCATAGAATACTTGCGCGGCGTAACCGACCATGAGTGCAATGACGACCCAACCAACCTCGTCGGCAAACTCATCCCCGATCCAAATGCGGATGAATGGCACTCCCAACCACGCAACCGACACTGCGAAGTACGTTCCAATGAGTGTGGCCAGTGAGCAACAGCGAATATAGGTGTCTCGAAATTCGCCTACGCGATTCATGCGAAATTGCTGTGCTAGTCGCGGCATAAATACTGACGTGACGCTATTGGAGAATTGCGCACCGTAAACGAAGAATGTTGCGGCAATGGAATAATATGCCGTCGCGCTGGCGCCGATCATGAGCCCGATGACAACTGTGTCAGTGTAGTTGATCAGTCGGGCGGCAAGCTGAATCACAAATGCTGCTCCCGCAAATCCGAATATTTTTCGCAGGATATTTGTGGAAAAGTTGACCAACCGAATACGCAATTGTGGTGAAACTCGGTGTGCAAGAATGCACAGCAGCAAAACGCGTAACGCCTCTCCACATGTGGTAATAACTGCCAACTGGAGCATTGCGTTATCACCCTGAACGAACAAGTAGATAGCGGCGGTTCGTAACAACAGCACTGACATGCCGGCAGCGTTCGCCAAGTCGAATCTCTCGTAGCCGTGAAGCATCCCGGCGAATGCGCTGCCGACGAACATCAACAATACCTGCACTCCAATAAGGACGGTGGCTGCTTGGATCATTGAACGACTAGTTGCGGAAAGGTCATCTCCCAACAGCCATGGGCCAACAAAGGGACTAATACATGACATTCCCAGAAGGCAAAAGAGCCCCATACCGAAGTACATGAGCGTAACGGTGGACACGAGCTCACTAATCACTACCCCATTATCATCTTGTCTTGCAGTACTAATATAGCGCACCAACGCAGTCCCTAAACCGAAATACAGCAGCGAAGAGTATGCAGTTAAGTCGTTGATAAACGCCCAAACACCATAATACGACGAGGAAAGTCCGTCGATCACTAATGGAGTGATTAGTAGGTTGACGATGGCGCTCAACACTAACAACAGCCAATTTGATGCAATGGATCGGAGCACACTTCGTGTGTTCGTTCCTTCAGCTTTCTGCATTTCAAGCCTGTACGGTTTTGGGAACAATAATTGAGAAGCGTCAGGCCAACGAATGCATGTTCATACAGCATCGTCGTACAATTCACGATAATGTTGGTGCATTTTTTTTTCGTCAAACATCTGTATGGCGCGCTCACGACCGGCCTGCCCGAATTGAGTCGCGAGACCCGGAGTTACGAGAACCCGTTTCAGCTGTTCGCTCATCCGGCTCGGCTCGCTCGCAGGCACCAAACAACCGTGTTTTTCCGTTTGGACCACTTCGCAAACCCCTCCCACCGACGTCGATACAATGGGTAATTCCGCCGCCATTCCTTCGATCAACGTCAAAGGGATACCCTCGCTGATACTTGACAGTAACATTACGTCGCTGGCCCGCAGTAGTCGCGGCACGTCGGATCGTTCGCCGGCCAGTCGCACGTTTTCAACACCTAGTGTCTGGATTTCGCGTTCAATGGCAGCTCGTTCAGGACCATCCCCAACAACGAGCCAATACACCAACGCGTCGCTGGTTGTCAATTCGCGGACGGCGCGGACTGCAGTTATGTGGTCCTTGAGGTAGTCCAGGCGGGCGACCTGTATGATGATCTTTCCATTCTGAGGAACATCGAACTCGCGCCTTACGCCCTCGCGGTCTGCGGTCGCTTCCATGATTGGCGCAAGTGGGACGCCGTTGTAGATGACTCCTACGCGTTTTTCGTGGAAGCCTTCGTTGGCAACCAATGCTCTTTTAACAGCTTCGCCGACGCCAATGACGCGATCCGATGACCGGTCGGCGATTCGATTGAAAAGTACACGCTTCCATTTGCGTTGGTCTGGATGATGACGTCCATGTTCCGTGAAAACGATGGGCAATCGGCCGAAGATGCCTCGGGCGGTAACACCGTAGAAATAGGGTGTGTATTGATGGCAGTGGATCAAATCCGCGCCAATTTTGTTGGCCAACTGGCCAAGTCGCCTTGCACATTGCAGATCCAGACCCGGCCCGCGTTTTAAATCGACGACTTGCACGCCGTCTGTTCGCAAACCCTCGCCCAAAGTGCCTACTTCATCCAAGCAAGCAATCACAAATTGGAAGCGATCCGACATGTTGCGGACCATGCGATCGACCAGCACTTCCGCACCGCCGACGCCCATTCGATGAAGTACTTGCAATATGACGGGACGGTCATCTGTTATCGCGGTCGTCACGGCGGCCCCCTTCGCAACAGATGTCGCCATGTTGCGGGCCGGACGGCTGCTCGCGCTAAATGGAACCAACCAGGAGCCGATGTCAACAGAGCTTTAACGTGGGCTCGTTGGGGCACGAATGCCGGGCGTTCGGGCCAGTCGTTGTTGCGAATCTCTTCCGTCAACACCGGCTGTTCAAGGATAGCCACCTCACGTGGAGCCTCCATTAATAGAAGCGCCATGGAACGGGCGGTCACCGGTTGGTCGAATTGGCTCCACCGTTCGATCGCGGCTTGGGTGATCTCGTCAGCCCTCTTGAGCAGCGCGTCACACTGCTCTGCATCGTAGCGGGACGCCAGACGGAGCACATTCGCTTTTCTCAGGTCCTGGGCTGCCCAAGTTTCGGTGGGGAACTCCAATTGGTCGAGGTCGTCAAAATAAGGGCGTTCATTGGCTAACATCCACCGTCCGAAATGTACAAGACTCGCCTGGGCGTAGCGGTACATTTGGTCGCGCGTATCGTGCAGCGTTTTAAAGTCCAAGTATCGACCGATCGTCACCAGGAAAACCGTGTACGACCAACGGGCCTCGACATTTAACAAATCAAGCTTGTCGATATCTTCCGTGGGATGTACTGCGCGTCGGATGATCGTCTCGGCGTAGTCGAGGTATTTGCGGTCGCCGGTTAAGATCCATCCATCCAGTAGGGCGTTGACCGAATTTCCAGAGCCGCGGCTGGGGCCGTGAAAGTCGGGCGTGTAGCACTGAGTCGCTACACCTGTCGACGCGTCACTGAGAAACCTCATCGCGGATCGATTACCGTCGTCCATGGCGACCACCCAATCGGCCAAGGAGAGAACAGTATCGCGAACGGACTCCCGGCCCGTCAGGTAATAGTAGGCCAGCAGTCCCGTCGTGTAGTTGTGCTCGCAGGCTGGCCCACCACCATACGGCTGATCACCGGTGTTTTTTTCCGAGTAAGTGCGGTGCGTTGCTGTGTGGGCCGTCTTGTAGTGGTCGGTGTGCCAGAACAGTCCACCGCTATAAGCGGCGCGATCCTTGTCGGTG
>JBDOMT010000451.1:0-16338 GCA_039831705.1 Pirellulales bacterium | reverse complement strand
AGTGATTGCAGTACCCGACGAGATTTGGGGCCTCGATCCTAATACGGGTAAATTGCGTTGGTACTGTAAGTCACCTGTCCCCAACTCATTCTGTGCCAGTGTGGTAACTCAGGATGGAATCGTGTATTCCATCGAATCGGGCTCTGGCGGAGGTGGTGGAATCGCTGTGCGTGCCGGGGGAACCGGAGACGTTACCAAATCACACACCGTTTGGATTGGCCAGCAAACCGGTCGCATTGGCTCACCTTTGTTTTACGATGATAGAATTTACTCAATCTCAAGAGGCATTGCGCATTGCTTCGATGCGTCCGCTGGAGATCAAATATTTCGTGGCAGGCTGAAGGCAACGACGAAGGTAACGACGCCCTCGAGTTCAACTGGAACGGGTTCCGTGAGTAGCGCGGAAGAAAGTCAAAGTCAGCGAGGTGGTGGTCGCCGTCGCGGGAGTCATGGTGGGCAAGATTACTCTTCGTTTGTGTTAGCCGATGGCAAGATCTATTTTGCATCTCGAAGTGGTGATATTCACGTCCTTGAAGCGGGCAAGGATTTCAAGCAGCTCGCCGTCAACCGTGTGACCGGCGAGAGTGAGGATTTCAGCGCAGCACCGGCCATTAGTCAGGGAGAATTGTACATTCGATCAAGTAAAAACCTGTATTGCATTGCCCAGCTTGAAGAGCGTGTCAACTTGCGCGTCGCTGTAAAAGCTGAGCGCGAGAGCCAAAAGAAGTTGCAAAATGGCAAGCAAGAAGCTGCAGCAAGTGAAACACCAATTCGTCCGGGGCGACAGGGTGGCTTCGGTGGTGGCCGTTTTGATCTTGTTGCCATATTCAAGCGAAGTGACACCGACAGTGATGGCAAGCTCAGTGGAGATGAAATTTCTGGCCGGTTAAAAGACAACCTCAAACAGATCGACACGGACCAGGATGAAGTCATCTCTTTGGATGAATTTCAAAGTGGCATGCGTGCTATGTTTAGACGTGGTGGACGTGGTCGATCTGGTAGAAACGTGCGTCAGGGGCGTCCAGAACGACCTCAACGTCCTGCACTTTCTTTCATTGATTGAACTGCCCCCCACACTCTGGCGTGGTGGTTGGGCATTTTAATTCGAATGGGGTACGATCCACCTCTTAGCGAATTGACTTTTCCGGCAATCCGGACTGGATGCCCTGATCGATCGGCATCTGGTCCGACTTGCCGTCGCCGTGCAGCCTGATCAGACGATCGAGCTCTGTGCGAAGTTGTTGAATCGTTCCCACTTTGGCAGGATCATTGATCAGATTGCGGTTCTCGCCCGGATCGATCTTGAGATCATACAGCTCGGCCATGTGCCGGTCGGGCGAACCGTCGCCGTGCGGGTAGCGGATGTATTTGAACTGATCGGTTCGCAAGGCCCGAACGTTCGGAGTGTAGGGAAACTGGTGTTCGTAGTTGTATTCATAGTAGAAGCTCGTTCGCCAGCCGGATGCATCGCCTTGGGCCAAACGTTTCCAACTGCTGCCGTGGACCTTTGCCAGTGTCGGTGCACCACAGATGTCTAGAATCGACGGCGCGAAGTCGAGCGTTGCCACGATTTGTTCGATCACGCGCGGCTGATCGGTCGGAGTGAGGCCCGAATATCGGGCCACCAGCGGAATACGGATCGACGGCTCGTGACCAGTCCGTTTGTCGACCATCCCGTGCTCGCCTTCTAACAGGCCGTTATCCGAGGTAAAGATGATCAGTGTGTTATTCAGCTCACCCCTCTTTTCAAGAAAGTCGTACAAACGTCCGACACTGTCGTCCACCGAAAGGAGCGTACCCCAATAGGCACGAACCATCCGCGCAAAGTCCTTAACCCCTTCCGAACTGCTGTCGGGAAAATTCTTGCGCCAGTTGAAGAGCGGGCCATAAATGCCGTGCCAGGTATCAAGGCGTTTCTTGAACCAAGCGGGTTTATCTTTCAGATCGAACGCACTGGCTGGGTACTGGATGTCGGCCTTGTTGAAGGCGTTCTCGTATTTCTTCTCTGGCAGGTAAAAGCTGTGGGGCGCTTTGTGGCCGACCATCAAGAGCCATGGCTTGCCATCTTTCCGCTTAGAGATCCAATCGATGGCCATGTCGGTGACGACCTTCGTGTAGTATCCAGGAACAACCCGGCGGCCTTTGCCGTTGAAATTGAATTCCGTGTCAAAATACTGCCCCTGGCCTTTGTGTGTGACGAAATAGTCGAAACCGGGACGCGGGTTGTCGTTTTTTTCGCCCATATGCCACTTGCCAACATAGGCCGTCTGGTAGCCCGATTCTTGCAGCCGCATGGGAAAGCTCACCATCCCGGCCGGATACTCAGTGAAATTGTTGAACACACCGTGTGTGTGGGCGTACAAACCGCTTAAGATCGACGCACGACTGGGGGAGCAGAGGCTGGTCGTGCAGAAGTGGTTCTTGAACAAAAGTCCCTCACTGGCGAGCCGATCGATGTTTGGTGTCTTGAGATGCGAATGCCCCATACAGCTCAATGCGTCATAACGCTGGTCATCGGTCAAGATGAACAAAACGTTGGGCCGCTCCTCGGCGTTGCCGGCCTGGGTTGCGATGGTTGCCAAAATGCTTGCGCTGGCGAATATCAATAGTGTCTTCATCTAAGGCATTCCTTGGGACTCGTGGCCATGGCTTATCTCTCAACCCAAGTGCTCCTTCACCATGATGGATTTTCTGTTGTACCGTTTGCAAACTTGCCAAGTCAAGCTACGGCCAACCCATCAACGTTATCATCGCCTAAAGCGCAAAGATGCGAATTCTCCGACCCTTTTTATAGCCACGAACCGTCGCTATGCATGCCGTCTACTTCGTTTGCCGGTGAGAATATCTTCTGAGGGCGGCAAAAAACATCCATACGCTAAACTACAGAGCGAAATCACATGTTTGTGTGCCTTCAACCACATTGGTGGACATAACATTCTAAAGAACCATTTTCTTGATTCGCGGCTAGTTTTCTTGAATGTGCGAGGATCCGGCCGCCCGTTTACTCGTCTTGACCAACATTTCATGCATTCTGTTGCGAAGCTTAAGATGCTTGCCGCTGGCAGCCAGATTTTGATATTCGTACGGATCGTTGTCGAGATCGTATAGCTCGGCCTGATCTGGGCTGCCCCATTCGGCATAGCGCTAATGTGCGGTGCGGATCGAGTGCCCAAGCAACGCGCCACGAGTTACCACCGTATACGCAACCTCTTTGCCGGAACTTCCCGGAGCGTTCAACATCGAGGCAAAACTCTTTCCTTGCAGCGTGTGCGGGGAATCGACGTCACAGAGGTCTATCAGTGTGGGGAAAACATCGATGAGCTCGACCAATCCCTCGGTTTGAGAACCAGCCTGTGAGTGTCCCGGTACACGGACGATCATCGGTACACGCGCACATTCTTCAAATAGCGTAACCTTTCCCCACATGAAGTGTTCACCCAGCTGATAGCCATGATCGGAGGTGAGCACGATAATGGTGTTGTCCCACAAACCGTTTCGCTTCAAAGCATCGAACAGCAGGCCGATCTGTGCATCGATAAAGGAAATACACGCGTGGTAGGCCTGAGTGTACTCGCGTCGCAGCGGGTCGTTCTCGACTCCTAGATCAAAACCGAAACTCTTATACCGTCTGACCATCGCCAACCTGGGTGCTTGATTCCAAAATCCCATGGGAGTCAATCGGAAAGACAGATCGTCTTTTGGGTAAAGTGCGAAGTAAGCATCGGGGGCAAGAAACGGGACGTGCGGTTTCTGAATGCCGCCGACGATGAAAAAAGGTTTGTCACCGTAAGCCTTGTTGTCGAGCCACGAGGCTATCTGACGCACGTTCTTGCCGTCCTTGTGCTGCTGATCGCGAAGTCCTGAGGGGCCATAGCCGGGTTGCTCCTGGCCGCGTGTTTGCGTTGATAGTGCCGCCAGGTGCTCCTTCCAGCGACGGCGATTCTTGCCCTTTTTGACCGAACCATGTTGTTTTTCAAATGCCTCTATGGCCTGCGTGACCAAAGGCATTTGGTCATTGTCGAAACGCAATACCTGATCCCACGCCACCTTTCCTGGATCGGTTTTCATATTGTGGAACACCTTGCCGACCGCAGCGGTCCAATATCCTGCCTGCTTGAAACAGTGTGGCATTGAAACTGTACCAGGCCGTGTTTGCCGAATGTCGGACTTGTTGTCGAGAATCCCGGTCGATTCCGGATAGAGTCCACTGAGAAACGACGCGCGCGACGGGCCGCAGACCGGATACTGACAGTAGGCTCGACGAAATGTCATTCCCGCTGCAGACAATTGGTCAAATGCGGGCGTCTTGATATGTGCGTAGCCGGAGGTGGTGACATGCGTGTTCAAGTCATCGCAAACAATAAACAAGATATTGGGACGTGTTGTGAGTTCTGAGGCGCGGGCGCTGGTGCTGGTGCCTAGCGCGAACTGGGTGACTATCAGGATGGCAATCATTTTCATTCCGTGGGTTCCTTCGTAGCGTTGCTATTCTTTTTCATTGCCTTAATGTTGGTTCTGTGTTGCTTCTGACGCAACGTACGTTTTTGTAATCGCACTTTTTCTCTGTCTGGTGGGTGCTCATTCGCTGATTTAGGCTCCCAGTGCCGACTGCCGCCTGTGATTGGGTTGGCCATCTGCTCAAGCCACTCGTCGAAAGCGTCGCTCAGTATCTTGACCTGTGTCGATTGTCCGCTTGCAAGATTTCGCTGCTCGGACGGATCGTCAGTCAAGTTGAACAGTTCCATCTGACCCTTCGATGTCAGTAGTTTCCATTCACCACGTCGAACTGCCCATTCGCCAGCTCCCTTGCACCAAAAGAGCGTGTCGTGATGCGATTGAGTCGTGCCGGTTAGAAGTGGCAGCAGGCTCTTGCCGTCAAATTGATTCTCTCTTGGCAAGGAGTCAATCGCGTCGAGAGTGGTTGGCAATATGTCCAACGAAATCGCCGGAGTTTTCACTGTGCGTCCACCAGGAAATTTATCCGGCCAACTGACAATAAACGGTGTGCGGATTCCGCCTTCCTCAAGGCTGCCCTTAAATCCACGCAACGGTGCGTTGTTGGCCCGCATCGCCTTCGAACCACCGTTGTCGGTCAGGAAATACAGAAGCGTGTTATCAAATAATCCTTCCTGCCTTAACTTCGACACAACACTACCAATGCCCTCATCCAGGTGCTCAAGCATTGCCATTAAGGTTGCGCGCTGGTTGCTGATATTGGGATAGCGTTTTTGATACGCTCTGATATCGTCTTGCGGCGCTTGTGCTGGTGAGTGGACTGCGTTGTACGCAAGATAAAGAAAGAATGGTCGCGATTTGTTCCGATCGATGAAGGCGACGGCTTCCTCTGACAGACGGTTGGTCAAATAGCCCTCATCGTTGATGCGCTGCTTGTTACGGCAGATCGGATGCATGAATTTTCCTTCCGCAAATGAGCGGAGATTGAAGTAGTCGTGACCGCCGCGACCCATGAATTTGTAGCACTCGTCAAATCCTCGATTCATTGCGTGCCACTTCAATTTGGGATAGTCCACATCCAGCCCCAGGTGCCACTTGCCAATCGCTGTCGAAACATAAGTGTCGGGCAGAAACGAAGGAAAGATCGGCGTTTTCGGTTGGAATCCGCGTCCTCCATCGCCTGCCGAGTAGACACCGACACGCTGTTGATAACGTCCCAACATCAAACCGGCGCGCGTCGGCGAGCAGACATGTCCGCTTGTGTAGCCCTGCGTAAATGTGACACCCTCGCTGGCCAATGCATCCATATGAGGTGTTGAGACCTCTTCTGGATGATACGGATTCAAACTGATATCGGCGTAGCCTTGATCGTCCGTCAAAACTATAACGATGTTGGGATGCAACCTGGTTGCGGCATGCGAAAAATCGGGCGCCAAACAACTTGAACTGCATACGAACCAGATAAGGACGGGCAACCTCATGACGATACCTGTGATTGCAAGTGATGAAGAAGTAAGCTTGTTAGTCAGCCAATCTATGCCGAGTCGATCCGAGCGGCTATTGCCATCTTGCATTTGCATTTGAGTTGATTGTTCGGCGATCAAGGTCGAGTCTTCTGTTGGTTTTGGATCCGTCTTAGTTCGTCTTCTAGCTGCTCTACGATGTGGGGATATTTCGTATAGAGATTGTTGGTTTCTGCGGGGTCATCAATCAACTGATAGAGTTGACCAGTTGCTCCATTCTCAGTCGGTTTTACCCTGCGTGGCTGCGAGAACCCGCCGGAGCCCAATCCGTTAATCAGTTTCCAGGGGCCAGAGCGGATAGACATCATGCCGCTGGCGGGAATGACCAGCGGACCACGAATTGGCTCTTCTGGCGGTTGCTTTCCGAGTAGAACTGGGAGGATATTAAAGCTGTCCGGTCCCGCATCTGCAGGTAGTTCTGCACCGGTGATTGCAGCGAAAGTCGCCAGCATATCAGTAAAGCAGATTGTTTGCTCACTGGTCGAGCCTGCCTTTACTCTTCCTGGCCACCGGGCGATAAACGGCATTCGGTGGCCACCTTCCCAGGCATCTGCTTTCATCCCGCGCAGACCGCCAACGGAATCGTGACCGAACCGATGGATGTCTGCGTCAAGCCAGACCGGACCGTTGTCGGAAGTAAAAATGACCAAAGTGTCGTCACCCATGCCGGCCGTGTCGAGTGCTGTGAGGACACGGCCAATCATGGCATCGACCATCACCAAAAAATCTCCGAACATGCCAGCCTTGCTGCGCCTTTGAAATTCTGGTGCGGGTAGCCAGGGAGTGTGAGGCGCTGGATAAGCGAGGTAGAGCATGAGTCGCTTGTCGCTGTCGTTTCGCGCGTGGTTTTGAATTACCGTGACTGCTTCGTCGGTGAATCGAGGCAGTACGTCTTTTAATTGCAAATCAGGCGCAATACCACCGGCGCGCCAAAACGCGCCTTGGATCGGCGACCAACCTGGACTGTTGTTGGCATCGATATGATCGGTTGGCGCTGACACGGCCTGATTGCCTCGAATGTAGAAATAAGGAGGAATGTCCGTTGAGGCGCGGATGCCGAAGAACGAGTTGAATCCGCGATCGGCAGGTCCGCCGGGCAAAGGCTGGTCGTAACCGTTCTCTTGGAAGCCCAGATGCCACTTGCCGACCATTGCCGTGTGGTACCCTTGCGACTCGAGCAGTGACGCGATCGTCATCTGGCTCTCTTGGATGAGTGGTTGCTGCCGCCACAGGTTTACGTTGATGCGGAACGGATGTTGTCCTGTGAGTAGGCCATATCTCGACAAATGGCACAAAGCACCCGGGGCGTGGGCATCGGTGAAACGCATTCCTGCTCGAGCAAGTGAATCGATATTCGGTGTCGGAATTTTCGACTGGGAGTTGAAGCAACCAGGATCGCCGTAACCCATATCGTCGACGAGGATGAAGATAATGTTCGGATCATCTGTGGCACCAACGAAGGATCCGCCAAATAGCACGCATGCTCCCAGGAGACTCGCAAGGATTTGCTTCATCAGGATTACACCTTTACTTCTTTCTGGACACGTGCCTGGCCTGCCATTGGAACTGATCACCGTCGATCACCAACTTCAAAGTTTTGGCACTCGGACCTGGTTTTGCGAAGGCGGAGGGAGCGGCGACTCGGAGCTTCGCCTTGGCATCCCCATATTCAGGCTTCGCCGCCAGGTTTTCCCACTCATTTGGATCTTGTCTACTATCGTAAAATTCCTCGGTTCCATCGGCATAGTGGATAGAGCGCCAATCCTGGTTCATGATGGCGTATTCTTCCGGCTTCATGCCCGGCAGTAAGATATCGCGGTCCTTCGCCTTGCACACCTTAGGCGGAAGATCTGCAAGATCATCGGCCTTATAGGGTGGCAATTTGATTTTATCCGCATCGTAGAGGTCAAAATATTTTCCGGCACATAGTTGAGTGTCCCCTTTTAGATTACCCAATCAAGGCAAAGATCGCCAAAACCAGTCCACCAGACGGTGGCCAATTTGACTTTCCAGGCTCACCTTACACCACAATAGGGTGAGACGTTTGGAGATGCCATTTCATGCCGTTTGTATCCTGATGTACACTTTCTACGAATCACCAAAACGCTATTGTCCCAGGAAATGCCTACCGTAGTAGAGTCTAGCGGCGGTTTTATATTCCCCTGAAATGGCCGCTGTCGGCGGTTCGAGCCGGCCCCGTCCACTTTGAAAAGTCGCTGAAAAACAGATCCTTTTGTACCTGCAGGCGGTCGGCAGTGCAGCCTGTAAATATCGAGAATTCCTGTCAATGGCAGGAATAGAATCAAGAAAGGTTGTATCATGTCGCATATCTCTACTCAGCATCCGCCCAAGTATCGCAAACACAAGTCTATCGCGCCCAATGATAATACCGAAAGCATCGTACCTGGCAACAAAGAATTATCTTCTCTACTCGGTATTGCCGATTGCCTACTGCCTCTTTCCAGGCCACTTTAGCGGGTGCTTCGCGGTTGAGCCGGAATTTATCGACTGTTCTTTGGTCGTCGCCCCGGAGTACCCTGCGACTTGGCCGTCGAATCCGTTTCCCCGATTTCAGATCACTCACCAGCGGACGATAGGTCCTGATAGTCCGTACAATATTGATACTTTGCTAATCGATGGGAATACAGGAACACAGCTTGATGTGCCACCTCATTCGGTCGCTCGGCCCGATTTGAATCGTCCTAAGTCGGGTAAATTAGGTCTTGCGTACACAGACAAGATCGAAGCCTGGCAGTTTGGCGGCGAAGCATGTGTTGTCGATGTGCGCGATCTGCTCGACCAAGCAGCCAAAGGCGAAAGTCCGCTGGTCACTCAAGAGCATGTGAAACGATTCGAACAACAGCACCGAAAACTACAATTCGGCGACGTCGTCTTGTTCCGGAGTGATTATTCAGATCGATACTACCGACCGTTTCCAGCCGGCAGCCGATACATCGCCGATGTGTTAGATCGAAAAACTCCGGGATATCCCGATCCCGATCCCGATTGCATGGAGTTTCTGGCGTCTCGCAAAGTCATGACGCTTGGTACCGACAGTGCCAGTATGGGGCCGTTACCCATCCTTGCTGAACCGACCCATTACGCAGGCCTGAAACACGGCATGATCTGGACGGAAGGTGCGACGAATCTCCGCGCGTTGCCACCGACCGGCGCGTTTTACTGCATGCTCGGGCCGAAGCACGAAGGTGGACCGTACAGTGAGGGTCGTGCATTTGCGATCACTGGAGGCGAGTTACCAGGGCGGCTGATCGAGTCGTGCAAAAACAAGCGAGTGATTGACCTGTCACCGACGCTGTCCTCTAAGGTTCCTCTCACTTCTCCTGGTATCGGTACGGGCAATCATCGACAGGTTTACTTGAAGGTCGATTTTCTGTACTCCGACTATCTTGACATGTGGCATCACACACACCTGATGGATAGCATGGCGGGAACCCATCTGGTTCCACCGGCGTTTGCGTTACCTTCGACCCGAAAACCTGTGCAATACCCTCCAGAAGTTCGTGGCTGGCTGGAAGAGTATGAACAGGAATACGGCCCGCGCGGCGCCAGTACCATGACGACGGAACAAGTGCCATTGAGTTGGACCTGTGGTCGAGTGCGAGTTGTCGATGTCCGATCGCTCGTGGGTAGCACGTCCAGGAAAGCATGGCCCATGTCTCCGGAGATAACACCCGCTCACATTCAAGCAGTGGAAAAAACGAATGGCGCGCTCACGGAGGGTGACATTGTACTGTTATACACCGGACATCTTGACAGACATCTGCGACCACAGCCAAACGGCACCGGCGTCTGGTCCAATCCGCTGAAGGGTAAGAGCGAAGGATGGCCAGCTCTCGGCCCGGACGCGATCGTCTACCTGAAGAGCAAAGGCATTCGCTGTGTCGGAATTGACGCCCCGGATCTCGGTGGAGTCGATCCGCGACGCGCGCTCATGACTTACTGGGCACTTGGCAGCCACGAGATGGTTGCTGTAGAGTTCCTGCACAACCTCAACAGCATTCCCCATGGCAAAGATGCCTACTTCCTGTTCGCCGCTGTGAAAATACGTGACTGTCACGGCGGACCAGGACGAGCGATCGTGTTGTATTGACGTTCCCTCCACACGCAGGCGCAAAGGAGCCTCATGATCGATTCCGACCTGGAAAAAACCACACTGAAGAAAGTTGCCTGGAGGCTGATCCCTTTCATTTGCCTGCTGTATGTCCTCAATATTTTGGACCGCGCTAACCTCGGCTTCGCCCGGTTGCAGATGCAGGACGATTTGCAGCTGAGCGAGGCGATGTTCAATTTGGGCTACGGTATCTTTTATCTCGGGTATCTGGTGTTTGAACTGCCCAGCAACCTGTTGCTGCGCAAATTCGGCGCACGGCGGTGGATTGCACGGATCATGATCAGCTGGGGCTTGGTTTCAGGCTGCATGATGTTCGTCCGCGATCCATGGAGTTTCTACACGCTTCGTATCCTGCTGGGGATTGCCGAAGCAGGCTTTTTTCCAGGCATCATCCTCTACCTGAGCTATTGGTTTCCCCAACAGCAGCGCGCGAAAATGACGGCTTTTTTTATGCTGGCCATCGGCTTGGCCAATGTGTTTGGCAATCCTGTATCAGGGCTGATCATGCAATACCTCGATACAGTGTTCGGTTTGCATGGCTGGCAATGGCTCTTTCTGCTGGAGGGCATTCCATCGGTCATCTTGGGATTTTTCGTCCTCGTGTACCTCACCGATTATCCCAAAGACGCAACATGGCTTTCGACTCAGCAGCGAGACTGGCTGGTAGCACGTATGCAGAGAGAGGAACAGGAAACTCAACAGCGGCACAATGCAGATCGTCTGGTGGCAATGTTGCAGTGGCGAGTGTGGTTGCTCATTGCAATCTACTTCACCGTGGCAGTGGGCGCGAACGCAGGGGGAGCATACTTTCCCAAGCTGATTCAAGCGCAGTTTGATGCCCTGAGTACTTTCCAGATTGGATTACTCTGCGCTGTCCCTCACCTGTGTGCGGTCATCGGGATGACTCTTTTCGGTATCAGTTCAGACCGAATGAACGAGCGACGAGGCCACTTGGCAGTAGCAGCTCTGATAGCGGCAGGGGGATGGAGTTTGACGGCTTGGAGTCCGTCGCCCATATTGGCGCTCGTTGGTTTATGTCTTGCTCAGGCAGGCATGATGAGTATGTTGCCAGTGTTCTGGACGTTGCCAACCGCCTTCCTGACTGGTGTCGCAGCGGCTGGGGGAATCGCAATGATCAATTCCATAGGAAACATCGGCGGGTTTTTAGGCGCGAATATCCTGGGAAGTTTTGGATTGTGGTCAATGGCTGGCATTTTACTGCTAGGTGCTGTCCTGGCGATGTGTGTGCAGAAAAATACGGCTGAGGAAAATCCTTAGGTCGATCCCTTCAATCAATCGTATTCCAAAGAGCCGATCCACCTTTCGATCAATGCGTTCCTCCAGAATCCTTACGGATTGGGTGGAGAGGTACAGATCAGCACGACCAGCGGTTCGGTGCCGGTATTCTCGATTCCGTGAACGCACCATGGCGGCAAATAGATAAAGTCCCCTTTGCATACTTCACGCTTGTCGCGTGCGAATGTCATCGTCCCTTTGCCTTCGAGAATGACATAGGTTTCTTCCGTTTCGTGGCTGCCCGGTTCAAGGACGGCATGAGGTGGCACATAGAATTGAACCAGCCCCATGTTTTTGGCTGGCGCCTTGGGATTAACCGGATGGACTACGCGCACCGATGTGCCGTAGCAGCCTGGATAAACGGTGGGAACCCCATCCTGCACAGTGACAATCATGGGGTCGGGCGGTGTGTCGGGTTTGGCAATGGTGGGAGGCTTGTCACCTTGATATCCCTTAAACTCTATGAATTTGGCCATCGTTTTGATCCTTAGGAATAGATTTTGGCTTGGTCGCGCTGAACGTTTGTTAGAAGTTACGTGAATACCCGGCCGTCCAACCCCCATCGACTGTCAGTACGGTTCCTGTGATATAACTGCTTTGGGGCGCCGCTAAGAACAGGACCGTGTGAGCAACGTCCTCTACTTGACCTGGGCGACCGAGTGGAATGTGGTCCATCAAGTCCTGTACGCCGTGGCGAAATGTGCCCTCTTCACTATAAAAAAGTTTTTTTGTTCCCTCGGTCACAATCGATCCGGGCGCAATCGCGTTGACCAGGATGCCTTGATTTCCCAACTCAATAGCCATGGCTTTACTGAGATTGATCACCCCCGCCTTAGCGGCAGTAAAGGCGCACTGGAGTCGAAGTGGTACGAGTCCTACGATGGATGCGATGTTGATAATTCGTCCTGATTTTGCCAGTTTCATTCGTTTAGCCACCTCTTTGCTTACAAGAAACAGTCCTGTCAGATCGATGTTTAATAGTCGATCCCATTCTTCTTTGGGAAATTCGTCGATGGTCACGCGGTGCTCTAAAGTATTGACCCCTGCGTTATTAATCAGGATATCGATTTTGCTATAGCGATCGATTAGATCAACTACGACCTGTTTGACCTGTAGCTCATTAGCCACGTTCATGACCGCGGCATGACTTTGGCCTGGCGAATCTTTTGCGGCTTGAAGAACCGCAGCCTCATCAATGTCGGTATAAATAGTGATCGCACCATTGTCAGCCAGTTTGTCGGCGATAGCCCGACCGATTCCACGTGCCGCACCGGTGACTACCGCTACTTGACCTTGTAGTTCAACTTTCATCGGGACAACCATCCTCCATCGACCACCAGTGTATGGCCATGCACATAGTTTGAAGATTCTGAAGCCAGAAAAACTGCGGCACCCGCCAGATCCGTAGGGTCGCCATAGCGACCGGCAGGAATTCGCTCAAGGATTTTGGGCCCACGCACAGGATCGTCGATCACCCCCTTTGCCACTCCCGCATCGAAGTAGCCTGGTGCAATTGCGTTCACATTGATCCCATGCCTGGCCCATTCGTTGGTCAGTGCACGCGCGAGGCCAATCACAGCATGCTTGGCGGCGACGTAGGCGGGGACCATGCAGCCACCCTGAAATCCAAGAACACTGGAAACCAAAATGATTTTTCCTGACTGTCTCGCCAGCATGAATTTTGACGATTGTTGCGCTAAGTCCATTGCGGCTGTCACATGGACCGCCATCACCGCATCAAAGTCATCGGGGGGAAAAACGGCCGCTTCATGGCGGATTTGGTTGCCCGCAGCATGCAGTAAAATATCAATCGAGCCGCATTGATCGACCACTCGTTCTATTAAGCCGGCGCGGCCTTGAGTCGTAGACAAATCAGCGGGCATAAATAAGAAGGGAGACTGCGATTCATCCGCTTGTGGTTGCGATCGACCCACCACTGCCACTTTCGCTCCCGCATCGGCCAGTGCACGCGCCATCGCCAGCCCCAGGCCGCGAGTTCCTCCCGTCACCAACGCCACTTTGCCACTAAGATCGAATAGTTGCATATCCGCCAATCCTTGCGTCAGGAAACGCCGACTCATTCAAGTTCATTCGTGATCGGCAGCGAAATAAAGTACTAAATACGTCGATGCTGTATAAGTACCCCCGGCTGGATTCGAACCACCAACCTTCGGCTACGGAGGAGGGACTAAAACCACCGTCTTAGACTGCCCTGATAGGCATATGCTGCTATATAACCATTATTTTGATACACCCAAACCTGTACAATTGTACCCATGTAATACTATTGTGTATCACGAAACGTATCACGAGGTGTATCAACGTGAATGTGAATTGGCTTGCTCTGGTGTGGGGATCTATACACACCCCATCTCACCACCACTAGCTAAGCAAAACACCTATTTCCAGCGTTTTAAGGCATTATTGCCACTTACCACATGTAAAATATATTGCGCATAAGCGATAAAAACAGACGTAATGTCTAGACGCTAACTACCAGCCAATAATATGCAACAGGCATTGAAAAGCATCACTAAGTACTTAAATGTAATCATATTGTATATCACTACTTGCTAGGCATGGCCCCTATTTAGCAGAATATCGTTGTGCGTAAAAACGATAAAATAGCACAGTTATTGATGGGTGCTATTGAGAAGGGTACTTGGGTGCAGATGGGGGCATCTGACCATTCTGTAGTCGATACACCCTGCCAATTTGCTGATAGTTGGCGGGAAATAGACGTGCCTATCTAGCACCAATGGCTGGTTGACATTGGGGTGATAATTAAATGGAATCAGGGTACATATCGGGGTGTGTACAGTGGTTGGTGAAGATTAAAATCGCCATACAGAAAGTCCAAATTGGAAATCTCGATTAATAGACCAGGTCGGCTTCAATTGTGTTGATCCAAACCGTCTACAGCAATACAATGACGCGGCGATAGTGTGTATCCGGTATTGGGAGGACATCATGCATTCACGTCGTGGTTTTACCTTGGTTGAGTTACTGGTAGTGATCGCCATCATTGGTATCTTGGTGGCCCTGTTGCTTCCGGCCATTCAAGCGGCACGCGAGGCGGCGCGGAGATCGCAATGTCTGAATAACCTGAAACAAATAGGGCTTGGGATCGAGTTGTACCATACTTCTCACAAAGAATACCCTTCCGGAAGAATGGGATGTGATGATGTTACAATTTTGCAATGCGAAGATCCGAATCCTAGTCTCAGGCGAGCCCCCAGTGGTCTGATTGCTATCTTACCCTTCGTTGAACATCAAGCACTTTTCGACCGTTTTGATTTCGCCGATGGACCTTGGACCAAAAAGAATTGGCCCGAATATTTTAGAAGAAATTCTCACGACACCAACACCTTTGCTGTCGGCTCGATTGTACCGATCTATTCCTGCCCTTCCGATCTTAAAGATCCTCACGCCGATCACCGTGGCGAACCCGAAGCCACGGGAAGTTACGCTTTTTCGATGGGTTCCAATGGTCCCAGTTTTGGAATCGACACCCTTACGGTAAAGATGGATAACAGCGGGATGTTCATGTACAACCGCAACATCACCATCCAGGAAGTCACTGACGGAACCAGCAATACGCTCTACCTAGGTGAAACGATCAACGGACATGAAAAGGAAACCTCCAACCGCTGGTCTGCCGCATCTCGACACCTCGATTCTTTGCGTTCTACCGACAATCCCATGAATACCCCGGTTGGACAAGGGATCACGATTAATTTATATGGCTACAAGACCAATGGCAGCTTCGCCAGTGCTCACCCCGGCGGGGCCCAGTTTACTTTCGGTGACGGACACGGCGTTTTTCTGAGTGAGACGATAGACTTGCAAGTCTATCAGGCTCTTTCTACTCGCAACCTCGGCGAAGTTATCGATAGTTACTAACTCATGACCCCACAGGCCCTGGGAGGCCGCCTAGCGGCACCAAGCCGTTTGCCCCTCCCCTATTTGCGATAAGTGAACATATGTGCACTCACTAGTGTCCCAACGTTAGTCGAATAGTAGCAACTGGTTAGGACGAGGGGGTTGTGTGGTATTGTAATTGGATTGCGAAAACAGCTCAACCAATGGGGTTTTCTCCAAGTAGGACCAGTTGCCATGAAAATGCTCCTTTTCTGTCCATCCGGCCCGGAATAGCCCAGAATATAGGCCAGATTTGTAATGTCACGAGCTATTTCTTCGCGCGGATCAGCTTGAACTGGATGGGCTGGGGCAGTTCAATCGTGACCAGTATTGTGTCTTTGTCCACACGGTGATGCCGAATGCTCAAAGCGCCGTCTTCACCGTCGCCACTGGTGAATACGATGCCAAGGACGGCGTCGCCGTTATCTTCAACTTTCCATTCTCCAAGTGATGAAGTGCCGTCGCTGTCGGCACCCATGTGAAAGACGGCCCCTGTTTTTCCATTGACGCCCATCAACGCGGCAGTTTCCTGATTGCCTTGCTTGGTTGTGACCTCAATCACTCGGTCCTTGATCTTCCAAGCGTACGTGGCATTGACTGTCGCTCCCTTTGTATCTGCGTCGACCCATGTGCCGATAATGCCGTCCCATTTTGCTTCAAGGAGAATATCGCTCAGTTTTTCAGCGGCGGATGCATGCGAGTTTGCAGTGAGGAGGAGGGATGAAACCAAAACACAGAAGATTGTCGACCTGATGATTGTCATGCTGTTCTCGAATTCGAGGTTCGGGGTTACTACGCAACTCACCGTCGAGTTGTCAGGAGAGGGGGATGTCCCGCAGATTGTTAAAACGCGGCCTCACTTTTCACTAACGTAGCGTAGCTACGTTAGTAGATCAACTCTGCGGCGTTGCCTTTGCCGGAGCCGTAGGCGACGGCAAGTGCGTTGGGCATGGTGAAGAGATTGGGGGTGGAAGTCCCCTGCGGGTCCTATCGGAGGTAACCGCGAGGTGA
>JBDOMT010000473.1:0-16368 GCA_039831705.1 Pirellulales bacterium | reverse complement strand
CGCTCGGACCGCAAGTCATAAATCCCAACCTCGATAAAAATCCCGGTTTCCAATTCAGCAGAATATTGGATAACCGACTCTTCCTGGCTGGCGTAATCAGCCTTATGGTGGTGGTCCTGGCAATCTTATTGTTCCGCGCCGGCAAGCACATAGAAAGCATGCCAGGTGAGTAGACAGCGGTCAACTCAGCAAATCATACACAACTTTTCCTTCTTGCGGCTTGACCAACTCTTGTGTGCGCGGACCACTCTGGAATACCAGTTTTTCGGGATCGAGTCCGAATAGATGCAGCAGAGTGGCATGGTAATCGTGGTGAGTGACGATTCCTTCCACCGCGTGGTGCCCGAAATCGTCGGTGGTACCGTGGACGTACCCGCCTCGAAATCCGCCCCCCGCCAGCCACATACTAAAGCCGTAGGTATTGTGGTCGCGGCCAACTTTCGCCGCTCCGGTATCATTTTGGATTACGGGTAGCCGCCCCATCTCACCACCCCAATGTACGATGGTCGTGTCCAGCAGCCCACGACTTTTCAGATCTTGAACCAAAGCCACAGAAGGTTTGTCGGTGTAACGACAAGCCGCCGGCAACCCTGAGCGAATACTCCCATGGTGGTCCCAAGTTTGATTCCCGGTAAAGAGCTGCACAAATCTTACTCCCCGTTCTACCAGTCGACGGGCAATCAGACAGCGGGTACCGAAATCTTTCGTGGCAGCGTCATCAGTACCGTAAAGCTTGAGTGTCGCCTTACTTTCTTGGCCAATGTTAAGAGCTTCGCGGGCCGAGTCTTGCATTTTGGCAGCCAATTCGTAACTGGATATGCGTGCTGCCAAGTCCGATTCCCCCGGATACTGCTGAAGGTGTTGGCGATTTAAACGATCGAGATAGTCCAGGTAACGGCGCTGTACCTCCGCATCGATATGCTTTGGCGCGTCGAGATTGAGGATTCGTGGTTCCTTGGGACGCACGACCGTACCCTGGTAGAGCGACGGGAGCGAACCATTGGACCAGTTGCGTACACCAGCTACCGGTAATCCACGCGGGTCCGTCAGCACCAAAAAAGCGGGCAACGAGGCACTCGCATTGCCAAGTCCATAAGTGAACCAACTACCTAACGCGGGACGGCCCTTTTGAATTTGCCCCGTGTTGAGTGCATCGATGGCTTGCACATGGTTGTTAACACCGGTCTGCATCGAGCGAATCAGAGTGATGTCGTCCGCGACCTTCGCTAAGTTGGGAACTAGCTCGGAGAGTTCCATGCCGCACTGGCCCTGCCTGGCAAACTTCCAGGGGCTCCCAAAACAGGTCGAACTGGCCTGTGCTGCATTGTCGTACTTCACCTTATGAGGGTAGGGTTTGCCATTGTATCGGGTGAGTTCTGGCTTGGGGTCGAACAGATCAACCTGGCTAGGCCCACCTTGCATGAACAGGGAGATCATCGCGGTGGCGCGCGGTTGGTGAGCTGGATTTTTCGGCAACAGATCATATCGCTGCGGACCAGATTTTGGCTTGGCGGGTACCGCAAAAGCTCGCTCTTGCCGCAGCAGCCAGGAAAGTGCGACAGAACTTAGGCCCATGGCACCGGAGGCAAGAAAATGCCTGCGTGCCGATACGATGTCAGCCGAATTATTCACAAGTAGCTTTTTCATTTTAGTCTACGTAAAGAAATCGATTGGAGCTAAGCAGCGCCTGGCAGAAGCTGGTCAACGCTCGGCGTGCAGGATCAAATTGATTTGAATCTTTGTCCTGGACATTTTTTGTGCCTTGAGCCTCGGCCTCCTGGTAATACAGGGTAAGTTGGTCGAGAAAGGTGACCGCTTCCTGCAATTGGTTTTCGGTCGGCAAACGCGAGTAGGCCAACTGCCAAGCGAATTGGGCCCTTACCATGGCCCGTGAATTATTGGCCTGTGAATTATTGGCCTGAGGGGCACTGAACTGGTCTGGATTGGCCTGGTCTGGACTGGCTCGAGAATCCGTTTCCTGAACCACACGATACGCAAACAGGTCGGCCAGGGAGTGAACGAGCGGACTGTTCAACAGCAGCAACGCCTGGGGCGTCACCGTAGATACTGAGCGACGTTTGCAGTTGGGCTCCATGATCGGTGCGTCAAACGTATCGAGTACCGCCAAAGGTTGGCTGCGTTTTACTGTTATATACACACTACGTCGATACTCTTGGCCATGCATGGGAATCACTTTACCCGTAGGACGGTCGGCACTGTCGGTCGTATCGATGCCCACCACAATTTGTCCCACTTCATCTTCGCGAATGGGGACCGCGGGGCCAAACATCTGGAGGTTCAGCTTACCACTGAGGCGTATGATTGCGTCGCGTATTACCTCGGCTTCCAATCTGCGTACCTTCCAGCGTGCATAGTAGCTCTCCTCAATGACAGGATCCACTTCGGGGTTTTGAGCGGATGACTGCCGATAAGCGGTCGACATCATGATAAGCTTGTGCAGCCGTTTCAGACGCCAGCCTCCTTCCACCAAATGATTCGCCAGCCAGTCCAACAATTTCGGGTGGGTTGGCCTCGCGCCGAGCGTTCCAAAATCGCCCGGAGTGGCAACCAGGCCTCGGCCGAAGTGATGCATCCAAATCCGATTGACCATCACACGGGCGGTCAGTGGGTGGCGGCCATTGGTAAGATAACGGGCATACGACAATCGTCGGCCTGTGGTGGCCAACTTTGGATTGTTATCCACAATCGTGGGCGCATTTCCATTAGCGAGAATTGTGAGCGCTGCCGGCTCTACCACTTCGTCAGGCTGCTCATGGTCTCCGCGAGCAAATAAGTGCGTTTTCGGGACACTGCCAGGGACTTCGGCCAGACAGCGGATAAACTCTTCAATCGGTTTTGTGTCACGAATCTGCTTGATCTCATCCACCATCTTTTTCAGTTCATCGGCCGCTTTGCGATCGTAGAGGTAGAGAGAACCGGCAGTTACATTCAAGGCAGGGTACTTACGCAGCAGCTCTAATTGTTCTTTGGTACGTTTGGCAGCAGGCGTATCGAGGGCAATGCGTGCTTCCTTACCCACCTGAGAATCGATTTTTGCCAGTTCCTTTTCTAATGTTTGAGTGATGTAAATTTGCTGCTTGGCCTTACGCTTCTTCTCTAAAGCGACCGCTTCTTTTTCAATACGCGCCGACTCGGACCGATCCGCATCCGTAGAGAGTGAGATAAGCCGCTGCTTCGGAGTTCGCCACTTTTTCCAATCGTAGGCCGGTTCAAAAATTGCGCGCAGTCGGTAGTAGTCTACCTGTGGGATAGGATCATATCGGTGGTCATGGCACTGGGCACAACCAACAGTAATCCCCAACAGAGTCGAGGTAACAATCTGCAGAGTATCCGCCATTACTTGGTTTCGTGCCAAACCCTGGTCGACACCTCCAGTTGCCGTACCATCGGCTGCCATCCGTAAAAACCCGGTTGCCGTGAGTCGCTCAATTTGCTGGGGAGACAGCTCCTTGCCCAAAGGAGTGTTTTGAGCAGTGTCGTGGGGAGCAAGCATTTCGTCACCCGCCAACTGCTCCTGAATAAATTGGTCCATTGGCTTGTCATCGTTCAACGATCGAATGACGTAGTCGCGATATTTGTAGGCATGTGGCCGGGGTGGATCAGCTGGAGAATAGCCTTCACTCTCGGCGTAGCCTGCCGTATCCAGCCAATGCCGCCCCCACCGTTCGCCATAATGGGGAGAGGCTAGTAACCGATCCAGCAAACGCGAGTAAGCTCCCTCCGACGTGTCAGCACAAAACGTACTGACTTGCTCAGGTGTCGGAGGTAGTCCCACCAAATCGAAGCAAGCTCGACGTAAAAGGGTTGTTTTATCGGCATCCGGGGCAAAACTTAATCCAGCAGGCTCCATGTGTGCCAACAAGAAGGCATCGATAGGAGAACGTGAGCGATCACCTGGCGTAACTGACGGCACTTCGACGACTTGGACCGGTTGGAAAGCCCAGAAATTACGTTCTTCTTCAGTAAAAAAATAACTGTCACCAAGGGTATCTGGCTCGGTCCTCAGAGTTGGCGCGCCGGCGTCAATCCAGCGACCAATCAATTCAACCTCTGCAGGCTTCATTTTAACTTCACCGGGCGGCATTTCACCCGACTCAATACGCTCGAACAGATAACTATGAGAGCGGTTACCAGAATCGATCGCTGCCCCCGAATCACCTCCCTGCACGAGAAGCCGTTTGAGTCGCACATCGAGGCTCCCTTCCTGAACTCCCGCCTCACCGTGACAAACGAAACAGTAGGCTTTAAACAGAGGGCGAATGTGCTGCTCGAATGTCAGAAGCTCCCGCGTTGGTTCGCTTGCCAAAATCCCATGCAATGGCAGTAAGCAATTAACCACCAGACCAAAGAGGATCGCCCTTTCAGTAAAACAAACCCAACCAGCCAAACGAGCATATTGCGAGGCCAAACACGTGTGTTGCCAAAGTAAGAGGGGCCTCATTGCAATAATTCCACTTAAAGGACCGCGAATGCAGACAGCCCCATTATAGCAAGTCTTCTCATGACGGGTAACAACTGAATCGATTATGCCATTTGGACTGAGCACCCGGCAAAGAGAAATAATTTCGCTATTTACAGCCCTGTCTCAAGCGGCTTTTCGAGCTCATATGACCTAGTCTTTTAAAGAAATTTTCCAGCAGGTCCGAAACCATCGGTAAAACTGATGGGTGAATAGGGAATTCGTGTGATAGAGACAGAACAAACAACGATGGAGCGCTATATCCTTCTCGAAATGCTGCTAGTTGCGGCCATTTTGGGAGCAACGTTCTTGATCTGGTTTTTTGCTTTCGATGACCATGTGATATTGGACCTCTACTATTTGCCCGTGGTGTTAACGGCATTTTATCGGGGCGTTTATCGTGCCCGAATGATGGCCCTGCTGTGTATCCTTTCAGCTTCTACGCTATTTTTACCCAGTTTTTCTGCCGGAGTGCCTTCAGGAACGCTGATGCCATTTGCACTTTGGGCTTCAACCTTAGTCATGATTTCCTTACTGATTGGATCTTTGAGTGAAGACCGGCAACAGGTGATGGATGAATTACGCGAAGCCCACCGGAAAGATGCTCTCACCGACACTCTCACAGGTCTCGCCAACCGTCGGGCATTCGAATTTGAACTTTCTCGACGAATTGCTGACTGGAATCGAGACCAGACGCCCTCGTGCTTGATTGTTCTCGATATCGACAATTTTAAAAACATTAACGATCGCTATGGACATCAGGCAGGCGATGCAGTGCTTGAGGCGTTTGCCAATGTATTGAAACATACGATGCGAGAACAGGACCTGGTAGCCAGGTACGGAGGCGATGAATTTGCTATCGTACTTGCTGGGATGAACATCGATGATGCCAAAATTGTCGCTGAGAGAGCGCGCATTCTGATTAGGTCCTCTCGATTTCCTTACCGCGGAATGTCACAGCGGTTGTCAGCAAGTTTGGGCATTGCTCAAATTCAACCTGGGGAAGAAGTTGCCTCTCTGATGCAACGAGTAGACGCGGCCATGTACGGTTCGAAAGAAGCTGGCAAAGGTTGTGTCCATTTCCATGATGGAAATATCAGTGTGCGTTACGGACAAAACGACTCGGCCAAATCAAAGATGTGCAACACAAATTCGACACTGATAGTGAAGCAGAGTGATTCTTACACAGACAAAACCACAGGGGTGCCGACGCAAAAAGTATTTCTCGAAGAACTTCGTCGCCGCACATCGGAAGCTTGTCGTTACGACAGAGAAGTATCGGTAGCTCTGGTCACCATCGACAGTTTGCGATCTGGCATCGAACATGATAATCGAACCCGCAAAAACTTATTGGCCACCTTGGCTCAACTATCCAATTCCGTATTGCGTGAATCCGACCTGGTAGCCAGATTCAACACCAATAACCTGGCAATCCTGTTTCCCGTTTCATCCCTAAACAACTCACTCACACCACTCCTGCGACTGCGCAACGATGCTGCCGAATACCACAACCCACAATATCCATCATTAAGTTATGCCGTAAGTGTTGGTGTAGCTCAGTTTTACCCGGGAGAAACAGCCGAGCTTATTATGGAACATGCTGATAATGCTTTACAAAAGGCCATGCTAGCGGGCGGTAATACTATATATTCACACGATGGGACTATTTGTCATAGGGTCGAATCACCCAAACCCCTGAGTGAAGGCCGACCATTGCCTATCACCCAACCCGACAGTACTACTTAGCCTCTAACCATTCGGCATTGCCCCAAACCACGCTGTTCAACTACTTTCCGGCTGGCGCCATGCGTTGCGATAGCTCGCTTATCTGGAGATTGCGAAATCTTAAGTCGGTGGTTGGGTCGTGACCCTGGATTGCCAGTGTGCCGGGCTCGACCCGAAGACCTTTGCGCGGATTCTCGTGCTGAGGTCGGGTGTCTGTCCAATCGCAGACCTGGTAACCGTTTACCCAAGTCGCCACGTGGGAACCGTCAGCGACCAGGGTTTTGTAAAACCAGGCATAATCTTTGGCGACAATGCGGCGCGCATTTTGGCGGCGAAAAATGCCACCGGTACCACAATCGAGCGGTTGGGTCGGATCGTTATCGATCAATCCATTGTGGATTTGGCTTTCGTATCCCATCATGAAATCACCCGGAATGCAGCGAAAGAAAATCCCTGAGTTGAGATCCTTGCCATTGACGTAACACTCGAGTTGCAGGACAAAATCGCCAAAGACTTCATTCGTTTCGATTTGCCCTCGACCATCCAAAACGCGAAGTTCGCCAGCATCCGACACTTCGAAACGGCTCTTTTCAGCCAGTTCGGTACTCCATCCCGCAAGGTCCCGACCATTGAAAATTGGCGACTGGCCCAGTGGGCGCAACCGTATATTTCGAAAGGCAATACGACCATGATTGAATTGCAAGCCGATACGCCCGCGCCTCAGTGAATGCAATTTCACGCCCGCCGGCACCGAAGTGTAGGGTTCTCCATCCAAGGCAAGTTCGAGCACGTCCCCATGAATCCGAATAGAATACGTTCGCCACTTGGCCTGAGGAGCGGACGGAGCATTGGGCCTTTTCCATACATCGACAACGCTGCCTGTGGGAAATGGATTGTCCCGTGGAGCAATATTGACCTCGTAACAGTCACTCTCGAGATCCACCGGATGGGCCGAGGTGTGAACAAAAACACCACTGTTGGTGTCAGTCTCCGCGGCAAATTCCAGTTGCAGTTCGTAGTTGGAAAATTGGGTTGTCGTGTACAGCACACCCATCTCGCCCTGGTCGGCAACAATCGCACCTTCTTCAACTCGCCAGTTCACTTCGCTCCCCGCTTGCCAACCAAACAGCGTTTGACCATCGAAGAGCTGTATCCATCCCTGCTGCAACAGGTCCACGGGCAACAACACAGCAGGCTCCGCGGAAGTTACGTAAGACGTAAGAAAAGATACTGACGCGGTAAAAAGCACTGAAAAGCATCCCATGAGAAACCGAATAAAGTAATGCATTTTGTGATTCATCAATTGAGAGTTGAAAGAAGGAAGACAAAAACAATCGAATGGTGAGCAAGGGGTTTTGCTATTCATGGCCACATTCTATCAACATTTGTTCACGGTGGCCAATCATCCTAAGGATGGACGCCATGTTTGAGGATTGGCTTGGTGCGCCAAGTGGCATCAGGGCCGAAACGGCGATGGTTAGCCCATGGTTTTCCTTCGAGGTGTTCTTGATACATGGACAGCGTCATGAAAGCGTAGGCACACATCAGAATGCTTGTCACCGCCAACCCTCGGAGCCAGGTACTGCTGAGTGACCGCCACACGGGATACTGCTGCCAAACCGTGACCGGCAGCGCCGGGCGGGGTAATGCAACAATCAACAGAGTCGCCAGACTGGCATTCATAAACAGTACCCATTCGGTCACCATACGACCGTGAGTATAACCAGGGATCGCGCGCATCAAATTTCCGATCACCATCATCCACACGAATAGCACGTAAATTAGCTGTCCCTTGCCGATCCAACTGCTTGGCACAATTTCCAATCGGCGTCGCAGGTGAATTGCCATCAGAATCGCACACACCGTGGCAGCGGTCCACCAGACGATGCAGAACCAGATGAGCGGCGTTGCTTCGATTACTTCGATAAAAGGCGCTTTGAGTACATTTGGCACGGACTTATTGCCCACCCACGTCTCAACCAGTTTATGGAGATTCAGGTACCCAACCACGAACAAAACAAATGCCGCCGAGAATGCCGTAGTCCAATGTCGCGTTTGCAGGGGACTTGCGGAAGTCGGTTGACGTCTCCACAACATGCTCATGGCGATGGCAATTGCCAAACCGTGTCCAAAACCGTGCATCTGCTCCAACACACTGTGCCAGTTGGCCGACTGATAATGGGCCAACGATTCCGGCACGCCCTCTGGAAATCGCCAAGGATGGCCAGGGTAACGCAGGAAGTATCTAATCATCGGTACGGTAGCAAAAGAAATCCCGCCAAGCATCCCTGCCACTGACATCACTTGGGCTACCGGCTTTAGACCGTGTCGACAGGACCATACGATTCCCGCCACATAGACTCCCAAAATACCAGCCCAATCGTCACTCCGCGGTGGCATCACACGCACACCGCCATAATCCATAAACAGAGAGCTCCCCAACGTCGGCAAGGCCAGGAACGCGATCAACCAGCCGAGCGAAAGATAGAGAAACAGCGAAGCGTCGTAACGAAAACGACCGGTTAGACAAAAGTAGACAGCCGCACCACCGCACAAACCGATTCCCCAGCCCAGGTGTTCCGGATAGTCACTAAAGAATTGCGGCCAGTTCGTAAGCAATTGTTCCGGATCGAACTTAAGGCCTGTTTCCGGATTCACATACGATAGATCGCCAAGCTTCACGACCAAAGTGTTGCGAACTCCCTGCTCCAATCCGCTGGCGCGCAAAGTCCATTGAAACATATAACCTGCCAATGAGCCAAATGCAGCGAATGGAAGTACGAAGGCGGGATGGTCGATCAGACGTTGCCCTTCATGACGTATCCGATCGTAAAGTTCAAATACAAGCGCCCCCACCAGCGCCATCAATGCCGGCAGCCAGTCGGCATCAAACCAATAAAGCGGACTTTCATGTCGGTGCCAAGTTGCGTCCCCAGTGCGTTCTCCGGCCACTACCAAAAAGCTTTCGAGTGGCTCTTCGATGAAATGCCGCAGGCCCATGAATGCCAACACAAAGCAAAGCGGCATGAACATCCGCCGCATCCGCTCCAGTGGCATCGAAGCAGCCAGTGCGGTCCCCGCCGCCCCCATGCCACACCAGAGCCCACCCTCCAGAAAAGTTGCAAAGTACCCGTAATAGGTTGTGGCCGTGTGCCCCGACTCGGTAAACGACAACGGATACATGTAGGCAATCGAGCCTCCGAACCCCCAGCCCAGCGCTCCAAAAAAGCCAAAATAGGCCACACGGCGATGCCAGTCATCTCGCTGCGATAAGAGGGCGACCGCGATAGCAGAAAGGGCCCCGGCAATCATCGCGCCCGATTCGTGCCCAAAATTACCCCTAATGCCCCAGCCAATAGAAAGCGAAAGAGCTACGAGAAACAGCGTCGACGACCTCAGTAGCGGATTTTGAATTTGTTGGTATAACACGATTATCATTACCCGCCTGCAAGCAATTGTTGCAGATGTATCTCCACACTAAGGGCTAATGCATCCGGATTGTAACCACCCTCCAACACGCTCACCACTTTACCATCACAATGGGCCTGGGCCACATCGAGAACGGTTTGGGTAAGCTGTCCAAAATCTTCTGTTTCCAAGCCTAGAGATCCAATCGGGTCGGCCTGATGGCTGTCGAAACCGGCGCTGATCATCACCAACTGTGGTTTGAAGTCATCCGCAAACCGGCCCAACTCATCGCTGAAAATCTGGAGGTATTCATTGCGAGATGTGCCAAAGCGAATAGGCAGGTTGACCGTGGTTCCCAATCCCAATCCGCTGCCCGTTTCATCTGCGGCTCCGGTTCCCGGATAGAAGGGCCAGCGGTGGATGGAAAAATAGCCTACTTGGGCATCGTCCCAAAATATCGCTTGCGTTCCATTGCCATGATGGACGTCCCAATCCACGATCAGAACTCGGTCGAGGTCCAATTCGCGGATTGCCATTCGCGCCGCCAAAGCCACATGATTCAACAGGCAAAACCCCATCGACTGTGTGGCCAAAGCATGGTGCCCCGGTGGTCGAACCAGGCAGAGTGCGTGCAAATCTTCGCCATGGACCACTCGCTCCACAGCATCGCATACAGCCCCTGCAGCCACAATCGCCGCCTCGTAAGAGCGCACGCTCGTCACCGTATCCTGATCGAGATGCCCCCCTCCCTGTTCACAAAACGTTTTCATGTCCCCCGTATAGACAAGCCCATGAACATCCGCAAGCCGCTGCGGCGAAACAGGTTGCCAACTGGGACATGGACAGCGACTGCCCAGCCCCACCGATTGCAGGTGGCTGACTACCCTCTGCAAACGCACCGCATTCTCCGGGTGCCCACCCGTATCGTGTTCTAGAAAAACAGGATGATAATAGAGTAGTGTCATCTATTGATAACGTTTAGACCGAATAGAGAATCGGATTCAGTGGATCATCCATGACCTCTCCTATCTTCGTTGACGGTGTCCACGTTTTCCAATCATTGTGCTGATTTTGATTGGCAGGTTCGGCCAATTGCATGTCCTGGTCCATATAGATCACCGTATGTACTTTACGAGGTCGGTCAGTTGTATTGGGACCCGCCCGATGCAAAGTCCAACCGTAATGAAATGAAATTGTGCCCAGCTCAAAGGGCTCACTGGACTCCTGCAAACCATGTTTCTTGGTCATCTCATTTATTGCAATTTCACTCTCATCACTGATTTCCAAGTCGCGACCGAGTTGTTTCAAATGACTATGAACCGCAAATGAAAGGGGTCCCATTTCTGATGATACCGCTTGAAGTGGAATCCAGGCCGTAACGCATTGACTGGTTGCCATGGGCCAGTACTGTTGATCCACATGCCAAGGGGTAAATCCACCCGAAGGTTCTTTGTATAAAGCCTGGTCGTGCCATAGTCGAATGCCCGAAGTGCCAAGCAGCTCCGCCGCGATTCTGGCCAAGCGTTTCGAAAAGCTGAACTCTCTAGCTAAGCTACTACGACACCACAGATTGACAACTTGAATGAATGCCCGCTGATAGGTCGTACGTTCTTCCATCGGCACATCATGGTGCTGCTGGCTTGCCAAGGTAATGCTGGTAATTTCTTCGCCGTAATGGCCAAGCACTTTTTCATCAAACACGTCTGGAAGCCTGATGAATCCTTCCCGACGGAATTGCTCGATCGATTTTGCTGACAAACGATAGGGTTCTTCAAGACACATTGATAATCCATCCAGAAATATTTGTAGCCCTACTCAACATCGACCGATGGCAACCGGTCGGTCTTGGCCAATGCCAGCAACGGGAAACAGGTTCCACTGTAAGTGATAAAATGGAACTTGTCATTATTCAACGAACGGGTCCACCAGCGCCCCGATTCGCGTTGGTTTTTGCCAATCCACTCCACCCCCTTGAGAATACGCGGATCGTCGGCTGCGACACCCGCTTCGCGCAGCACCACAATCGCGAGTCCTGTTTGGTGGCCATCACTGGCGGGACTTTCAAAGTCAAGCTCTTGCCGAAGTTTCTCCTCACGATTACCACTGCCCCAGGCGTCCGGGGCAGCAAATGTGCGAATCGACCAACCGCCGTCTTCCTGCTGGTGATCAAAAATCATAGCGATGGTTGCCTGTTTCTCATCCTCAGTTAGTAGGCCGTCAATACGAGTCGAAACCCATAGCAGTTGCAAGCGGGCGTAGTCGTGCACAGGTTCGGTATCTTGTAGAAAGCGAATCAGTTGCTCGTAGGCGACCTGCGGCTCACCCTCAACCGAGTCGAGGTATCCCGGAGCGGTTGCGGCCGCCATCGCGGCAATGATTGCGCCATGGTAATCGCTCGATTCATACGGCGGCCAGCAAGATTGATTCGCATAGGAACCATCCTCTGCTTGGACCTGAAACATTAAAGTGAGTGCCTGTCTTGTTTCTACCGATAGCTCTCCGGTCACATGGGCATCCCACTCGGCCAAACCGCCCGCCAGATAGGCAAGTTCCGTGGGTGTAACGCCCTTATGCAACTTCTCCAGTTTCTTTCCTTGGTGCTGGGTTAGCTTAGCGACATAGAAATCGCGAATCTCCTCAGAAGGTTTACCTACAGACTTGGTCAAAGCTGGACGCAAGACCATGTAGGAGCCATTGGTGTGGCAGCTAATGCACTTGCGTTTTTTTGTCCAGGCCGTGGCTCCTGTTTCAAGATAGTCTATGGCCTTTTCCACCGACACACGATCCAGTAGCGGTTCATCGGCACTGGCTGCGACAACACTAATTTCCTCAAACTTATATTGGCTCTTTTGTATTTCTTCCTCGGCTACCGCAGAATTAGCGCATATTAAAACGGCAATTGTCAGTGCTGCTCGCTCCACCCTGTTGAGGAATGCTGTCACAGTGAGTAAAATTGTGCTATGGCTCGGCTGAATTTTCTGAATACTCATCGTCACACCCTTTTGAAAGAAATAGTTTTCATCGACTGTGGTTACTCCACGACTCTGCTCTCCATAAGAAAACGGGGCTATCCATTAGACAACGGGCTTCCTACTACGACTCTACTCAGCTCGACTCATTTCATGGCGCCAACATATCCCATGACGTCAACATTTCACGCGTAGACAACCTAATTCATCACTGCGTCAAAAGCCACCCCCAGTACAGATATTCCAATATGCCGATCTATCTATCACGACCTTTTCGACTCATCTCTTTGTGCCTACTTGCGGTCATCCCTATTGCCAACGCAAATGCAACCAAACAGGGCGACCCTTCTGGGGTAGCCTTTACACACCAGATAACATTTCAATTGACCTTTTCCCACGAAGATATGATTTGGCTTGGTGATCCAGCCTCTCCGACGGCATCGGTTTACCCCAAACCGGATGCCCGTCCCATCGCTACCGACTTGTGTGTTCGCACACTGGCTAAGGATCACCTATCACCCAATCGCCGTTATCTTCACGAAGCGCGCATCGCCAAAGGCACTAGCCAACGTAATGTCTACGCCTTTACCAGCGAACGCGAAAAAATGATTGGCACGATCAACGGCCAGGGCCATTTCTCGACCAACGCAACTTATCGCAACAATCGCAAATTGTTGCCCTCATGGCCAACCGATGCGTCCATCCTCACCTACGACGCCGAGGAGAACCGACTCTATTATAACGTCCTAATTCCAGGCCCGTTGGTCTCCGAATCGCTCGATTTTCTACCACTCACCTTAGTGAGCAGCGACCTCAGTCCGGTCACCGGTCGTTACTCAATCGACTATTCAATAACGAATCGGGTACCATCGAACGGGGCACCTGACTCAGACAACACCGCCGAGGTCTCGCTTCAATTAGTAACCCAGGCCTCTACGATCACCCTTGCACATGCAAGCGTGCCGAGAGTGTTTCACGGCGACAATGTGCAAACGGGTTCGTTTGACAATCAAGACGGTACGTATCTGCCTGAGTCCGTTTATCGAGCAGGTGGAACACACAACCGTGAAACGGTCCCCAGCGTAACAGTTACCATCCCTGGCAAATTCACTTCGAGAGTGCAAAGCGATGGAGAAAATCTAGTCGTCGCGAATACTCTCGTATCGGCCGACCCATCCAAAGACTCACCCGCAACCATCGCGATCGATGGCAACTTCGACGATTGGCGCAACATCACAGGCATCGATGATCCGCGTGGTGATGTGGTTCCTTATCTCGAGTACATCGCCGATGTCGATTTACTTGAGTTTAAAGTCGCCCATGATGACCAGCACCTCTATCTCTATGCACGAGTGGCCGGCCAGATAGGCCGTTCGCACCCTCATGGAGGCCGCAGCTACTTCTATGCTTACCTGGACGTCGATCACAACTCAAACACCGGCTTTCTACCATCGCGCGACGACGATTGCTATTTCGGCGTCGACATCGGTGACGATTGCGAAGTCCAATTTGAGTTTGTCGACAACACTTTACGTAAAACTTTCTATGGGTTCTGTGGTATCGGTGGCGATGACAATGTCTTGAAACAAATAGTCACTCTGGGCAAAAGCCAGTATGGTCGCTTCAACAAGGCAGGGGTCGAACGGGCAAACTACAAATCAGAATATATTTTCCGCGATGGAGTCACACAGATCACCGAAGACCTTAAACTCGGCACCAGCGATACCATTCGTCTGGCCGTATCTCCCGATGGCAACGAAGTGGAGGTCGTCTCCACTTTCACCGGTTTCCTTAGAAACCCTGCGGGCCAACCGACTATCCAGTCCGGCCAAACCATCGACCTCGCTGTGGGCATGGAATGCGATAGCAAAGCCTACCCCGACAAAACAAACTGGGCCGCAGATAGCACAAGGGCAATCCGCGGTTACACGCTCGGCCAATCAGGCCATCACGCCACCTCAGAGTGAGATTCTGCTGACAGAGCTAGCTGCGTTGATTATTTCCTGGTTGTCTGAAAGACGCCTTACACCAGCTGCAAGTCATGCCGATAGTGAAAGAGGAAGGCTGACTCTGACTTCTATCTTTGTGTCAGTTCATAAGCTAAAGCGCATTTTCCCAGCGTTCTTTTCTCCTGATTGGATTTTTTCACGGACGGTCCCTCATGAATAGTGCCAATATCACGCATCCTTATGGGTATTTCAAACCCAAACCTTCCATCCAAAGATTGATTCGATTCTCCCAGCATTGCCCTGAAAATTGGCTCGGACAACAACTGGCCCAGGTCATCAGGAGGCATGTTGGCAATCTCTGCTCAACACTGGTGGATATCGAAGTCTGTGGTATCAGGTTTCGCTCAGGCTTGAATGACAATGCCTCGGAACGCAAATTTGTATTTATGCCTTGGCGTTTTGACCGCTACGAGCGCACCTATATTGAAAGAAACCTCCCCAAAGATGGTGTGTTCATCGATATCGGTGCTAACGTGGGAATTTATTCACTTTGGGCGGCAACTCTCTTAGGTTCAAACGGAACGATAGTAAGCTTTGAGCCCAACCCGCCCGCTTTTGAGCGTCTCTCTTTCAACATGGATGCGAATAAGAAGATACGCGGTTCTCACTGGCCCAAGATTAAACTGCTGAATACTGGTGTTGCAGATAGAAATGGCCAATTTGACCTCCACTTGTGTCCCGAAAATCTTGGAGAAAGCAGTCTCGTTCTGCACGCCACCTCCTGCTCCAGAGTCAACATTCCCTGTGTAAAACTGCTGGACAAATTGACTCAGCTGAATATCTCTAAGATCGATATATTAAAAATCGATATCGAGGGCGCTGAAGAAAAAGCACTACTTCCCTTTCTTGAGAACAGCCCAAAAGGGCTGCTACCTAAATGCATCATCATCGAAAATTCAGATGACCATTGGAAATCGAATCTACGAAAAGCAATCGCCAAACACGGGTATTCAATCAATCATAAAACAAAAATGAACACCGTCTATCCATTGCGTACCTCGAGTTTCGAGACACGAGTTGCCTGAACTGGCTCCTTTAAAACCGGTAGCCACCGCCCACACCGTTGAAAAAATCATCCGCATCTCGCGTCAGCCCCACACCCACGCGAACGTCGAGCACAATATTGTCGGTGAGGTAAAAGTCGACACCGATATTGTAAAGACCTATCGAAAACTCCGCCTCCAGGCCAGTGGAATAGAGCCCCACCCATTCGTTGTACATGGTCACCCGCTCAGTCAGTTCGGTCGCAAAGGCAACGGACTGGTGCCATACGTTGAAATGCTCACTGGCAGGTTCTTCAGGCAGGAAACCGAAATCCCCCAACCCGTTGAAGTCGTAGCCGGTCGATCCGTAGATTTCCCAACCCTCGGAGATTTCCCAGCCATAGATGATGTCCAACCCGGATGTCAACCGGTCGACCGACCACGCCTTGCCACCGGTGGGAACTGAGAAGCGGGTAACCACCGCACTCTCTGGCAGCCACCCTTCTTGATCGGTTAGCCGCAACTTTACCGACCAACGCAAATCCTCGGAGCCGCGCAGAGATTCATGATCTTTGATGAACCGCCAGTCATAGTTCCAACGCAGTCGAAACTCAATATCTTCGGTGAGCCCCAAACGGAACATCAGTTCGGGTGTCGTATGGGAAGATTCTGTTTCTTCCCCTTCGCTATTATAAAAATGGTTCTTCAGTGATTTTAGTGGCTAGGGAGGTGTTCAGGGAGGGTTTGTTTTTCGAAAATGCTCATCATGAGCAAACTCACTGAGCATTATCGTC
>JBDOMT010000156.1:0-62021 GCA_039831705.1 Pirellulales bacterium | reverse complement strand
GCATATCCATTCCCAAAGTGGCGGCGGGGCCCGTCATGGCCGTGGACATGCCGAATACCCAGGGTTCGTTTTCCGTGCGGTCCGCTTGTTGGCCGTAAACGGGACAACCATTTGCAGCTATGGCCAGAGTGATTGCCAGGATCAGATATCGTATCCGATGGTACATCGCATGGGCCCTTTGTGCGGTTGTGGTTAAGGTGCGCTATTGGAAGTCAGTAAGTCATTTTTCTGCTGCCCCTGAGCGTACTGCGCGATCATGGAGATCAACGATTTGCGATTGATCGGTTTGGTGTTGTAGTCATCGCAGCCAGCATCGAGGCACTTTTTTCGATCTTCGGCCATGGCGTGGGCAGTCAGGGCGATGATCGGGCCAGCGTAGGCCTGTTGCCGAAGTTGTCGGGTGGCTCCATAGCCGTCTAGTTCGGGCATTTGCATGTCCATCAAAATTACGTCGAAAGGTGTATCTTGGGCGGTTCCGGTGGCGGCTTTCTCCACTGCAATCAGGCCATTTTCGGCCACCGTGACTTTGGCTCCGGCCTTTTTCAGGATGAAAGAAATCAGCTGCTGGTTGTCAGGGCCATCCTCGGCCAACAGAATTCGCAATCCTTTCAGGGGTGTACCACAGATCGAGGCGATTTGACCGTTCTTCGATGTGGCCAGGTGCCTGATATGGTCCGTAATATTTGAGGAGTCCAGCATTTTCACGTCGGTCAGGTCACCCGGGTCGATGATGACGGTGAAGGTGCTTCCTTGGCCCTGTTTGGACTCGACCTCAATCTGCCCGCCCAGTTTTTTGGCCAAGGAGTTGGAGATGCGTAGGCCTAAACCTGATCCGCCAAATTTGCGTGTGGTTGAGCTATCGGCCTGATTGAATGCTTCAAATTGGGCAATCAGGTCTCGCTGCGGTCCGGTCATGCCGATGCCCGTATCGATTATGGCAAAGCGCAAGTTATTGTGGTTGGGGGTCAAGCAAACTCGGATTGTGATCGATCCGACTTCGGTAAATTTGATCGCATTGCCGATCAGGTTCATGAGAATTTGACGCAGCCGTGTCGGGTCCGACATGATCCGCTCGGGAATGGGGCCGTCGTACTCAACTCGCACATCGATTCCTTTGCCAGCCGCGCGCGACTTCATCAGAGTGGCAACTTCTTCGACCACCCAGATTGGCTGGGTTGCAATTTGTTCCACGGTCATCTTGTCCGCTTCAATTTTGGACATGTCGAGAATGTCATTGATGATTGTCAGTAAGTGGTTGGCATTGCTGCGGATCGTGTTAATGGTTTTAAGACGATTTTCAGGCGACTGCGCAAGGTCACCGTCATCGGCCAGTAAATCGGTGTAGCCAAGGATGGCGGTCATCGGCGTTCGAATCTCATGGCTCATGTTTGCCAGAAACTCGCTTTTGGCCATACTGGTCGCTTCAGCAGAAGCGGCCAAGCTATTGGCCATTGTGGTTTGTTCGATCAAATCGTCTCTCATCAACTCCAGGGAAGCATGCGATTCTTCCAAGCAATAGAAGAGCCGGTGAAATTCAATCAGCAGGCCGGTCAATACCAAAATGTAGCTGACGATCTTCATTATGTGGGCCAGATCAAACGGCAGATCGAACAGGGCAAACGATCGTGACATCACGACCGTCTGGCAGACCAACCCGATCAGTAACGATCCGACCAGCCAACTGTCAAAGGTGTTGAAGTTAAGAGTGGATTTTTTAGCAAAACCAAACAGAGCGAAGGCAAAGAATAGTGCAGCCACAAATTCTTCAGGCCGGCCAAAGAACCATTCGGGATAATAGGCGCGCGGCAGCGGCACAAAGGCAAAGAAGATAAAACTGGCTAGAGTTAAGCCGCCGACAATGGCATAGACGGTCCCTTCACGGAGTTGTTTGATTTTATGGTGCCCCGATACGATGCAGGTGATCGCCATCAGGATTGCCAGAAAAGTGCGAGATGCGTTCCAGCTCCATGGAATCAGCGATTCGGGTGGGGAGGGCATCCAATAGTTGAGCAAACTGCTGGTAACGACGGTGTGATATCCGTCCAGTACCGCGGTCCCCCGAAACCCGGTAGCAAGGAGCAGGTAAAGGCTGCTTTTTCTGGTATAGAACTGGACAAATGCCAATACACTGACAAATCATTGCCAGCAAGGTCGCCACGATTTCCATCACCGTGTGCAGTTCTCGATTGCTTTGCCAAGTAAGGAATTGCAAACTTACCACAGCGAGGATCAGCAATGTGACAGCAATCCCAAACTTCTGCGCTGATGTGATATGAGACGTGCCCTGGGGAGCGTTTTGAATTTCGCCAATGGAATCTTGCGAACCGAGAGAGAGGTCAAGAGGATTGCTGGTGGAATAAGTGCGAAAATCATCAACCATGGTTGGCCCCTATTCGACAATCAACGACGGTTCAATGCACACTCACTGTACGGATCATGATGTTTCGTTATCATAGGATGGCGTGGATGAGTGCCGAGCGGGCCAGGGGTTTGTCGAGTAAATCGTTGCAACCTGCTTGAAACCACGATATTCTTAAGTCTTCCGAGTTAAATGCAGTGACTCCGACGATGGTCCCCTGATAACCCAATTCACGCAGTTGTCGGGTAGCATCGAGACCATCCAATTCGGGCATCTGAAAATCCATAACGATCGAGTCAAACAGATCGGGTGCTTTTTTGACGGTATCTACGGCGGACTGACCGGTGCATTCCAGGGTGACTTCCGCCCCCGCGCACTGAAGGAATTTAAGATAGAGACGCCCCTGATCGGGGCAATCCTCAACCAGTAAAATCTGTCGGCCATCCAACGCGAGATCCTTGGACCCTGAATCGGGTTGACTTTCGTTGGCTTGGGATGGATATGGTGTACTCAAGGGTCACTCCTTGCTTTCGTATGAGAAACAGACCCCATATGGGCCTACAGGTTTCCCCAACCTATCGACGAAAGCATAGGTTGCCATTGGGTGACGTGCATCAATGCTCGCACCAATTTGTAGGGTAATAATGATGCGGAAAACGGCCTCCCGGGATGGACGGTCGTTGCAACCCGTACAACCATATCGCTAGTAGTGAAGGGCAACGTTGTGAAGCGTTGGATAGCGGCTAAAACCTCTATCGTGCTAGCATTGCAACTCGATCATCCTTTATGGCATTGTCTGAAAAGGCGACAGGGGCTGCGCAGCTGGGCTATTTGCTAGCATTTGCAAGTTGTTTTGTGTCAACAGTTTGTATTTTGTGGTAGCAGGAGGGAAGGTATCTTGACCACGCCTGCCGGGGGACCCTACAATCCGGCCCGGTAATTTTGAACCTCTTTTCTCATAAGGTGCCACGCCGATCGGTGCGTTACGCCCATTGCGGATGAAATTGTCCAGTCGTTGCTGGAAACAAGAACGGCGACTGTTGCGCTGGCGGTGCGCTCCCAACGGGTCTCATAAGCTGTGGCTACTGACGCTGGTTGGGTTGCTACTGGGCACGCCTTACAGTTGGGCACAGAAGTCAGATTCTCAGTCCAATCACCCCGTACGTACGGTTCAATTCACCCAGCCCGCACCAGTCGCAGGATCGTTGCAGTCGTTGCCGCCCGGCATGCGCCGGATGACGACCTATCCACGTAGTGATTCACCTTCAGAAATCGAGTGGCGTTCTCTTTCCAATGGTGAAAACGCCGCAGTGATCAGCGGTGGCATTCGGGTGTTGATCGAAGGCGTACCCAGTACCAATGTGCCCGGTGCGTTGGGCCTGTTGGGCACGATTGACATCTCCACGGATCGCGCGGTGATTTGGGCTTCGGGGATCGATTCCACGGTTACCAACCAGGATGGCGCAGCTTTCCAGGCTCATGAGTCGCCGTTGGAAATTTATATGGAAGGGAACATTGAGTTCCGGCAGGGTGATCGGACCGTGTATGCCGATCGAATGTTCTATGATGTGCGTCGGCAAATTGGCATCATCCTGGGCGCTGAACTACTCACACCTCTGCCGCATTCCAAAGATTACCACCACCAGGGACTGGTCCGTTTGCGGGCCGCAGCGATTCGTCAGCTTGATCAATCGCATTTCGTGGCGACCGGAGCCCTATTGACGACTAGTCGATTGGAAAAGCCTTCCTACCACTTGGGGTCAGAACAAATAACGTTTGAAGATTTCGGGCAGCCAGTGATCGATCCGCTTACAGGTCAGCCGCAGATTGATCCGCAAACGCTTGAGCCGCTGATCGATCACCGGCAGTTGGCCACCAGTCGTGGAAACAAAGTGTACGTACGCGGAATGCCCGTCTTCTATTGGCCTACGCTGGCCACCGATTTGGAAAAACCGTCCTTTTTTATCAACAACGTGAAAGTGGGCAGCGACAGCATATTTGGCACACAGTTGATGGTCGACTGGGATGCGTACCAATTGTTTGGAATTCAAAACGCACCCGCGGGAACCGATTGGAACTTGAGTACGGACTATCTCAGCAAGCGCGGATTGGGCTGGGGAACGTCGTTCGAATATGAAAAGTTCAATTTCCTGGGATTGGATAGTCCGGCTACCGGATTAATCGATTTTTGGGCGATTAAGGACAGAGGATTGGACAACCTGGGGGCCGATCGGCGAGGCATACTGCCGGAAGAAGATTTTCGCTTTCGACTCGTTGGGCAGCATCGTCAGCGTTTCAGTAGCGGTTGGGAATTGACCGCCGAGTCGGGTTGGGTGAGTGATCGGACGTTCCTGGAAGAGTATTACGAGCGAGAGTGGGATCGATACAAATCGCCACGTACGGGAGCCCGTTTGAAAAAGTTGACGGACAATCGGGCTTTGTCCCTTGAAGTGAACGGGCAGGTTAACGACTTTTTCACCACCACGCAATGGTTGCCCCGTGTCGATCACTATTGGCTGGGCCAGTCACTGTTTGGCAATCGCTTGACTTGGTTTGAGCATTCCCAGGTTGCCTACGCTAACCAGGGGGTGGCCTCTTCTCCCACCGATCCAGTGTTGCTATCCCAATTCGAACTCATGCCTTGGGAGCAGACGTTCGATGCTTCGGGAGTACGAGTCGCCGGTAATGGAGAGCGCGTAGTAACCCGCCAAGAAATCGATTTTCCATTTTCGTTGGGAGTTGTGAAAGTGGTGCCTTTTGCGTTAGGAGAACTGGCCCATTGGGGCGAGGTCCGCGATGGGAGCGAGTTGCAACGAGCTTATGTCCACACGGGAGTCCGCGCGAGTGTGCCCATCTGGGCGGTTTATCCGGGCGCTCACAGTTCACTGTTGAACATCAATGGCTTGGCTCATAAGGTGGTATTCGATGCCGAATTTTCCTACGCGGATGCCAGTCGCAACTTAGACCAGTTCATCCTATACGATCCATTGGATGACACGTCCATTACCGAATTTCGACGACGATTGCTCAGTCCGGCCACCCTGCCTACGGTGATGGGAGAAAAATATGACCCGCGCAACTGGGCCTTCCGCTCGGGCATTCAGGGTTGGGTGACGGCACCTACGACCGAGGTGGCCGATGATCTGATGGCCTTACGGATGGGCATGCGACATCGGTGGCAAACCAAGCGGGGCATGCCAGGGACGCGACATGTCGTCGATTGGCTCACGCTTGATACGAATGCCACCTGGTTTCCGAAATCGGACCGTGACAACTTTGGTCAAGATTTTGGCTTGGTCAATTATGATTTGCGCTGGCATTTGGGAGATCGATTTTCCATCCTATCGGATGGTGCAGCCGACTTTTTTTCTGACGGGTTCAAAACGATCTCCGGTGGTGTCTTGATGAACCGACCCAGTCGACTCAATGCCTACTTGGGAGTGCGTAGTATTGATGGACCGATCACCAGCAATGCCGTGCTGGGAAACTTGAACTATCGCATGAGTCCCAAGTGGCTGGCCACAGCCACGGCCTCACTTGACCTAAGTGATACGGGAAACATTGGTCAGAGCTATTCGATCACGCGAATCGGCGAATCATTGCTGGTCACTGTCGGTGTGTACGGCAATACGGGGCAGGACATTGTGGGCGTGAATTTCCTGGTGGAACCCCGTTTTCTGCCAGATCTACAGTTGACCCGTAAAACGGGTATTGAAATCCCACCCGCAGGTGCGTTTGGATTGGAGTAACAGCAGAATGTGGATGCAAAAATTTACTCATGCGGTCCGTGGAATAAAAATTGCCGTAAGGAATGAAAGCAGTCTCAGGGTCCATTGGTTGGTGACCATGGGGGTGATTCTGATCGGACTGATGTTGGACCTTTCGGCGACGTCCTGGTGTCTGCTGACACTCTGCATCGTGGTGGTGCTCATGGCAGAAATGTTCAACACGGCCATTGAACGTGTCTGTCGAGTGATCACCCAGGAGCAAAACCATCAAATCCGTGACGCCTTGGACATCTCGGCGGGAGCCGTACTGTTGGTAGCGGTTGGCGCGGTGATTGTCGGTATTTCGGTGCTGATTATTTCTCTAGTGCGTTGACAATTCATTGTCATGACAAAGCACTACTCAGTTGCCCAGCAGTACACCGAGTAGTGGGGTCAACAGATCCAAGGCAGTACTAGAAAAGTGGGAGGGGGATGAGAGAGGGGCGGGGGAGGTTGGGCCGAGTGCGGCTTGAATGTAACACAGTTCAGCGATTCTTAGTCTTAGTTGTCTGATTGGCTGCGATGGTTTTCTTGTGCGCCCGGAGCAGCCAGGCAGAGCCCAGCAAGATCATCAGGCCTCCTGAACACTGGATCACCGAGAGCCGTTCGTGCAGGAACACAATGGCCAGTAAGGCCGTGATCAGGGGAGTCAGATTTTGTATGCCGGCGGTGACCGAGGCTCCCAGGCGATGAACGGCTGTGTACAGTAGCGTGTGGGCGGTGGCGATGCCGAGTACCGACGAAATTATCAATAGGATCCAACTGGAAGTGGGCAATTGAGGGAGTATTTGCCAGTTGCCCCAAATGCTACCCATCACCAGCACGCCGAACGAAACCATCTGAGCGATCACACCAAAACTGAGGATAGGGTGAATCCCTGGTAGATGCGTACGCACACTGACGACATAGAGTCCAATCAAGACACTGAAGCCCAGCATGATTAGCAATCCGGTTAGGGAGATTTCCTCCGTCTGAATTCCGGCGCCCAAAGACAAGAGTAGAAAGCCGGCAGTGGTGGCCAGTAATCCATAATAAAATTGCCGAATGTGCAGGAGTTTTCTTTCTTCCCGGACCCACAGCATTGCGAACAGTATCGAAAACAACATCGACAATCGGGCAAGGAATCCGATGGGGGAAGCAGGTAAGTAATAAGGCGCCGAGGCCCATAGGATTTGGGAAGAGAGGGCACACATTGCGGGCACCATGCATTGGCGAATCACCTGACGAGTGAGTGTCCCGCGGTGATAGAAATAGATCAATACGGGCCAAAAAAGAATGGCCGAAAGTGGGTAGCGAATGCTATTGGCCACCCAAGGGTCGATCGTGTGGGTCAACTGCCGCAGCATGACCGGCACACAACCCCAGCAGAAGATCACCATCAACAGCGCAGCCACGCCGCGTAGGTCGGTGTTTTGGTGTTTCGGCGTTTCGGTAATTCGGTGTTTCAGGGTGTAAGTTTTCTAATGAGTCAACAACAGCCTGCGGAGCAAGCAGCTTGAGACAGTTCCGTAAAAGGGAGCCTAACAGAGACACGGGGGGGGTTTGGGAGGGTACCCCCCAATGAAGTGTCAAGCGAATATCTAAATCTCTTCCATTTCCAAATAAATGGTCCAGACAACTGGCTAAACAAAGGTTGTGTACATCGGAGAAGTGGCTGCCTGTCCAGAGATGCATTGGGGGGTCCCCCCAAACCCCCCGGTATCGATTTATAAGTCGTTCTAGTTCATCTCCCAAGCTCCATCCAGTCCGGCTTGGCGCGATAAACTAATCGAGCCAGTCGCGCTTTTTGAGTCGCTCGGGCACGTACTCTTCCGTTACGTAGCTGATGTCTTTGCTGATCAGCGCTTCGACTTCTAGCTTGAAATCGTTGCGCAGCATTTTTTTGATTTCTGTTTGCCAGTCGCGTTTCTTTTCAAACCAAGGGTACTTAGCAATCTGACGGGCCCGTTTTCGATCGTTGTCGCTGAGCGTGATTTTGACGCCGTTGGAGAGATTGCAGCGTTGAAAATCGATGCTCCGCAGACCCAGATATTTGGCGTCGGGAATGGCCATGCGCTGTGATTCGAAGGCCAGATTGATAGAACCTTGCTTGAGGACACTGTAGATGTAATACCCCCAGGGGTCATTGTCTAACACACAATATACGGGCAAACTGAGTTCATTATGCAGGCGGTGAAGTATTCGGCGCACACCACGGGGAGGCTGCCCGGCACCGTGGGTAAGTATGCAATTGTGCTTTTGCCAGAACTTGTCTTCATTGAAGCGCTGCCAGACGGTCCCTTTTTCCACATGCAAGATAAACTTGGCATCACACCGATTTTTACTAAGCTTAATAACCTCTGGCTCGACGATCGAAGGGATTGCATAACCGCCGGATCCCATGCGCGCGCAGTTGATTTCATCTCCTTGGTCCATCAGAGTGATATTGCCGACCATGGCACCACGGTTTTCAGCATACAAATGAAGTTCCTCACGGATTGAGTTGAGGAGAACTTCGACATCTTCAATAATCGTATCGCATTCACCTTGCTCTTCGAATGTATTTTCCTTGGCTCCTTCGATGGTGTGCTTGAGCATGTAATAGAGGCCTCGCAAGCTGGTCGTTTTGTCCTGGTCGATCAGACGCTTGCAACCACTGGAAACGAGCATGGTGCGCATGTAAGCTTTCGCCTGCGATAAATCGAACAGTTGCCGCCGGTTGGTACGCTTGCCCATTTCGAGGATCCGCTTGCGCGGACTGTAATGAACGTTGGACAGGGTGCGAGAAGGTATGTCGACGTAAGGGTCACGTCGTGAGTTAGCCGCATTCACCACCCGATCAGCCAGACCTTCCAGCCGAGAAAGCGTTTTTTTGTCACGCGGTGAAAGCTTAATTTTTGTTTTTTTCTTAGCCATGATTGAGTCTATAGTTGCAACGCGTTGGCGTCCGGTTTTTATAGGTGATGGTAACAGAACCGTGGGTTAACGCCCTGCGGCTGATCGCTGATCGCCATCATGCCTCGCTCTTTACCCTTTGTATGTTCGCCTGGTGTTCGGTGGGGTCGACAATCAGCACATTTTCCCCCAGGTCTAGTTCCTTATCTTTGATTGGTCGGCCCCGGTCATCCAGCCTCATATCCGCTTCTGCGGTTCTTTTTTTGGCGACTTTCACCAATTGTTCATAGAGCTTCGTTTGGTCGACTCCGTTCACTTCGCTTACCGCATTTGCCACTTCCTTGAGGTAGCGCAGGAAAATTTCACGCCGATCGGACTGTTGCTTCACTTTCAATCGACGGCGTAAGTACATGCCCAGTTTACGTCCGACCGCTTGCAAACCGAGGCGGATTTCTTTCTGGATTTCGGGATAGTTGGCGACCGCCTCTTTTGACTCGCTGGTGAAGGGGACCCAGACACTGGCGATGTGAACCATCACGCTGACCGGCCCCTTAGGAAGCGAACCGCGCGACTGACTAAGGCCATAACTGCGCCAGTTAGTGCCTAAGATCGTTTGCGTAATCGCGCAGCCCGCATGTTGGAATTGCAGTGGCACCCGATTGGCAAATCGCATCACATTCATGGTTTGGCCTTCGCTGATGTTGACGTTTTTCATCGCCTCCAGAAGCTTGTTAATTTCTTTGGGTTTGAGTTTGCCGGGCGACATCCGTGTGCCCAGGTTCGACGACTTGACGATACGGTCCGCTCCGTCGGCACCCAGGCCGTTGAAGGTGTTGATGAGAAATTGGCGGATGGTACGGGCGTCGGTTTCTTCGACCAATTCCAGCAGTAAGTCATGAGTGATGTTTTGAGTAGCTGCCTGACCGCCGTAGGCTAAGGCAACTTCGATCTGAAATGGATTGCCCCGGTAAACACTGGGAGGGCGAGTGGCGACCGTATAGAATTCGCCCGGAACTACCTGATGCAGGCCTCCCAGTAGTAATTCTTCGCCGATTGGACAAATGCAGTCGGTCGAGGGGGCAGATATTTTTGTCGTTTGGATCGCCTGGTACAGTGCATCGACCTGCTCGCGATTGACCCGGCGAGTATTGGTCCGACTCGACAGTTCGGCGGTCCGGCATAAGCGTCGCGCGACGCCCGGTGTGATTCGGGAAAAACTGCTGATTAAAAACTGAGATAAAGTAGTCGACTCACCTTCGGTGAGCAGGGTGGCCAGTCGTCCCAGTTCCACTCCGTAGGGATGGGGCAGAATTTCTTTGGGCTCGGGGGGCAGGAGATCGGTGGATCGTTGGTAATCACGGCCATTGTCGTCTGGGTCAAGGTAGTGCAGAGTGACATGCGGATTGGCGATCGCCGTTTGCTCCAGGTACTCGTCCACGCTCCCTCGGCCACGGATGAACTTGGCTTCCAGTTCAATGGTCACACGGGTGCCATGAGGCTGCTGCTCCCACTCGATACCATGTTTGGCGATCGCTTTTAATCCTTTGTCGCCGGGAGGGATATCTACTCCGTCACCGCGTCCATTGAGGATTTTGGGCTTGTTGATTTTGGTGTCGATCTGGATTTCATAGTAGTGGGCCGGTTTTCGGATCGAGACTTTGGAGATGATTTTCACCGGTTTGCCGGTGGTCTGCACACCGTACATGCCGGCGGCACTGATGCCGATTCCCTGTTGCCCGCGACTTTGCCGTAAGCGGTGGAATTTCGATCCGTAGAGTAACTTACCGAAAATGAGTGGGATTTGCTTCTTGAGAATACCCGGGCCATTGTCCTGGACCCCAATCTTAAAGCGGTTGGTTCCCGTTGGTTCGATGTGGACCCAGATTTCCGGTAGAATGCCCGCCTCTTCACATGCGTCGAGCGAGTTGTCGACCGCTTCCTTGATCGTGGTCAGCAGGGCTTTGCGTGGATTGTCAAAGCCCAGCAAGTGACGATTTTTGGCAAAAAATTCACTGACCGAGATGTCCCGTTGGCTGGCGGCCATCGACTGGGCTGAGGCACGCCGCTTACGACGGACTTTTCCATTATTGGATCCAGTGGCGGAAACGGCGGAATTTTCAGCCAGTTTGTCGGTTTGGGAAACCTTTTTTCTGACGATCTTTTTTTTTCGTTTAATGGTCGCCAACGCGACATCTCCCTATGCTTTGGTTGTGTAGTCTTATCGTGAGGGCTCATGCTTATGCTGGGCATCGGCAGTTTACGGTGCCGTGCTCCAATGGCATCAGGATGGCAGAGTGTAGTGGTTTTGCGGATTATAGCGGCAGATTCCCGTCATTCCCAGGCGTTTTTGCTCTACCATCTGGCACAAAGAGAATATTTAATACGGCCGTAAAACAAAAGCTCATCGATAAGGCCCTACCTGGCCGACGTCAGAAACAACAGAAGGACCCTACCGACACGGCAGCAGGCAGATAGCCCACCCACCCGCCGTATTCCCCACCGTGGCTCCACATCCACGATCCAACCATCGCAAGGAGGCGATTGATGGCGATTCACAATTCACACATGCTCAAGGGGCTCATGGTGCTTTTCACTACGCTCATCGGTACCTGGCAAGTGTCAGCGCCGGTTCAAGCTGGTGAAGGAATCCACCGCAAGAGAATCAGTTATCAGAGCAAAAATGATTTGTTCTATAATTTTTACGAAGGCCCCAATCCGAGTGGTGTTGCCGCCAATATGTATGTTTCGCCGGTACCCGTGCCGCCAAATGTGGGACATACTTACACCACCTATCAGCCGTTGATGCCGCACGAATATCTCTATAAGCATACGCGGACACATTACTCCCACCAGCCTGGTGCTGGTTGGACTCGGGCCAAGGTTCGTTACCGAACCGGCGGTTTGCGACTGGATCATATGCTGTTTCATCTGGTTCCTTGACATTAGTGAGCCATGGTCCTCGTTGAATCATGTCTAAGAAAAACTTGAGAACAGTCATTGTGCTCTAAATTTCGGAGGAAACCGATCATGAAAAAATCGACCTTGTTGATTGCCGGGATGGTGGTGATGTTCGCCTCGCTGGCCCAGCATGCCAATGCCATTCATCCCAATTCCCAAGCGGCTATGGTCAATTGGCATGGCAACTATGCCTACACACCATATGGCAGGCCGACTGCTCTGGTGGTTCCACCGACGGCGCAGCTGCAAACCAATTGGAGCTGGGGAGCGGCCAGTTCCAGTGTCTCGCGCATCGACCACCAGTTTACTCGTGACTATTTGGGGCAGGGATCGGGAGGATTTTACTCAACGCCTCACTGGCCCAATCGTACGCAACAATTCGGTGTTTCTTATGTGCGCGGCCCCTGGCACCCAACTCAATCACAAAATCAAATAGCGCGCAAGGGACCCTGCGATCGTCTCTGCTCCTGTGCGCGCAACCTGGCAGGCAAAGTTTGCAACTGTTGCAAAAAATCAGACAAGTGCGACCCGTCTTGTGGCTGTTGCGACGAGATTGGCTGTTGTGATTAATTCCCCAGATCAATCAGCCTCAATTCGCCGTGTGTGACCCAGGTGTCATCTTCGCGGTAGGTGACACCGGTGTACGAGTCGAACGCTTTGAGCACGTCGAGGAATAGATAGACTTGCGGTTTGACGAAACCGACCATGCCGACAGCCGTCGCCGCATCCTGGTTGGCGTTTTCGATCGCCACTTGAATTCCATAATCAATCCACGGTTTGAGCAATTCGATGAATTTTGCGCACTGAAAGTGGGCCGCATAGACCAATGGGCGACCAAATTCGGCAGCCGGGCTGTCGATGGCAGGGGCGGCGCTGGTGAGCAGTTTTTCGCCCAATTCGGGTAGCAAGCTGAGCACCAACACCGAGTCACTGAGAGACGCGTTTGGGGCAATGCGGTCGCTGCCACCCAACTGGGCAGGTATTTCATAGGAGTAGACGGTACCGCCGGTGATCTTGGATTCTGTCGGAACAGGGATCGTAAACTGGGGGAAATCTGTAGGTTCCGCCTGGTGGGCAATTTCGACCACGTCCTGAGCCACATCGAAATACTCGACGGCTCCACGTTTTACCAGATCGGCATTGCTCACACCGTACACCAACGCCAGGGTTGGCAAGGGTAATTCCTGTTGTGCCGCGGACATGAAGTTACACCATTGGTCATCGACTGCGGTTGCCTCAAAGACGATCGCTCCCTGGCCATCAGCCAGCCCTGGAATTAGCAGTTCCCGATTGGCCATGTCGAGTCTACTCAGCAAGGGTAATACTTGTTCGCGCGCCGCCCTGTATTTGGCCCAGTCTTCGACCGATGATTTCGGTTCGGCAATCGCCTCAAGGTGGTCAAAGGCCCGTTTGAGCCATGCAACACAATGATCGTACTGTTCCACCGACTGCTTGCCGCGTCCGACCAGCCAGCCAATCGAGTTGTCACCCAGATGGTTGATCAATGTGAGCGGCTTGGGCGTCGAGGTTTGGCGCCATTTCGCCCCAATTGTAGCTGAACGATTCGTAGCCTCGATTGGTCCAGTAGGAAATCATTGCCAAGGTGCCTGGCTCGGGCAGGTAGGTAATGATATCGCGGGCAAGAGCGTCGATATCATTCTCGATCGCAATATTTCGATCGTCCTCAAGATCGGCCAGCGACAGCAAACCTTTGGCGGTCACTGCCAGGTCAGAGAATGACTTTTCGTTAGAATTGGCTGCTTGAAGAAGTTCACCACTTACGTATCCGAGTGTTACCACGTGTTGATCGGCGTGTTGGTTGAGTCGTTGGAAAGCCGGCGTGTTGATCAGAAGGGGGCCTTCACCCAACTCTTGAAAATGGTCGATCGAGTCACTCAGCGAAATTACGATAAACTGTTCGACAATACCCACTGCGAATACAAGCCGCTTGTTGTTTGCCATATCCCTGAGCAGTTGGTACAACTCCGGTGAGTCGAGCATTTCTGATTCGATCTGGTCCCATGGCAGCATGTCGCCCGAAAAGGTGAAGGTCAGCAGGTTGTTTCCATCGGCTGTCGAATGTTTGAGTTGGTCTTGCCAAGGGAATGGTAGATTGGCTTCGACCAAGAATGATTTCAATTTTGTTTCCAGTAAATCGAGCAATTCACTGGCGCGTTCTCGATCTCGGATGCGAAAGCCCTTCACCAGGCTGGGCACTCGGATCGAGTTCTGATGCTGGCGTAACAGTTGGACCAATTCCTTTTTGACACGCGCATCGTTTTCTAAAGCATGGATATCATCGGTTTGGCGAAGACGTTGAAACGAGTTGCGGGTGACTACCGAGTTGATTTCCACGGCAATCTTGATCAGTTCGGTAAGCGAACGATCGCCATAGACAAAGACTTCGTCCGAGGCCATCTCGGTGAGTAACGCAAGCACTTTTTGACCTTCGGGACCTTCAATCCACTGTTTTACCGCAACCAGATTCTCGTCAGGGGGGAGCTGCCACCAGGTCTTTGCCTGCATGAGGCCCAACTGCAAAACGGGAATGGTCATCAGCTTGCGCCAGGCCCCCGTCTTCTGTAGGGTTTTGATTTGCTCGGAATTCTTGAGCCAGGTAGCGTAGAATGAAGCGTCGGCAGGAATTGCCGCCAACGACTCCGCATGGTCGACCATTTCCACTGCACCAGCAACCGGCGCTCGGGCGAGCATGCCTGTCATCAGGGTCAGCAACAGTAGCACGGGCCAACTGGTACAGTGAGCAGTGAATCGTGACGACATGGGAGTCTCCTTAGATGGCGGGGTGGCACTTTGAATGCGAGTACCGTTCAGGATACCTGTTTATTCGGCTGCCGAGAAAGAATCTGGCCGAAAAAGAGCGATTTTAGCTGAGAATCCATCTCGCAAAGATGCTAAGAGCGCGAAGGAAATTACTGCACAGAAGAAAGTTATAGTTTTCATCCGATTCTTTGCGTCTTTGCGAGAGTTCTTTTTTTCCCATGCAAACAATGTCATTTAGCCGAAGTTATTGTTGATCTGTTCCTTAGGCATTCAATCTGATGTTGGTTATGGGATATGCGCCTACTCTCACCGCTTGCAGTAAAAACATGGCCCACATCAGCAACAGAATGGAGCCTGGTTCTGGTATGGCAACACTCTTGGCGGTGATATTCTCAGTCGTACTGTCAAAGCCACGTTGCCAGAGAAGGAAATCTGCACCGTCGACGTCGCCGTCGGCATCTCCATCGGCACTGAGTGCGGTGGTCGCGCCAAAGCCATCTTGCCAGGTGCTCAAGTCGGCCCCATCAACCAGGCCATCGCCATTGTAATCGCCTGGTAAACCGGCGGTGAACAGGGCCACATCGTTGCCGTCACCACCCGAATAGGTGATGAACAGATCTTGACCAAAATTTCCGACCAGGCTGCCTTCGATGAGCCCTTCAAACTGGCCAGTTTGCACACCACTTACATCAATGATGGTGTACTGTTGGGAATAATCCAGGAGAAAGCCTTCCAGAAGATTAATTTCCAGAGTCCCGTTGAGTGCCAGGTCGCCTGCTACCATCAGTTGATCGAATTCAACCCCAGCGATGGTGCCGCCCAGCTCGATTTGGGTGTTGGCCAGAAAACCGAGGACCACGCTGCCTTCGAAGCTTACGCTGGCTGGACTATTGCCGGGGCGTAGATCGCCTTCAAAAAAAGTGGTGCCTGCGCCTGTGAATGGACCGCCTCCGCTGACCGCTCCAAAGAAGACGGAACTGCTGCCGGTGCTGGTACGAATTTCCGTACCGTTGTGGATGACATCATCAAAAAAAGTGGTCGTTCCCCCTCCCGAGGTAACGATTTGTCCGCCCGTCTGATTGTCCACGTCGCCAAAAATATCGGCCAACCCACCACTGAAGGCGAGAACATCGGCGTTGTTCAGACCGCCATTGGCAAAGATGGTCCCACGGCCACTGATGAAGCCGGAAGCGGCATTGGTCAGTGTCTGCTCAACAATCAAGATTCCACCGAGCAGGTTAACTTCGCCAGTATTGGTGAGATCTTTTTCAAACTCTACGGTACCGCCAAGAATGTTCATCACTCCGGCATTGGAGTTGCCGACGGCAGAAAAAACAATGCGGTCATTGCCACTGGCTCGCACTTCACCACTGGTAGCATTGATCCAGGGAGCGGCGATATGACCATTGCCATACACGAGGGCTTGATTGGTGAACGCGGCCCCTTGAATGCGCGAAGATGGATCGATCAGGTTGATTCGCGAAGCATTGGTAAAGGGTGCGTCTAAATTGATGGTGGCACTCGCTTCCACTAAAACTAAATCGGCCGTGATCATTCCACCGTTCAGCGCCAGAATGGAATTGGCTGCCAGCGAGAGGGTGCCGGGAACTTGTAAGTTGGTGCGAAAAGCGTCGACTTGAAAAGTGCTGCCCAATACTTCGTCGGAATCGAGACGCAGATTCGTGGAGAGTGGATAAGGGCCGGAAACCCAAGCATCGGAATCGAAGAATCGCTGAATGCGGTCGTTGCCAGTGTCCGTTAGGTAGATCAAACCAGTCGATGTGACTGCAATTCCATTAGGTTTGTCAAATTGTTCGTTCGCAGTACCAAATGAGCCAAATTCACTGATGTAGGTGCCATCGCTTTTGATTTTTTGAATACGGTGATTGCCCGTATCGACCACCAGGAGATTTCCCTGCGATCCGACGGCGACCCCGTGGGGGGTGGTGAATTCAACCTCACCGTTGCCGGTGGAACCAAATTTGCTGACAAAAGTATCGGTGTTGTCAAATTTTTGCACACGGCTGGTTACCAGATCAATCACGTAGAGATCGTCGGTAGGTGTCATCGCCAGATCAAATGGAGAAACAAAAGCCCCATCGCCGCTGCCAGTGGTTCCAAACTTACTTAGAAAAGTATCGTCGACATCATTGTCGAATTTTTGGACGCGATCGTTGTCGAAGTCGGCCACGTAAACCTTATCGGTAGACGTGATGGCCACGCTGTGTGGTTGGTCGAACTGCCCATCTGCCGTGCCGTTCGAGCCAAACTTACTTATGAAATTATTGCTGCTGTCGAAACGTTGAATGCGATGATTGTTTTGATCGGCTACGTAGAGTTCTCCCGATATGGGCGCGATTGCGATGTCACGTGGAAAATCAAACTCTCCATCGCCAGTTCCAAAGGTACCAAACTTACCGATGTAAGTTCCGGTGCTGCTGAATATTTGGATGCGATGGTTGCGTGAGTCGGTAATGTAAATATTACCGCTAGGTCCGATAGTAATTCCGTTGGGATTATCGAACTCCCCATCCTTGTCGCCTGTGCTTCCCCAGGTGTTGAGGAAAGTGATTTCCCCAGTCGCGCGTTCTAGAGGAAACAGCAAAGCTGAGCAAATAAGCAGCAAAACACTCCAGCGGGTCTGACCGAATTTCATACGAACACTCATGTTGACACCACGGGTGGAGCGAATTGGCAGGTTGGCCATTTCACGTTCTTTCTTCTGTGTCCAAGTTGCTGGAGAAACGACTTTGAGCTTCATCTTAGAGCCTATTTCCATAACCGACGAATGTAGCATAGGCTTCCAGTCCATTGGCCGGTTAGGGGATTAGGCTCTTAGTCATAGGTTGCGACACACTTGACCTGGGACTGCCCTGCAAGGTGTCCAAGGTAGCCGATGTGACGAAGGATAACCAACACCTGCAAAAAGACACAGGGCAACTTCATGAGGATCCCCAGCCGGGGTGCAACGCAGAGATATTTGGGTACAATGTCTGTGCTAGCATCCCTGAGTAAAAAGAACAATTATTGTAAGGTTAAGTCATTGGAACTCTCTATCATTCATTACCCGCACCCAACTTTGCGACATGTGTCGAAACCATTGAAGCGAGTGGATGCCGAGTTGCGCACCATGGTGCGACAGATGTTTGAGCTGATGTACGAACATGATGGAGTCGGGTTGGCTGCCAATCAGGTTGATTTGCCCTATCGGCTTTTCGTTGCCAATCCGACCGGTGATACGAAACAGGCGGATGCCGAATATGCCTTCATCAACCCGGTATTGCGTGCTGGCAAAGGACAGGTCGAAGGGGACGAGGGTTGCTTGAGTATTCCAGGCGTGAATGGGCCGGTGGTGCGTAAGGAAAAGATTACCATTGAGGCGTATAGTCTAACGGGTGAACAGATAACCGCCGAGCTGGATGGCCTGTTTGCCCGAATTGTCCAGCACGAAACGGACCACCTGGATGGAACCCTGTTTGTGGATCGCTTGACACCAACACAGAAGGCGGATGTACGCGACCTACTGGAAGAATTTGAAGTCGATTTTCAGAGTAAACGCGAACGCAATGAGCTGCCCAGTGATCAGCAGATTGCATCTCGATTGGCCGACCTGGAGTTGCTAAGAACGTGAGAAAAATGCGTATCATTCTCCTAGGCACGGGTCCTTTTGTGGTGCCCACTCTCCGTGCGCTGAACACATCCGACCATGAGTTGTTGTTGGTGGTATCGCGGCCGCCCCGAGGACGACGAGCTCCACCTGCGCCCGTGTGTGTGGCTGCCAATGCATTGGGGGTTGAGGTGTGGACGCCGGTGACAGTCAATTCTGATGACGCCCGCGCGCGATTGGCAGCCCTTGAAGCAGATTTGCTGGTGGTTTGTGATTATGGAGAAATTTTGAAGGGGGCTACCTTAGACGTGACCCGCCTGGGTGGCATCAACTTGCATGGTTCGCTGTTGCCCAAGTACCGCGGTGCGGCACCCGTTCAGTGGGCGGTTCTCAACGGCGACGCAGAGACCGGCAATACGGTCATTCAAATGACCTCAGGTCTCGATGCAGGACCCGCATTGGGGATTGACCGAGTGACGATCGGTACAGAGGAAACGGCCGGCGAATTAGAAGCACGGCTGGCCGAATTGGGGGCTCATTTAGTGCTGCAAGTCGTCGATCAGTTGGCCCGTGATTCGGCTTGTCCGGTGGTGCAAGACAGCAGCCAGGCAACCCGAGCGCCCCGTTTGACCAAGGCAGATGGTCTGATCGATTGGTCGTGTCCGTCAGGTCACATACATAACCGGGTACGGGCCATGCAACCTTGGCCACGTGCCTACACGCATTGGCTACGTGACCAGGGTGAACCGCTACGGCTCATTGTTCATCGCGTAGCCAATGTCAACGAGGAAGCAGGTGTTGGAGATTTTGAGCCAGGAACCGTGTTGCAAGCTGATTCACGCCTGCTGGTTGCCACCGGTGACGGTCCTCTGGAAGTGCTAGAGCTTCAGCCTGCTGGCAAAAAGTCACTACTAGCTGGCCCTTTCCTCCGCGGTTATCCTGTGCGGAATGGCGACCGGTTAGGAAATTCGAGCCTGCATCAGAACTGAAGTGCTTGTATACTAATTCTTCAGCATCCTTAGTATGCTTCATGGTGTTGCCGGAGCAGGGTTACCGCTTGTTGCCGCCTAGGGGGCATTTTGTTTACAAGCTATTTTGTTTACAGGCCACCCGTTCGCAGGAGATACAACCGATGGATCGTTGGGACCTGTTGCTGATCGGGATTGCCGGATACGTGGCTGTCATGGCTTTGGTACGGTTGATGGCCGGTCGACGAAATAAAGTAATTGAACAATTTCATCAGGATGCCAAGAGGCAAGCAGCAACCCAGGCAAATAAGAAGTCCAAAACAAACGACAAACAAGCAGACCAAGATGTGGCGTAAAATTCTATGACAAAGAAATTGTATATCGAAACCGTCGGGTGCCAGATGAATGTTCTCGACAGTGAGCTGGTGGTAGCCAGTTTGCGCCGAGAAGGTTACGAGCTGACCGACAATACGGCCGATGCCGATACGATTCTGTTCAATACATGTAGTGTTCGACAGCATGCCGAAGATAAAATCTATAGTGCCTTGGGGCGTTTGAAATTGGCAAAGCATGAGCAGCCTCACAAGGTGATTGGTGTCCTGGGTTGCATGGCCCAGAAAGATCAGCGCACGGTATTCGAACGGGCTCCTTACGTTGACTTGGTGGTTGGTCCTGGACAGTTGCATCAAGTGCCCCGGTTGGTGGAAGAGGCTCGTGCCGGTGCCAAACAGCAGCTCGAAGTTAGTTTGGGGCGTAAGGAGGGATCCCGGGATGCCATTGAGGAGAGTCATGAAAGTTTCGATCCCATGCGTGATCCGGCGATGCGACCCACGCCATTTCAAGCTTACGTGCGGGTCATGATTGGTTGTGATAAATTCTGCACCTACTGTATTGTTCCCAGCGTACGCGGTCCGGAACAAAGCAGGCCACCTGGTCAAATTCTCGCCGAAGTACGCCAATTGGCCGATGAAGGGTGTAAGGAAATCATTCTGCTGGGGCAAACCGTTAACAGCTATCGATATCGTGAGGGAGATCGCACTACCCGTTTGAGCGACTTGCTTCACCTGTTGCAGGAGGTAGATGGCATCCAGCGAATTCGATTTATCACCAACTACCCGAAAGACATGACTGACGATTTGCTTGCAGCGGTTCGTGATTTGCCCAAGAGCACTCGGTATCTGCATGTGCCCTTACAGAGCGGTTCAGATCAGATTTTGGAACGGATGAAGCGTGGCTACACGGTCAGCGAATACTGTGACATGCTCGAACGCGTACGTGAATGGATTCCCGAGGTGGCGGTGACGAGTGATTTCATTGTTGGATTTTGCGGTGAGACCGATAAAGATTTTGAGCAGACCTGCGAACAAGTCCGCCAATTGAGATTTAAAAATAGCTACATTTTCAAGTACAGCCAGCGACCTGGCACGAAAGGAGCTGAGCGGCTTGAAGACGATGTGCCCGAGGATGTCAAGAAGATTCGGAATAATGAGTTGTTAGCCATTCAGAATGCAATTAGTGAAGAGGATAACCAGCCTTTTCTGGGCCGACAGGTGGAAGTGTTCGTCGAAGGGTTAAGTAAGGCGGCGCTGAAACGTCAGAAACAAGCGGGCCATGACTCATCCGATGAGGTAGGGCTATTGCAATTGACGGGGCGCACACCATGTGACCGGATTGTAGTTTTTGAAGGCAATCGACGTCAGATTGGCCATCTCTTGCCGGTGACTATTTACGATGCCAATGCGTTAACCCTGTTTGGCTCCGTCGTGACGCAGCACCTGGGCCCAGAATTATTCTCGCTTCACTCTTCTGCCAACGGCGCCCCGTAGCACAGTATTGAATAGCAGGCTTTCACTTTCAGAAACCATTTCAACGATAAACACTGGAAGAAAGAGTGGTGCGAGATAATTTGAACTCCCCAATAGTAACTCAGGAATAACAATTACCCTCTGAAACCCTTTGATCACAATAAGATAAGACCACGAAGAGCACGAAGGAAAGTGAAGGAAAATCACTTTGTTATACACTGGGAAACAAGAAATGTTCGACTAGTCAAGTAAGTCATGAAAAGTTCCTGTTCGTATCTGTCTTCGTGCTCTTCGTGTCCTTCGTGGTTCCATTTTGTCCGGGTAGCAATGGAAATCAGGCGTTGCTCCCTATTAGTCTGTGATGAGCAATTGTGATGCAACTCGACCACTTGCGCCGTATTTTGGATTGTGCGGATGAGGCTCAGGCTTGGATGGGCCCGCTGGGGATTACCGATGTTCGTACTGCCCATGCCAATTGGCTGCGTTTGGCGGAGGCTGGTATGCCGCTTGAGTTGCTGGCAACGATTTGCACTCAATTTGCCCGTGTTGCGCCGCAACTGGCCGATCCAGACTTAGCACTAAATTGCCTGGAGCAATTTTTGTCGTCCGCACGCAGTTCATTGGCAACCGCCGCTCTTTTTGAGCGGGATGAAACGTCTCTGCCAGAGCTTTTGTTGTTGTTCAATACGAGTCAGAACTTAAGTAACTGGCTCTGTGCTGATCCAGAAAGCTACGATTTAATCCGCATGACCGAGGGTCGCGCGGTGGCTCGCGACTTGTTGGTGGAGGAATTGGTCTGTGATGTGCGTTGCCTCGATCAGGCAGACCAGGTCATGTCTACACTACGGCGTTTCAAGCAACGGGAAACTTTGCGAATTGCTTTCGGCGATATTGTGAAGCAGCAATCGATTGGACAGACCACACGGCAAATATCCTACGTGGCGGATGCGATTGTTGAAGGGGCGCTTGAGTTTTCCCATCGCCAGGTGGAAGCCAAACTGGGGCGATATCGTAATCACTCAGCTGTTCGTCCACAATTTGTTGTGTTGGCCTTGGGCAAACTGGGCGGATTGGAATTGAATTATTCCAGCGATATCGACTTGGTAATGTTGTACGAACCATCGGCCAGATCGAGTGCGGAAGCTACGGAATCGCAAGAGTATGCCAGTCGCATTTCCCAAGAACTGATACGACTGCTGACGGAAGTTACCTACATGGGTTTTGCCTACCGGGTCGACATGCGGTTGCGCCCTGAAGGACGACATGGGCCGATATGCAGTAGCCTCGATAGTGCGTTGGCATATTATGATTTGCGCGGTAGGACCTGGGAGCGGCAAGCCTATGTGAAAGCACGAGCGATTGCAGGGGACCTTAACTTGGGCCGTCGTTACTTAGGCGAATTGGAGTCGTGGATATACCGTCGTTATTTGAGTCTGGCTGATATTACTGGAATTAAAGCATTGAAACGACGGATCGAGGATCGTGCTGCAAAGCAAGGCGAAGGGAATGTAAAAACGGGCCATGGCGGCATTCGCGACATCGAATTCGTCATCCAATTCTTGCAACTTCTCAATGGGGGCACGCTGCCCCTCATTCGTCATGGCAATACGCTTGACGCCATTTCTCTGCTTGAACAAAACGGGGCCCTGACACGCCAGGAAGGGTCGCTCCTGGAAGAGAATTACGGCTACTTGCGTAAACTTGAGCACCGCCTGCAGATCATGTTTGATTTGCAAACCCACCAGTTGCCTGCAGGCCAGAAAGAGTTGACCAAATTGGCCCAACGCATGGGCTATGAAGAAACTTCCAACAAGACGAGTGCAATTGCATTTCAGCAGGATTACAAACAGCGTACCGAATTAAATCATAAGATTCTTGACCACTTGTTGCACGATGCATTTGGAGACGAGGCTCACACCGAGCCAGAGGTCGATCTGGTGAATGACCCCGATCCGGCGGAGGAATATATCAGCCAGGTGATGGGCAAGTATCCGTTTGACGATCCACACGTGGCCTACACCCACCTGATGTCACTGGCCGAAGAAAGCATTCCTTTTCTCTCGTCGCGTCGTTGTCGACTTTTTTTGGCGTCGATCGCACCAAGACTCCTGTCGGCGATAGCAGTGACCCCTGATCCCGATGGGACACTCGTCACCTTGAGCCGAGTCAGTGATTCGTTGGGAGGGAAGGCGGCACTGTGGGAGTTATTTAGCAGCAACCATCCGACACTCAATCTGTATGTCACCCTGTGTGCGTCTTGTCCTTATCTGGCCAGTATTCTCACCAGCAATCCAGGCATGATTGACGAATTACTCGACAGTCTGCTGGTTGATCATTTGCCCAGTTTGCACGATTTGGAGAAGTCACTGGCCGATCTGACTCGAGGTGCTGAGGATATCGATCCGATCTTGCACAGCTTTAAACATGCGCAGCATTTACGTGTGGGCGTCCGTGATATCCTTGGCAAGGACGATATCGGCGAAACGCATCGGGCCTTGTCTGATATTGCGGAAGTTTGCCTCAAAGAAATTGTCCAGGTTGAACAAAAGCGATTGGAACAGAAGTTGGGTAGGCCAACGATAGGTATCCAGGGGAAGCAAGAGGAACCGAGCCCGGGTGAGACAAACGGCAATCCAGGAATGTTAGAGAATGGAGCCCCGTGGAACCCGTCGCCCGACCGGGCAGGCAAACCGTGCGAACTGATTGTCCTGGCACTGGGGAAACTGGGAGGGCGAGAGCCCAATTATCACAGCGATTTAGACTTGGTGTTTCTCTACGAAGCCGAAGGGAATACCGTGCCGCAAGGCAAGACTCGGAATGGCTCGACTACCAACAACCATTTTTTTAGTGAGCTGGCACAACGAATCATGAAGCGTGCCAACCGGTTTGGGCCTTATGGTAGACTGTACGAAGTCGATCCGCGTTTGCGTCCAACCGGCAAGAGTGGAACACTATCCATTCCATTAGACGAATTTGTACGTTACTTCCAAGTCGGCACAGGACAATTTTGGGAACGCCAGGCACTTTGTAAAGCGCGAGTGGTTATTGGTTCACCAGAAGCGACTCAGCACGCGATGGCCGCGGTAACCGAGGCGACATTTGGTCGGCCATGGCAAGCGTCGGATGCTACCAAAATGCGTACCATGCGCGGCAAGTTGGAGCAATCCGCGTCGCCACGAAATCTTAAACGAGCGGCGGGAGGCACGATGGACACCGAGTTTGTCGTGCAGATGTTGCAGTTGAAGCATGGTCGTGAATTGCCTGAAATACGCCAGACGGGAACCTTGGTTGCGCTAGAAGCATTGGCCCGAACTGGCTGTCTGACGGCTACCGATGCACGCCTACTCAGTGCCAGCTATCGATTTCAACGTAATGTGGAAGCAAGAATCCGATTGATGGATTCGGCTGGGCGGCACGAATTTCCCGAAGAGCCCAAAGAATTGGTCCGGTTGGCCTTTCTTTTAGGCTACACGAGCGGTACCGATTTAACCGCCGAGGTGGAGCGAACTAGCATCGAGGTCCGGGCAACATTTGAGCGCCTACTACGAGGGAGTGACCAATGAGAGGTGAAACTGCAAATATTTTCCCCAAGATTGATAGCTACAAGGCGGATTTCAACTAACAGCAGTCAAAAAATCTAGGTTTGGATAAATGTTATGGAACAGGTTCTAGCGAGCACCATAGAAAGTTTTATGTAGGGCGTTTTTCGTCTGCAAACTCCCTTTAACATGGTAGTGATCATTGTGATGGTTTCGGTTGGGGCGGGGGTGATCACCACCCTGATTACCCAAATACGTAAGTATGCAGGCCACCGCCAGGAACTCGAATTCAAGCGAGAAATGCTCGACCGGGGTTTGTCGGTCGATGAAATAGAGAAAATAGTACAGGCCAAAGGCAAGGAGCAATAAACTAAGGTTGCTCCTCCGACCATTCAAGATGCATGGTTTGTGAAGAAACACCGGCCCACGGTTGAATGGTTTCAATTTCAAACTTGTGCGCGCCGGTTGTCAGCTTGCCAGTCGGAATTTGAATAGTCCATCGATTGGTCCCATCTTTGACGCCGTGATCCATCGCGATTGTAGGTCCACCATTCTGGATGGGTTAAGCAATGAGCGTCTTTCTGCCATGGGTACTAAGCCATACAAGATTCGAAGATAAGGTTAGAATGAGCCAACCACGCTCAAATCGAACCGCTGCTCCTTCGGATTCCACTGCCGCTATCATCAGGGAGGGACAAAGTGTTATGAAAGCAACGATTTCGAACGCCAGCTGTAGTGGGAGGAATTTCATGAAAATGCACTTAGAACCTATCCCATAACCGTAACACAGTTATGGATGCTGGATTTAGGAATTTCAGCCTGTTGATGGTAATATGATCGGCACTTATGCATGGTTATAAGAGATTCGTTTGTAGGTGGCGAACTTGCATGCTAAAATCCTTGGATCTTCCAGGACTTTCGTGATTGCAAAGAGAGGTTTTTCATATTGTTTGACAAATCTAGGATCGAGAGAACTGCTTGCGAATTTGAGTTGGCCCGAATCGCAATGCCAAACGAATGCCTACCACGGCACATGAAACGGATGGGAGCATCCGTTTTGATCGTTGGCGTTGCGCTGTGGAGTTCGGTTGCTGGGCCGCTTGATGCAGTTGAACCGCATGCAGCAGAACCGGTACGGGTTATGCGTAATCTGCAGGCTCTCTACACATTCGACGAGGGCCAGGGGGATACCATTCGTGATCGGTCAGGTGTCGCACCACGACTCGACCTGGTGATTGATAAACCGTCTGAAATTCAGTGGCAAAACGGTGAGCTGTTGGTTCGCTCAGTCACAAAGGTCAGCTCAGTCGGTCCTGCGAAAAAAATCAACAGGGCTCTCAAACGATCCAATGCGGTAACCATCGAGGTGTGGATTCAACCGGACAACGACCGCCAATCCGGCCCTGCGCGGATTGTTTCGCTTTCCGCCAATGCCAGCAAGCGAAACATTACGTTGGGTCAGGAAAAGAATCATGTCGATGTGCGGTTGCGAACCACCAAGACCAGTACCAACGGCACCCCGTCGACGGCGACTGCCACAAGAACCCTTGGGAAACGTCTTACCCACGTTGTCTACACTCGGAACAGGAAGGGTGTGACTCACATTTATCTTAACGGGAAGCAACAAGTAGTCAGCAAGGTTGCCGGAAATTTTTCCAATTGGGATCTGAGCTATCCTCTGGTTTTGGCCAACGAGGCATCGACGAACCGGCCTTGGCTAGGAACGTTCCACTTGGTCGCCATTTATAGTTGCGCATTGACGGCGACTGAAGTTGAGAAGAATTTCAAAGTGGGGGCGCAGGCACAAGGGAAACCACTCGTGTCTCCCGTACATGTATTGCACCAAAAGGAGCAGTTTTTTGAAACCAAGATCGCACCCATGTTGGCAAAGAATTGCTTGGAGTGTCACGATTCGTCTTCTAAGAAAGGCGAGTTGGACTTGTCGAGGAAAGCTGCCGCATTGGCAGGTGGCGAAAGCGGCAAGGTCGTTGTGCCTGGGAAATCCTCCGAGAGTTACTTGTGGGAGCAGATCGTTGCTGATGAGATGCCACCCGAGGGAGCCCGATTGTCCGAGCAGGATAAATTGCTGATCAAACAGTGGATCGATGACGGCGCAGTTTGGTCTCTGGCTCAACTCGATCCGGCCGTTTATGCCAATGAGAACCAGGTCGCCACCAATTGGGTGCAACGGCTTACCCTTTCCGAATACGTCCAGACCGTGCACAGTGCGGTGGGTGTCGATATTGCGAAGGAGGCTGATGAGATACTACCTGCTGACTTGCGCGCAGATGGATTTAGCAACACTGCCTACAATTTGAATGTCGACCTCAAGCATGTGCAAGCCTACTCGCGTTTAGCCGAAATTATCGTCACTCGAATGGACGTGCTGAAGTTCGCTGCACGGTTTTCTCGCAGCCAAAAGCTCTCCACCGATGACACTATGCGCCAATTTGTGGCCAGCATGGGGAAATGGCTTTTGCGTGGACCTCTTGAGGAACGAGAGGTTACCCTCTACAGCGGTATCGCGACAACGGTTGCCAGCGTTGGCGGTGACTACCAGGAAGCCGTAAGTTTGTTGATTGAGGCGATGTTGCAATCGCCTCGATTTATTTATCGTATGGAACAACAACGGGGTGACGGAACTGCGTGGCCGGTAGACCAGTATGAACTGGCTTCGCGCCTTAGCTATATTCTCTGGGGTGGGCCACCGGATCAGGAGTTAATGCGGGCAGCGGATGACGGTGAATTTTACGATCGAGAGCTCATCGAAAAACAGGTCGTTCGCATGCTCAACGATCCGCGCGCCGTGGATCGTTCGTTGCAGTTCATAGTGGAGTGGTTGGACTTGGGTCGATTAAACCATCTTCGACCCAACCGAGAAAAATTTCCGCAGTGGTATGACGGGCTGGCCGCAGACATGCATGCCGAAACGCTCGCGTTTTTCCAGGATGTCGTTTGGCAACAGGGCCGCCCGTTGGTCGATCTTCTCAATGCTCAAGTGACCTACGCAACACCCGGCCTGGCCGCCCACTATAATTTCCAGCAACAAGGGAATTTCCAGCAACAAGGGAATTTCCAGCGACAGAAAGACCCTTTTTCAGAGGATGATGTTCCGTCTGTGGGTGAGGGACTGATGCGATACGACGTGTCGTCGGTTTCCTCACGCGGCGGTTTGTTGACTCAGGGGAGTGTCCTGACCATGGGGGGGGATGATGCTTCGATGGTCACTCGCGGGTTATTCGTTCTGCAAGGTATCCTGCGAGGTATGGTGAAGGACCCACCCCCTGGCCTTGATACGACTCCGGTGCCGTCCAAACCCGGATTGTCTCAGCGCGGAATTGCCGAACAGCGGATTGCAAACGGTTCGTGTGCCGGTTGTCATTTGAAATTTGAACCACTTGCCTATGGACTGGAAAAATACGATGGCCTTGGCGCATTTCACCATAAAGACGAGCATGGAAACAGGTTGCGAGAAGATGGTGAGATCCTCTTTCCGGGCACAGCCAAGCCGGTCCCTTACCAGTCGTCGGCAGAGCTGATGGATCTGCTGGCAGCGAGTGAAAGAGTTGGAGAAAGTCTGACTTGGAAAGTTACGCAATTTTCCGTTGGACGCCCCCTGAACGGGGCGGATGCACGAATCATCGACAGCATTCACCAGTCGGCTAAAAGGGGTGGCGGAACGTATTCGGCCTTGATGACTGCCATTGTGATGAGCGATCTGGTGCAACGGGTGCAAACCGAAGCCGATGAATTGGAGACGGACGAATGAAGAGACAACCGATTAGCCGTCGCACCATGCTTCGAGGCGTCGGCTCCGCATCGCTGATTGGATTGCCGCTGCTTGAGGAAATGCTTGTCCCTACCGTATCGGCGTACGAGAAGGGGACGGTGCCAGTCAGGGCATTTAATGTTTTCTTTGGACTTGGGATTCCCGCGCCTCTGCAGGAAGAAGGTTATACGGGGGTACTAGAGCCACTCAAGCCGTTAGCGGACAAACTGCTAATCCTGCGCAACGTCGACCAGGTGCGTTGTGACGAGAAAGGGATCAATGCCCACTACGACGGGGCCTCTGGGGCATTTACGGCAGAACCACCCGACGGCGAAGCCAAATCGGGTGGACCTTCGATTGATCAAGTCATCCGCAGAACCCATTACCCCCAAGGCTTGCCTGCCGGGATGGTACCCACGTTGATTGGCGGCACCTTTTTTCGACGCAGTCGAGTCGGACGATACGTACACAGCTACAACCAAGATGGAACTGTAGCTGCCACCATGCAAGAGAAACCGCGTTACCTATTTGACCGTGTTTTTGGCTCCATGGTTATGGCGGGAGACGATGCGGGCGCCCGTCGTAAGCGACTCAAGCGGAGTATTTTGGACTCTGTCATCGACGACTACAAGTTCTACACCGGCGCCAATTCGCCGCTTGGAGTCGCCTCCCGGGGGCGAGTCGCCGATCATCTCGATCGAGTGCGTGAATTTGAGCAGCGTGCTTTTGTGATGAAGGAAAAAGATCCCGACGCGCCTCGTTTACCACAACGTTCGGAACTATTGCACGGAGGCGCTGCTGACCCTGGTGGCATGGGGATTGATATTACCCTGGAAGAGCTAACGAGTGAGTGGCATTTGATGTGCGATTTGTACGCACTGGCGATTCAGACCGATCGCGTTCGATTTGGGTCGTTGACTTTTCTGGCGGCAGGCGAACGCATCCGTCTCAAGGGCGATTATGAGTATGGCGGCAGAAAGATCTGGCATTTCGATGATGGGTCACAGCGTAACGCCAGTGGTGACAAGGGCTGTAGTCATGAGTGGTGGCATGAGTTTAATGAAAAGAAAAAGAACGAGGCATTGCGTGCGCATGCACATATGAAGATGCGCGAAGTTGCCTATTTCCTTCATCGCCTGAGTGACGCGGATTCCATGGAGGCGAATGGCCGCACCATCCTTGAGAATTCACTGATTACGATCTCCACCGAATCGGGCGATGGCCGCCACAGCGATGCCAGGCGCGAACTGTCGGGGATCTTTCACGCGATCACTGGGGCGAACAGTCGCTTCAAAACAGGTCAGATCGTCGAGGTAGGTGCCGAGGGTCTTGATCTTTACAACACCATGCTCGACACCATGGGGGCCAAAAAGCGTTTAGGTCCAGTAAAACGAGAAACAAGGCCAGTCGATTCCATCCGTGCGTGACAGGCAAGTAGACTCAGCCAGTTTTTGGGCCGGACCACTGAATATCTGACATGTGCGCCAGTGCCTGGATCAATGCGTGGGTTCCCCATTTGCTGCCACCCGCTTCGATGACTTGTTGGTAGACTTGTCGGGCCAGAGCCAGGCCGGGGAGGGTGAGCTGCATCTGCTTGGCTTCATCCAGTGCAATTTCCAGGTCTTTGACGAAATGTTCGACGAAAAAACCTGGATCAAAATTACCGGCGATGATTCGTGGGCCCAGGTTGGAGAGTGACCAGCTTCCGGCTGCGCCGCTGACGACCGATTGCATGACCGTTTCCAGGTCCAGACCGGCCTGGTGAGCGTAGAGCAGACCTTCGCAGACTCCAATCATGTTCGAGGCAATCAGTGTCTGGTTCACCATTTTCGTATGTTGTCCGGCGCCCGGGCCACCCTGATGAATCCAAGTGCTGCCCATGGCCTGCCAGCACGGTTCGAGGGCCTTGATGGCAGCCAGGTCGCCACCAATCATGATCGACAGGGTGCCATTGCGGGCTCCCACATCTCCACCTGACACGGGCGCGTCGAGACTGATGGCACCCTGTGTGGCGGCTGCAGCGCCAATTTCTACTGCCAAAGAGGGCTTGCTGGTGGTCATGTCAACCAAGATGGCTCCTGGGCCCGCGCCCGCCACCGCGCCTTGCGTGCCCAAAAAAACTTCTCGTACATCCTTTGGAAAGCCTACGATCGCGAATAGCACGTCTGATTGGGCGGCCACTTCGCGTGGAGTATCGGCCCAAGTGGCTCCCTGATCCAAAAGCGACTGGGCTTTGGTTCGAGTACGCGAATGAACAGTGAGCGCATAGCCGGCTTTGAGTAAATGGTCGCACATTGAGGCTCCCATCACTCCGGTGCCAATCCAGCCAATGCGAGTCTGTTGCGGTGAAACCAGTGCAGGTTGTGAAGCGGTCATTGGGGCGTTCCTTGGTTGGCCAATACGGTTTCATAAGATTCGGCTGCGAGGACAAATATTTTACCATCGCCAATCCGTCCGGTGCGAGCAACTTCTACCAGCTTTCGTACCACTTCCTCCGCCCGTTCGTTCTCAACCCATGCAGTGATATGTACCTTGGGCAAAAAAGCCTGGGTGTACTCACTATCAGTATATTGATCGAGATAACTCTTTTGCCTGCCGATCCCTTTTACTTCGTAGACATCGACCGCTTCCAAAGGGGCAAGACGCAAACTATCCAAGATTTTTTCAGCCAAGTACGGTTTGACAATAGCAATGACTTGCTTCATGAAAAGTGTTGAGTGTTAAGTGTTAAGAGGCAGTAAAGGGTTGAGAGTTTAGTGTGCAGAGTTGAGGGTCCAGAGGGAAAGATTTTATGGTAGCAATCGAGTTGTTTGGGGCGAATTTGTCATGCCGTGTCAGTATTCAGCGGCCTTGGCCAAATTCATTGACGCTGTGATGGAATACAAGCATGAAGCGCAAGTGAGTCCATGGTAGCCGTATTACCTACCCACTCGCTTGCGCTTCGTGCTAGTATTATTGGCCACAACCCTGATAAATTCGCCACATTGAAATCCTCATGCAAATCCCCAACCCAATCGGCGACCGCCCCCCAGGCTAACAAATCTTTTTGGAACACAGCCACACAAAATAACGTAACCCCAACACACGAGTCAACCAACGCATCCGAAAAGTTTGTTTGCCGAGGAAACCCAGTTGCCGAGACAAACTAGCTGAAAAAGTTTTCGCCGAACAGATCGAGCTCGGGGCCTGTCTCTACCTCAATGTCACCTTGCACGGTAAGTTGGCAAGCTAGCCGCATCGTTTGTTCGTTGCCGATATAGGCCATGCACGGCAGGGGATCGGGGATTGGATTGTAGAACCGTAGTTTTTCCAGAGCACCCATTGGGCTGGTGTTTTCCATGCCTTTGACGATTCGTACTCGGCAGGTACCGCACTGGCCCAAACCGTGGCAATTGATTAGTTTATTCAGGCCCGCGCCGATGCCATTGAGGCCTTGATGGGTATTAACGCCAGCGAGAATCGCTTCCTTGCGGAGGTTGGCCCCAGCGGGCACTTCGATCTCTTTGTTTTCATTAATGAATTTGATCATAGGCATGATAATTGGTGGCTCCCCACCCTCCTCAAAAACAGTCGAAATTATCAGAAATCAATTGAACTGACACTGCCAGACTACCCCCGGCGCCAGTCAGAGAGTACGATACTGTACCGCGCCAAGGCATCGGCGAGAAGTGGGATGCGTCGCTAAGAATTTGAGAAATGACACGACAGGAACAACCCGCATGAGTCCATCACGCAGCTATTCGAAGCATCAACAAAAAATCATCAAAAACTACTATGACAATCGGGGAGCCATCTCACTGCAGCGGCTCAGCGAGCTGGTCACCGACCTCTATCTGGCTGAGGGGAAGGCCCGTGAGACCAAGTGGAAGCAGGCGATAGGGGCCCTGGAAAAATTAGGGATTCCACAAAAACAGATTCTCCATTTGCGACAACAGGACAATCCGTCTCTGCTTGCCAAGCTGGTCGAAGAATTCATGGCCAAGGAATAGGTATGCAACCCTATCTGAATTTACTCGATCAAGTACTCTCCGATGGCCTGGCAAAGGGTGACCGCACGGGGACCGGAACCCGTAGCCTGTTCGGACATCAAATGCGATTTGACCTGTCCGCCGGATTTCCATTGGTGACCACGAAAAAACTTCACCTGAAGTCGATCGTACACGAATTGCTCTGGTTTCTCCGAGGCGATACGAATGTTCGATATCTTCAAGAGTATGGGGTGAGTATCTGGAACGAATGGGCTGATGCGCAGGGTGAATTGGGGCCCGTCTATGGCCATCAATGGCGCTGCTGGCCGACCGCCGACGGTCGTCAGGTGGACCAAATCACCGAAGTGGTGGAACAGATCCGTACCAACCCCGATTCGCGTCGTCTGGTGGTCAGTGCGTGGAACGTAGGCCAGTTGTCCGAGATGGCACTGCCACCTTGTCACCTGCTGTTCCAGTTTTATGTGGTCCCGGGTCCAGATGGCCAGCCGGATCGCTTGTCGTGCCAATTGTATCAGCGCAGCGCCGACATTTTTTTGGGTGTCCCGTTCAACATCGCCTCGTACGCATTGTTGACCATGATGGTTGCGCAGGTGACCTCTCTGCAGCCAGGAGAATTTATTCATACGTTGGGAGATGCGCATCTGTACGATAATCATTTGGAACAGGCACGATTGCAATTAGACCGTGCGCCTCGGTCATTGCCCACCATGCGCCTGGACCCATCGATCGACAACCTGTTCGACTTCCGCTACGAGCATATCCGGTTGGAGAATTACGATCCCCATCCGAGGATTTCTGCCCCGATTGCTGTGTGAATCCATGTCTTTATCCCTCCTCGTAGCGGTTGCCAAAAATGGTGTGATTGGTTGCCAGGGCGATTTGCCTTGGCATCTGTCGGCCGACTTGCGGCGGTTCAAGCGGTTGACGATGGGGCATGCGATTGTGATGGGACGAAAAACGTGGGAATCGATAGGTCGCCCTCTTCCCGGTCGTCAGATGTTGGTGGTGTCGCGGCAGCGGGCTTACCGGGCTGATGGCGTGCAAGTTGCACGGAGTCTTCCGCAAGCCCTCGAGATGGCTAGGGAATCTGGCGACCTGGAACCGTTTGTGGTGGGTGGCGCAGAAATTTACCGACTGGCCTTACCACTGACGACTCGGCTGTACCTCACTCGGGTACTGGCAGAAGTGGAAGGGGATACTCATTTCCCTGAAATCATCGAGGCGGATTGGCTACTTGTGTCATCTGAATCGCATCAGGATGATACTCATAACGACCATCCTTTTTGCTTTGAGGTCTATGAACGGCGTGAGGACAGCAATGGCCGGTAAAACGCATACAGCCTCATCTCGGTCTTTGACTCCTCCATCAAGGTGCGATTGGGTTCACGACGTCGATGACAAGTTTGTGACCTACCACGACCAGGAGTGGGGGGTGCCAGTGCATGACGAGCGTAAGCAGTTTGAGTTTTTGTTGCTTGAAGGCGCTCAGGCAGGTTTGAGCTGGTGGACGGTACTCAACAAACGAGCAGGGTATCGTAAGGCGTTTGCCCAATTCGATCCTGAAAAAGTGGCCCGATTCACGGATCGGCGAATCGAAAAGTTGTTGCAGAATCCGGCGATTATCCGCAATCGTCTGAAAGTGAATTCTGCGGTGACCAATGCGCGCGCTTTTCTCCAAGTACAGGAGGAGTTCGGCTGTTTCGACGATTACTTGTGGCGGTTTGTCGATGGCAAGCCGATTCAAAACGCATGGCGTCATCAGAAAAAAGTGCCCGCCACCACGCCGCTCTCCGATGCCTTGAGCAAAGATCTCAAAGCACGCGGCTTCAAGTTTGTCGGCAGCACCATTGTCTATGCCCACATGCAGGCGGTCGGAATGGTCAACGACCATCTGGTAAAATGCTACCGCCACGCCCAATGCGCGCGGTTAGGCTGAAGTGTTAGCTATCAGTCGCCGCATTGTTCGCCAACCGATTGTCTGCTGTACGGTCCGATTGCTTGGTAGAATCAGTTTCTTCTACCACGGGCGTGCTTTTCTGGCACTGGGGGAATGCCAGACAACAGAGCATCGACATCATTCGGGCACTGTCCAAATGGGGTTCTAAAAAATGCGAACGGCGTACATCTGCAGTCATAGTGATTTGGCACAGTTTATTGGCGTATTGGCCCAGACGATTGGCGTTAACCCCGGTGGTGCCAATTGCCGAGCAGTTGCGATAGGAAACTATTTTCCAAATCCCCAAGGTGCGGTCGCGGATATTGCGAGTGACCATTATTTTTTCGACTGCCGCTATGGCCTGGCCATAGCGGCAACCTGGATACAAGGCATCTTTGTCAAAAGCGCCTGAAATCAAACTGAGTCTCAAATTGGGCTGCTCATTTGGGGTGCCACCCGCCAAAGTCAAGCCTCGTAATTGTCCACCACCCATCCAATGGGCGGCAGATGAGACTACGATTGCGCCAAAGCTATGACCCGAAATCATCACTCGTTGCGAAAAACTCATCTGTTGTAGCAGGTGAGCCAGATAGTACCCCTGGTACTCAGCATAGACCACCTTGATCCGCAAATTATCTAAAATCATCTTACGAACGCGTAATCCTCGATAAACCCGCTGGGCTGGCCAGGACCAACAAACCAACCGTTTTGGCCCAGGGCAACAACGCATTTTTTGATAAACCTGCCAGAACGATTTCATGGCGCCGGAATGCTCTAAATGGTTGCCATGCACATAGAAGAGCGAGGGCATGGTGGCTTCGGCGGCTAAGAAGGACTCCAGACTTTCGCTTGCAAATCGCTTGCATTGGGTGTCGTAACGTTGAAAGCGGAGCTTGTCAAAACCTTCGTCCAAGTTGCAGCAGCGAGGTGCGCAACGGGTATTGACGACCCAAAGCTCGGGTGGCTCATGGCAACATTTCAAGCAAGTGCCACATAAATTGCATTCGTCGCATTGGTCCGGCGTACAGTACTGAGCTTGGGCCAGCGCACAAGTGAGCGTGGCCAATAGCAGTGCTGCCGAGCAACCATGTGCTACGATGCGACCCCACCTTGGGCCATGCATATGGGGAGAGTCCATTTTGGTTGCCGTGAATTGGGGGAGTGCATTCAGGTGGGCACAGGTTGGAACATAAGCAGTACTGTTCCAGCGGGGGGCATGAAACCCAGACCGAGCCGAAAATTGGCTAGAGCATGGGCACTGCCAAGTGTACCACGCCGAGAAAAGCGAGCGACAACTCGCTGGAGAAAAGTGCATAAAATTGACATTCGAATTACGCACAGTTGTTAAAATCGCTAGAGCTTAGCTAGAAGGAGGTGTTGTCTTTGGGGCATGCTACTCAGCCATGCCGTCAAGATCGCCCACCCGTTTCAAGGTCACCTGGCCGTGGTCGATTTCTGCATAGTGGGGTTCGAACAACCAACTGCCCGTATTGATGTAGGTTGCTCCGGTCGAAAGACCGATTTGCCCTTTCAAGTGGGTATGACCAAAGATCACCGCATCGAAACCGTGACGTGCGATCTCTTCAGCGACTGGACGATACCAGGCCGGCTCGCCCGCTATGGTTTCTGCATCTTCGCTGCCAGCAAAGAGTTCGATGACGTCGTTTTTTTTGAGCAGACGTCCAGCTTTCTCAACCAGCGGTTTCCATTGTTCAAACATCTTGTAGCAACGCGGATGAATTTGCAGCGCCACGCCGCCCATCCAAGTGGCCAGGTGGAAGATGGTTGGATAATTCACATACGATTTATCGTATAGGTGTCCATGCTCAATGCGAATACGTCGATCGCCCGAGGCCACATTCAGAAAAGGTACCACGCAGACGATGTCCCAGTCGTCGAGAAAGTTTTCCAAGATGATATCGTGATTACCCACCGTGTAATAGACTCGCAACCCGTGTTCACTAAATCGACGCAACTGAATCGCACATTCGGAAAGATCTCGCGTGATCCGCGAAATGGTAGTCTGAACGATATCGACTCCATCGCCATTGATGCAGACATTCCACGAATTCATCCACGCATAGCGCAGAAATTTTACAAACCGTTTGCGTGATTTGAACAGTGGATTGCCGAGATGGGTATCGGAGACTACGAGCAAACGCTGTTCGCAGATGTTCGTAATCATGATCGACTCTCGGTCGTAGGACCTAGTTCATACACAAGCGTGTCTTGGATCGATTGCAGTTGTCGACTGTCTTCCTCTGAAATCGTATCGCGGCTGAGAAATTCAGTCAGTTTGGCGTTCAATCGGCGTATGCGATGGCTCATCTGCTGCAACATCTCAAAGGCAAATGTTGGGTTGCGGCGAATCTTCAGCAGCAGGGAGCCTGGTTTGATGACTAGCAATTTTGTTTTACCCACGGCTCGAATCGTGGCGCTACGTGAAATCGATTCGAGTAGTGACATCTCACCAAAGAAATTTCCACGTTCAAGTCGCGCCAGTTCGACATCCACGCCATCAATGTTACGCACGACCACGACCGCACCCGACTGGATGACATACATTTCTCGGCTATCGTCGCTTTCGCTTACAATGATGTCACCATCGTGGAAGATTTCTTCGTAGTCAGTCGATGAGGCCATGGGAATATGAAGTATTGCGAGAATAGGAACGGTGGATGTTTATTGGTAGGGTCCTTTATCGATTGCTCATGGGGGAATTGTCAACGGTACGTCGAAAACCAAAGTACCTGGTCGATCGATTCGGCATTCAGGGTCTGCATCAGTAATCGGTCGAATCCCAGGGCCACGCCCGTCGATGGGGGCAAGCCCGATTCCATGGCGGCCAGCAATCGTTCGGGCATGGGTAATGGCTGGCGGCCATCGGACTGACGGGCAGAGTTGACACTCAGCAGACGTTGTCTCAATTCGGCCGCATCGGTCAGTTCATGGTAACCATTGGCCAACTCCACTCCATGAATGTAGAGTTCAAACCGTTCGGCAACCGCCAGACCGTTTTTGTCGGTGGTCATTTTTGCCAGGGCCGCCTGACTGGCCGGATAGTGGTAGAGGATTTCAGGCCCATGCCTGCCCAAGTTCGGCTGGATACAGGTATCCAGCAGCAAATTCAGCCACTCATCCCGATCGGTCCGATCCATTCCCTCGGCTATGGCGACTTCCTGCGATTCGGCCAGTTGTGCCAGTTCATGGCAGCTTGCCTGGTGGGGGCAAACTCCTAATTGGCGGATAAATGCCTCACGATAACCGGTTTGTACGGCTGGTTCGCAAGCCAGTAGATGCTGCGCGAGTACGTCGAGTAACTTCATTCCGGCTGCCATGTCGTCACCCGTGCGGTACCATTCCACCAGGGTAAATTCTGGTCGGTGCAACCTCCCTCGTTCTCCATGGCGAAACGATCGGGTGATCTGATAGATGGCGGTGGCTCCATCTGCAAGCAACCGTTTCATGTGTGCTTCAGGCGAAGATTGCAAATATTGCCCGGGAGATTTTGCCACAGGTTCAATATGGAGCTCCGGAATGATTTCAGTGGAGAGCAGGGGCGTGTCGACCTCCAGAAATCCGCGCTGGTCAAAAAACTGTCTTACCTTGGCCAGCATCGAAGCTCGTTGTTGCAGCAGATGATGACCGCGGGAGTTCATTTTAGCGACTGTCCTGGCAACAGCGGTGGCATTGGGCAATCGAGCATATCCGAAACCGCTCGCAGTAGTTCGGCTTCACGAACTTGCACTTTACCATCGGCACAGATGGTGGCCGCCGCCGCATCAATCAGTCGCCGTTTCTGTTTGGCGCTGACGCGGCCGAGTCTCTTCAAGGCTTCATCAATTTTTGCCAGAGTGCACGCTTCGTTGAACAAAAGTTCTAGGGGAACTTCAGGAAGCCGTTGGCTTGCTGCTGCGAAGGCCGCTGCGGCCTTGCCAGCCACGTTTTTAGAATCAGCTTCGTTTCCAGAATAGGCCAACGCCGAGAAAAGGATGGAGCAAGGATCGCCCAGTCGTTGCAGTCCATAGTAGCGGACTGGTTGGTGACGGATTGAATGAAATTGAGTGTGTAAATGTCGTAACAACATACGGTGGAGGGCCCATTCAAACAGCTCAATTTTTTGATCGGCAGCTACCAATTCACGAAAGCAGTGGGAAAATGTTTTGTATTGTGATGGGGCCATGGCACAAAGGGCAGGTAGAGTCATATCAATCAGCGGTAGTCGTGCGCGGATGTCTATCTGGTCAATGGTTGGAGCCAATTGGTTGGTTAACTTCACCACGTCCGCGCGGGCTAATTCGGTCAGGCGTTTCATTTGAACTTTCCGAACGTCAGTGCGCGGATCGAGTAGCAAGCCAAAAATCACCGCCCGTGCACCGTATGGATCATGGGCCGCCTCAACCACGGAATCGGGCAGTGAATCGACCAGTTGCAAAGCATACTGGCGATGGGTTTGCGTGATCCAACCCACTTGGTCGGAGGCATGCTCGACCATGGTTATGGGAAGTTCATTGCTGGCTGGGACGGTTCCTACACCACCCGTCAGCCCCGCCAGCCCGGCCACTGCTGGCATGCGGTCCGTTGTTCCTGCAATAGGTTCCGAGGTCACAGGAGAACCAGCGGAAAATTTTCCATCCCAGTTGGGGTCGATGGCCAGGATACGCTTCGTCAGGGGGGGGTGGGTGGCCATCAGACCGGTAAATCCTTCCCAGACACCGGTGGAAAAGTACATGTGACTGGCCTCGGACGCATTGGGATGTTTCAGCTTTGATCCGGTCAGTGCCGCGCCTATCCGTTGCAATGCTCCACTAATTCCGCTGGGATCGCGAGTGAATTGGACTGCCGAAGCATCGGCCAGGTACTCGCGTTGCCGGGATACGGCTGCTTTGATCAGGTTGCCGATGAGGGAGCCCACGAAGCCTAATACTAAAACAGCCAAGCCGACTAGCAGGATGGCTGTACCCGAGTTGTTGCGTGAACGGCTGCGGCCTTGGAAGGCACTGCTCCGTAACAGTATTCGTCCCAGCAAGCTGAGTAGCAGAATGCCGTGCAGTACTCCAATCAGACGAATATTCAGCCGCATGTCGCCGTTGAGGATATGACTGAATTCGTGAGCAATCACACCCTGCAGTTGAGCACGGGTGAGCTGCTGGACGCAGCCACGAGTCACCGCCACTACCGCGTCACTAGGTGTGTAACCGGCCGCGAACGCATTGATGCCTTGCTCAGGAAGCATAAAAACAGGGGGTACCGGCACGCCCGAGGCGAGCGCCATTTCCTCTACCACATTGAGCACCCGTCGTTCAAGTGGATCGATTGTGTTGGGATAAATGCGCCGGCCACCGATCCGTTCGGCGACCACCGTGCCGCCGCCGCGGAGTTGGGCCAACTTAAACATGCTGCCGCCGAGAATCAGCAGCAAGGCAGCGCCGCTGGCTAGCAAAGGAATTTGCCACCGGCTGGTGTGTGGGGTGCGGGAAGAAAATTCTGCAGGGAGCTTATCATTAACCAGATGGACGTTGTCCATCGCAGCCAGGGTGACGAAAAAAGTCGCCACGACGATGCCTAGGACGGCCAGTGTGAACAGGACGACCAGCCACCGAGTATAGCGGCGGGCAAGCGATTGTCGCTCGAAAAAATCAGTGGCCATGGCTTAGAATGAGACCTTCGGCGCTTCGGCAATTACAGCGCTGTCGAATTCCAGCAACTCGGCATCTTCTGAGTGCCCGAACATGCCAGCGAAGATGTTGTTGGGGAACGATTGTCGGTAGGTGTTGTATACGGTGACCGCATCGTTGTACGCTTGTCGCGCGAAAGCGACCTTATTTTCGGTGGAAGTGAGTTCTTCGGTCAGTTGGGCCATGTTTTGGTTGGCCTTCAAGTCGGGATACGCTTCGGAGAGAGCAAACAGGCGTCCCAGTGCGCCGCTGAGTCCGGCTTCTGCACTGGCCAAAGCCTGCATGGCCGCCGGATTGCCCGGTTTGGCTGAAGCTTGCTGCAGACCGCTCACGGCCTGATTGCGCGCACTAATGACCGCTTCAAGCGTTTCGCGTTCATGCTTCATGTATCCCTTGACCGTTTCCACCAGATTGGGAATCAGGTCGTAGCGCCGCTTGAGCTGCACCTCGATTTGAGAAAAGGCGTTCTCCAACCGGTTGCGCAGGGCGACCAGCCGGTTGTAGATGCCCACACCCATCATCAGCAACACCAAGCCAACGACCAGGATACCTATCAGAGCGGCCATTGCAGTCATGAGTTAATCTCCCTGAATTGGTGGATTGGAAGGTCGCTTTTCGCTCCGCGAAATGAATTTCTAGGGTATCCAGCCACTCGCGGAGCGAATGGCGACCCTAATACAGTAACTCTAATCTATCTCTATAGTGAGCATATGAATTTCATGTCGACGCTCACATCCTTTCACTCTTCCGGCTCTTTGGCCCGCTCCACGTATTCCCCCGTTCTTGTATCGACTCGCAGCCAGTCTCCCGTATTGATAAAAGGAGGAGCAGCGATTTCGGCGCCTGTTTCCAGGGTGACCGGCTTTTGGACATTGGTGGCCGTGTTGCCCTTGGCCGTAGGTTCGGTGTATTCGACTTGCAGCACCACATGGTTGGGGGGAGTCATCGAGATGGGGTTGTTGTTGAAGACCATCAGGATGCAGTCCATGCTTTCCTTGAGAAATTTCCAATGGTCCCCAACCTGGTCGGCGTTCAGTTCGTACTGTTCGTAATCGATGTTGTTCATAAATACGAACGTGTCGGCCTGGCGATAGAGGAATTGGGCCGTGAATTCCTCCACGTCGGCCGCCTCCAAGGTCTGGCCGGCTCGGTAGGTTCGATCAACCACCGTTCCTCGGAGCAAATTCTTCATCTTGCACTCATAAAAGGCGACTCCCTTGCCCGGTTTGCGGAAGTTCATCTCGACCATCTGGAAGGGAGTGCCATCAATCTGGACTTTGAGTCCTTTGCGAAATTCGTTGGTACTGTAAGTAGCCACTATAGTTTTTCCTGGTTCCTTAAAACACTTTATTAATGGGTTGGTAGTTTTTTGTTAAAAATATCCTTAAAGTAAGGTACAGGCCCAGCTAAAAAATTACCTGACGGCAGACGAGCAAGACCGATGGATATTTTAACGAGTTCAGACCGATCTGTCCGCACCTATTTGCCAGTGAAGTCGGAGAAACCCTGGCAAGCCGAGTTGCGGACAGCCATTCGTGACCCGTTGGTTCTCGGCCGAGAGTTGGAATTGCCCGTGGACTGGGCCAGGCAGGCGGAAGTCGTCAGAGACAAATTCCCGCTTTTTGTCCCTCGGAGCTACCTGCAGCGAATGGAGAAGGGAAACCTCGAGGATCCTCTATTGTTGCAGGTGCTACCGGTTGTCGATGAGTTAGACCGGACGGCCGGATTTAGCAAGGATCCAGTAGGCGATTGGGCTGCGATCCGTGAGCAAGGTTACCTTCACAAGTATGAGGGGCGGGCCCTGTTAACCCTTACCGGAGCTTGCGCGGTGCACTGTCGCTATTGTTTCCGCCAACATTTCCCCTACGACCAATTGCCTCAGGCGGATGGTGGTTGGGAGCGGACTCTGGCAGCATTGGCTGCCGATGATTCCATTCAAGAAGTAATCCTTAGTGGAGGAGACCCGCTGATGTGGGTCGATTCGCGGTTGGCAACGCTGGTACGGCGAATCTCTGCAATCGGACATATTCAACGGTTGCGCGTCCACACACGTCTACCTGTGATGATACCTGGTCGGGTGACCGATGCACTAATCGATTGGCTTACTGGCGGTCGACTTGTGCCGATTGTGGTGCTCCATGCAAACCATGCCCGAGAACTGTCGGATGAAGTTGCTGCGGCAGTCGAACGCATGCACTGGGCTGGAGTTATGTTGTTGAACCAAGCAGTATTACTACGACAAGTCAATGACACAGTGGCCGCACAAAAGTCACTCAGTGAACGGCTCGTCCAGTTGCGCGTGGCACCCTATTATTTGCATCAGATGGATCGAGTTCGCGGAGCAGCCCACTTTGAAGTGCCGGTGGAGCGTGGATTGGAAATCATCGAAGCCTTGCGTCGCCAATTGCCCGGCTATGCGGTGCCGCGCTACGTGCGTGAAGTGGCAGGAGAGCCATATAAGATTCCATTGGGGAGATGAGTAGGCGCTCATTGACTTGCCAACAAACAACCAGCGCCAATCGCCTAATAATTAGAGCCTGATAATGCCAGACACATGCGTTTCCATTTACGATCAGTCGGGGATTGAGCGCTTGCGTGTGCAGTTGCGAATGGATCCACACGTATTGCGACGAATTCGCAACGCACTGTTCAAGCATTGGCTGGCGGATGATGAGGTGATGGCTTCTGCGTTGACGTTGCCGCTTTGGGCGGAGCAGGTGCGGATGCATTCGCTCCGGTTGTACGATCTGGCAGATTCGCAAGTGGATGGAGCCACCAAACTCTTGTTTCGCACCAGGCACGATCTGTTGTTGGAAACGGTCTTGTTGCGCGCCGGAACTGGCCGAACCACGTTGTGTGTATCGAGCCAGGTAGGTTGTGCAGCCGCATGCGACTTTTGTGCGACTGGGAAAATGGGAATTGCCCGCGATTTGAGCGCGGAGGAAATTCTCGATCAGATCGTGCAAGCGGGCCAATTGGCCGTCTCACGGCAGCAACGGCTGCGAAACATCGTTTTCATGGGCATGGGTGAACCCCTGCACAACGAAGATAACTTGTACGAGGCACTCCGAATTCTGACGCACCCTGAATTTTTTCACCATTCACCTAAGCGTATTCTTGTTTCAACGGTTGGGATACCCGAGGCGATGCTTCGTTGCGCAACTCGATTTCCCCGCATCAATCAAGCACTCAGCTTGCACAGTGTTCGGCCATCGGTACGTGAGCAGCTCATCCCCCTGGCACGCCGATACTCACTGGACGAATTGTATGCTACCATATGCGAACTCAATCACTTGCAAGCCCAATCTGGCACAACGACCGTGATGATCGAGTACTTGATGTTGGCAGATCTGAATGATTCTCCCGAGGACGCGCAGCAACTGATTGCCTGGTGTCGCGGGTTGCAAGTGCATGTGAATCTGATCCCCTACAATGCAATTGCTGAGGCGCCCCACCTGGCAGGTACCGATCAGGCCGGTCGTGAAGCCTTTGCCAAAATTCTCAAACAGGGCGGGTTAAAAACAACCATCCGCTATTCGCTAGGAAGCGATATCGCTGCCGCCTGTGGACAACTGGTGCGGAAAGAGAATGCACAAATTCACAAAGCCGGCAGGACGGTGTGATGGAAGGGCACACCAAGGCAATTGTTGGGACGTCACAGAAATAGTTGTTTATCGGTCGCCCCTTAGTTCGACTTTTGCATTTTTCCATGTGGTAAACTGGAAGCAGCGATTTAGAGTAACGTTATTTTGGCTACAGATCGACCTAACAACTCTCTACCGGCGAATAATCACCACGAAGGACACGAAGAGCACGAAGGTAGGTATGAACAGGAACTTTCACGACTTATTGAGTAGTCGAATGCTTCTTGTGTCTCAGTGTATAGAAAGTGGTTATCCTTTTTTTCCTTCGTGTCCTTCGTGGTCTTATTGTTGCAATCGGAGAGTTTTGTGTCTCCTGGGTTTCTATTGGGTGTTTAAATGTCTCGCACGCCCCTGTTTTCTGTGATTATCGTTGAAAAGATTTCTGAAAGTGCAAAACCTGAGCTTAGTTCGTCGAATAACCAGCTCTCAGGGCAGTGGCCCCATGCTGTAGTATGCTTCGGCCGGATGAAATTGCTGGCCGCCGGTGGTTAGGTTTCTCAGACGCAGTTCATACACAAACCCGATGCGCTGCTCCGACAACGACAGGGTCACATGTTGTCCATCTTGGGAAACGGCCAACGATCGAATCTTTTCAGTGCGACGATCGACATCGGGACCGCCGTAGGCGGGCGTGGGAATTCGGCGGTATGAGACCAGTCGATAATTGGCAAGATCCATCGCTTTGGCCCGATCGATGGGCCCGGTAAATTCCAATTCAAATCCATTTTCGACGGCCCGCATTTCTGCGATTCCCACCGGCAATGGACCGCGGAAACGCAATTTGACGATTTCCCCCACGTTGCGTCCTGCTCCCCATGCACTGTCGTGCACGCTGCCCACCAGGATTGCACCATCGGTCGCTACCTGTGCGACCAACGGTCGCAGTAATGGTTTTGTTCCGCGGGGTGGTGAAATCGTGAACGGATACGCGGCTCCTTGATAGCAATCGCCCACCCGCTGCAAACTCATGCGTATCAATTGACGAGTGGTTGCTTCGCAGCCGATTAAATGCCCTTCAAACGGGCCAAACAACTTTTGGCCGGTCACTGCTAGCAGTGCAGCAGGAGTCTCCAAAAAACAGATTCCATTGACGCTGCGAACCCACGGATGGGGAATGCCGATTGCTGGCCCACTCCTGGGCATTGCCACGATTTCGGTCTGATTCTCCAGTCCAGACAAATTGAAGAATCCATAATGACTTCCCGAAACGATATGATTCAATTCGTTGTAGGGATTAAATTGTCCCTGGTTGTCGGTCACAAACAGTGCGCCTTGCTGATTGCGGGCAATCCCCACAGGGAAGCGCAATCCCATCGCCAAGAGTTGAATTTGATAGGCCCGATGGGCCGAGTGAGGTTGTGCCAATTTTTTCAGTTTCATGACCCGCCCGCGCAAATGTGCCGCCGGGCCATCGCGATTGCTGACGACTGCGTAGTAATTTCCCTCCGCATCACGGGGCAATCCGACAATCCAACCGTGATAGTCGGTCGAATGACCCCAGCCCGAGGCAACCGTTCGCGTTCGATCGATGGTGCCGTCACCATCGGTATCCGTCATTCGCAACAGGGCCGTCTTATCGGCGACATCAATTGCTTCAACGCCCTGTTCTTCGATCGTCGCTAGCCCAAACGGCGCCGAGAGTCCATCGGCAACCAGAGTGACCGCATCTTCGATGTCATCATGGTCTGTATCTTCCGCCCGCCAGATTCGTCCTTTCAAAGTGGCAAACAGCAACTTGCCGCGGCGATCCCAGGCAAAGGCCGTGGGAGTCAACTCCTCGGACAACGGTAACCGAGTCGCCTCGAATCCAGGGACCACGTGTAGTGATTCTTGCCGAACGACCACTTCGGCAGGCGCCTTTTGCAAATAGCGATCGACTGGCAGTGTCGTCCGATATTCCAGCTCGACTTGGGCCATGCCGATTGCATCGGGCTGCAATTGGATACGGGCAGTACCGCCTTCCGATTCAAATTTTACCTGGCCATCGAGTAGGGTGACTTCAAACGGATGGGCGCCCGTCGAATGGGCTACGCGGCGCTGGTCGACCAGTTTCATCGTCTCGGCAGGCACCGCGTTCCATTCGACGGTCCACCCATTGGGCACGCCGGTGAACTGAACCTCTCGGCGAAATCCAGAGGGTGCCGTTCCCTCCTTATCACCACCCAATGGACGCCACGTTTGCTTGATCTGCAATTCCACCGGATTTTTCAAGATTTGTTGACGCGCCAGTGATCCCTTTTTCTCCACAAACTGAATTCGTGAAGTGAACATCCAATCGCTGCCCATCACTAGGCGTTCATCGGCTTCTGGGGGAAAGGCTCGAACAAGTTGCGGCAAAATGCGCCGGCCCGATCGCAACAGGGCCACTTCGCTGGCCCCTACAGAAGGGCCCATCACCGGGGATCCGGCTCCTTCCCAGTACCAATATTTGTTCCGCAATCGCTGGCGTGCGGTATCTCCTATCCACCAACCGGCCCAACGGTACGACTCCAAATCGAACAGCAGATTGTGCCGATTGGACAGGGCAACGAGTAACGGCTTCACATAGGTGTGGTTACCCGCTTCGACGTTGTCAATCACGACGATTGGCGCAGTCGGTTTGCCCAATTCATTGGCCTGCCGAATCACGCGTATGGGATTTGGCTGGGGAGGTTGAAATCCTGCCTGGTTGAGCACAGCCCAAACGGCCGCGTGTTGATAGTCCAATCGGCCTTGCAATACACCTCGGATGGGTGTTTTCACTGCGGGCATTTCCATCCGTGGCGAAATCCGGGTTGGGTTTCTTAGCCAACGCAGAAACCACGAGTAACGCACCTGCTTCCCAATTTGTGAAAGATCAGGCCCGTGCACACCCTGAGCCACATGGGTCGGTTTCAGGTCGCCAATTCTGTGGCAACTGGTACAACCAAAACCATCGGTCGTGACCAACCGGGCTCCGGCTGATTGTAATGTGTGCCGTTCGAGTGGGAGGTTTCTTTGGCCCGTTACCTGTGGTTGCAGAGTCTGTGGTTGCAGGGGCGGATCGGGAATTCGATCTTCTTGGATCAAGTATTGGGCAAGCATTTCTGCCTCTCTCTCATGCAATGGAAATTTCGGCATCCGGACCAGCAGCCATTCTCTCCGCGTGGGACGTTGCACAGTGATGGCATCGAGTAGCATGCGGTCGTGCAATTTATCCCCCACACTGTCCAGAGCTGGTGGCACCAAATTCGCCATGCCTCTTTCCAATGAATGTTCGGCCCGGGCAATGGCGTGCATCTGTTTATCCAATCCGAGTACACTGCCGCGTGAATGGCAACCTAAACAATTTCGCTCGCGCAACAGAAATTTGCCGTCGAGAGCCCGTTCTTTGCCGAGGTGGTTTGGTGACAAGTCGGTCCAATAAACCTGGAGTGCCTCTTGCTGCTCATTCGACAGACCATAGGCTGGCTGTCTTGGGTTGAGCGGATGAATTTTTCCCGCGCAGCTATTTTCCCAGGTGCTCGAATCGAAATCTAAGGCAATCGGCTCGGCAATGGCCAACTTCCAATCGGTAGGAAGACGGTGGCATTGCTGACACCGATGCTGCTGGATCAGCTCCTTACCTCGGGACACCAACGCTGGGTTGGAGGTGAGAACATTCGATTTTTTCAATTCGGCCCTTTTACCTAACGTTGACAAGTAGGCGCTCAAATGGACCCGTTCCTGGACCGATAATTGAAACAGGGGCATCCGATGATCGTCATTCAAGGATGCTGGATCTCGCAACCACTGGGCAAAATAGTTTGCTGGCCGTTTTTCAGCGACCGTGGTCAAATCACCTCCTCCAAACAATCCACTTTCACCCAATTCACCAATTCGATGACAGGCCATACACCCGACTGATAAAAACAGCTTTCGCCCCGCAGGTGCTTTTCCTTTGACGGCCATGTCCGCTGGCGATCGGTCGATTTCTCCTGCCAACAGGGCTGCGGTAATTGCTTCGGCATCTTTTCGGGGCAATGAAAAATGGGGCATCCGTCGGGTCAAGTTTTGCTCGGCCAGTTGCGGCTGGTCGTTGGGGCCGGTCGTCAACCAATCGACGATCCAAGCTGAAGTGATTGCCCCCGGCAGCCGGTTGAGCGCCGGTGCGCGAATCCGCTTATCCGTCGGCGCAATCGAATGACAGGCCGCACATCGAAGGGCGCGGGCCAAAAAATGGCCACGCTGAAATCGATCATCTGGTGACTCTGCTGGATCATGCATCAAAGAATGCGATGCCACCGGTTCCCAATCGAAATCGGGCCCCATCCAGTAAAAAGAAACCTGCGCCTCTGGCCCCGTCTTTTCATAATTTATCTCAATCGGCCGTTCACCCCAATCGATCTGAATGGGACCACTTTCCAGCCAATCGGCCTGATCACATTGGCCGTCGAGCACGACCAGACCGTCCACTTTTAAGGTAACGTTACCTTCGGTAAACAGTCGAAATCGATACTCCCCCGTACTCCACACCTGCAGTCGACCCGTCCAGTGCGCTGAAAATTTCCCCACCGGAAGTCGCAGGTCGGGCGCTCTTGCTCCCCAAGACATCGACACGACCTCGTCCAACCGCTGGTGAGACCGCCCATCGGATCCGGTGTACGCCGCCGCCAAACCGAGAAGAAATAAAGGCCCTTCTTCATCATCGTCGTCAAGGTTATTCTGTGCCAACACGAAGTTGTAAGCGAATAGAAGTGACAGTATTGTCACCGCCAGACGGAGCACGGAGGGTAAGAGGCGAGTAGGCATGATCGCTAAAGGAGGGTTGGCAAAATTTTCTCTCATTCGGTATGTTAACCGAACAGATCGTCAAGCTGCTTGGCCGTAATGGGATTACTTCGGGACGAGTGTCTGGTCAAGCCTTACTTTTTGGGTAGCCGCAGCCATAAGTGCTGGCAGGGCAAAGGTTTATTTGTGCGTCAACCCAAAAAGATAAGTTTGACAAAGCACTAGATAGGTTTCGTTCATCTACCATCCATTGTAATCGTAATCACGCACGCAGTCGATTTTGAGGCTAGCGTGCCTTGCCAGCGGGTACGGCGCTGCTCTCTTTCCCCGCATCGGGATTCAATGAGTACCACAGCACGTTGAGCCCAATTCGTGCAGCATCTTTGCGAGAATAGCCGTGGCATTGGAGTGCTACGTGTTGTTCCAGTGCACAACTGATATCGTAGGGCGAGAAGATGACCGCCATGCGTCCGTCCAACTCAATTCCTTCTAGTTCCGGAGCAACTTTACGTGGTCGTGCACGCAGGGGAGCGCCGGTTTGTTGCCTAGCCGGGTCACGCCGTTCTACCTGTCGAATGTCGTAACCACCGCATGCTTCGGTGAACAGTGGATGGTTGACAGGAATTGGCTCCAACGTTGTATCTGGCAGAGTTGCTTTCAGTTCGCGCCGAAACGCTAGCGAAAAAGGCTTGCTGGTACAAATGCTATCGGCCATGAGGGTCCCGCCATTTTCTAAAAATTGGCGTAATTGCTGTTGCTCGATGGGTGTCAACTTAAAATCGTGCCGACCGTGCATAAATGCTAAGTGATAATTAAATAAGTTCTTGTCACTGAGATAAATGGGGACTTCTGAGGTACTGATGCGCAGTTTCGACTCGCCACCATTGGCTGCGCGGAGCAGATTTACCAAGGCTCCCGGGGCATCGTTGCAACCCCCTCCGTGTTGCAGTTTGACAATTTGAATTACCCCCCTGGGGCCGAGCGCATCAAGATTGGCTTCGCTGTTTGCGCTGCCAAACGAGACCTCCTTGCCTTGGGGATCGCGACCCGTGGCGTAAGCCAGTACGTTCACACCAATGGCCATCGCATCTTTCATTCGCTGAGCCACGATGGGGGGGTACTTGTGTGCTCGTCCGTGTGGGGATAATTCCCAAAAACAGGACAGATCCACTTCACTCAACACCACGCACGTTCGACATCCGTACTCCACCGCCGATAGGCGGCCCGCGTAGGATGACTCGGGACTGACCGTTTGCTCCACCCGCCACAATGGATGTTCCGGACCGACCATGCGAAGTTGGTACTCCGGTTCAGGGAACATTCTTCCAACCAGATTTTGAAAAGCCCGTACAAAGCGGCCGCTTTCTGCACAGCATGCCTCTGCAAACAAAAATCCACCCCGGTCAAGATAAGCACGCAATTTTTCTTCTTGGCCTTTCATTTCGAATGCCTGACTGCCGCTGAGAATCAGCACGGGCGATTGAAGTAAATCCTCCACCGAAGCCGATTTGATTTCGGTAATTTGCCATGTCAGGTCGAGGCCCCATAGCCGTTCAGCATGTGCCGTCAGATGGGCCACATCGGACCGATGACGATTCCAATCCGATCCGGAGCTGTGCTTTAGTTTGCTCAGCAATACGGGCCGGCGCCCTTTCGAAAGAAATAATAATGCCAGTGCGGTGGAAATGTGCGGGTTATTTTCAGCATGGCCGCTACCGGTCCAGCTACGGGTAAAGACATCTTGCTGGCGGACCAAATATTCGGCCCCTTCACGGTACCAATCGTGCTCTCCGATAAATCGTCTCGCGGTCAACCGTCCCACTCGCTCCACGCCATAGAGATAGTAGTAATGCCACACCTGGCTTAAGCCACGTGATCCCGGATTGCGGTTGACCGAAAATGTGCGTCCCAGCCAGGTCAATGCGCGTTCCAGGGAATCGTCCAGTTCCTGCGGCAAACAGCAGCGGACTTGCCCCTCCTGGATCTTTGCATCGGCAGGCGTGACTTTGCCTTGGCAAATGACAGTTGCCCCGATTCCAGCACAGGTCATGCTGCCCGTTCCTGGCCGCCCCGGCTGATAGCCCCATGACCCGTCCGGATGCTGACATCTACGCCAATATTCGGCAGCCCGTCGCCAGGTAGCCGGATCGACCATGGCGCCGACGCGCTGAGCCTCATGGAGTGCCAGCACGGCAAACTGAGAATTGCTATTATCTCCGCCAGGTCCCGGATATGCCCACGAGCCTGCACGCTCATCCCTCTCAATTTGATTTTCCTCCAGCCAACGAACATTTTTCTGGATTAATAGTGCATCACGCCGAGGATTCGCAGCACAGAGGGCCATGGTTTGCAAGGCCACGCTGTAAGTTTTCTCTGCTTTCATTTTGCGTAGATAGGCCAGCGCTTTTTGAATTTTTGGATGAGAGGGTTCCAGGCCCGCATTCAATAGAGCCAGGGTACACAGTCCCGTGACGCCACCCGGATATTGGCCATGCTGGGCCCAATTGCCGCGCGGTTCTTGCTCTGCTAGCAGATATTTCTTACCACCTTCGATTGCTGCCCGTACCTGGTCAGCGGTCACCGGTTCCACCGTGCGGGCACGTTGTCCATGGGACTGGGAGATCAAGCCGCCCAGGCCAAACACTAGAAGGCAAGAAAGCAGAGAGCGGAAAGCGGAAAGCGACCAGCTGCTCCTGTATTTTCCCGTTTTCCGTTTTCCGCTTTCCGCTCGGACAAAATGGAGCAACTCCAAATCGCCTGCAGAAACTGATAACGCTATCTTTGAACAAATCTTAGCCATTGCATCCTGCCTTTCATTGTCGCATTCATCCTACTCAACCCAATCGACAGGCCTTCACACCCTTGCCTGGGCAACAGACCCTTCGCATTGTCCAGTCGCTATCGGACCGATAGAATCTTCAGGTAGGCACGGCTCGATTTATTTTATAGATCCTACCACTAAAAACATAGAATCAGTAGTTCCAGAAATGGCCAATGAAGCCGACCCGGACAACGTGCTAGCGGTTAAAAACGCCGTTTCCCGGGCAGCTTATCGCCCTGTCCTACCGTAGGGCGGGGTCGCATTTTGGAAGTACTGAGAATACGATTTCCCCCTCGAATGGATTTGCATGGGGTGGTGAATCGGTGAACGAAGGAAAAGACGTTGTCGACAAAAAATCGTAACTTGGGCGACATTCTGCAGGAATTTCGCCAACATCGGCAAGTCATGCAGCAGGAGCTGCAAAAAGTTATCATTGGGCAGGATGAAGTGATTGAGCAACTGTTTGCCGCCATCTTTACCCGTGGAAATTGTTTGCTGGAAGGGGTGCCAGGCCTAGCCAAAACGCTGATGGTCAGCACCTTAGCTCAAATACTGGATCTGGAATTCAAGCGAATTCAGTTTACCCCCGACCTGATGCCTTCAGACATCACCGGGACCAATGTGTTGGACGAAGACGAACATGGCAGGCGCTCTTTTCGGTTTGTCGAAGGGCCCGTCTTTACCAACATCTTGCTAGCCGATGAAATCAACCGTACTCCACCCAAAACGCAAGCTGCCTTGTTGCAAGCTATGCAGGAGCATGAGGTGACCGTAGGCCAAACCACCTATTCATTGCCCGAGCCCTTTTTTACGATCGCCACGCAAAACCCCATAGAACAGGAAGGGACTTACCCTTTACCCGAAGCGCAGCTCGACCGCTTCATGTTCAATATCAAAATCGACTACCCTTCGCTGGCGGAGGAGCAACAAATTCTTGCTGCAACGACACGTCAGGAAAAGCCGGTGCTGAAAAAAGTACTTTCCGCTCGGGCAATTCTCAATTTGCAAAAGCTGGTTGGATCGGTTGCGGTGAGCGAACATATTGTCCAATATGTCGCCGCGCTGGTCCGAGCAACCCGGCCTCGGGACGATTCGGCACCCGAATTTGTCCGCGAACTGGTCGATTGGGGTGCTGGCCCACGCGCGGGCCAATTTTTGATCCATGGAGGTAAAGCACTTGCCGCCATGGATGGCCGTTTCACTGTGGCACCCGAAGACATACAAAAAGTCGCTATCCCCGTTCTTAGGCATCGAGTCAGCACCAACTTCCAAGCTCAGGCCGAGGGAATGACGACCGAAGATATTATTCACCGATTGATGGAGGAAATCGGGTTGCCGGAAATACCGAAGTATAGCGGGTAGGAAGTAGTCGCAAGTTGGGAGGCGCGAGGCGCTAATTGGGGGATAAAAGAGGTTGGAATAAATCGCATCATCCCACTTATCCGCCGACTTTTTTTACACCTCTCAACGGTCTTGTCGAACAATTGCTTGAAAGCAAGATTATTTTGACAAGATGGACAAGATGTACGGGATCATTCTGTTTGAATCCTGTTCAAGGGTTGAAAGACTGGTCGCATTTCGATGGTCGCTACATTTTAAGTCGGTATCCTGAAGGTCCTGTTCATCCTGTCAAAAGTTCTTGCAATATGAATTAGTCAACAAGGCCCCACTCAACACTCAACTCTCAACCCTAAACTCTTCCGTGCCTAATACCGAAAAATACCTTAAGCCTGAAGTGATTCGGCAGATTGCTCGACTTGATCTGCGCGCGGAGTTTATTGTCAAAGGCTACCTGCAAGGTCTGCATGCCAGCCCGTTTCATGGGTTCTCGGTTGAATTCAGTGAACATCGCAAGTATGCCCCAGGAGATGATCCTCAGGACATCGACTGGCTCGTTTTTGCCAAGACCGATAAATATTATGTGAAAAAGTTTGAAGCGGAAACGAATATTACGGGCTACTTGATGATGGATACTAGTCAATCGATGGCCTACACCTATCAACAAACCCTCTCCAAATTTGAGTATTCTATTTGTCTGGCCGCAGCACTGTGCTACTTGATGATTCATCAAAACGATCCAGTGGGATTGATTACCTTTGGTGAGCGGATCGTCAATAGCCTGGCTCCCAAATCAAAACGACAGCAGATTGGAAACATCCTTTCGCACTTGGCCCGACTCAAACCTAACGCAAAAACCAACATCAGTCATAGCCTCGACCAGCTTGCCGCGATGCTGAAACACAGCAGTCTCATTATGCTCTTTAGCGATTTGCTCGCTGATCCTGAGCCGGTACTTTCCGCTTTGCGTCGACTGCGGCATGGCGGACACGATGTCATTCTGTTTCATGTTTTAGACGAGGCGGAGGTAACTTTTCCCTTCCATGGTCTGGTTGAACTTTACGATCCCGAATCGAGACAAGCGGTAGAAGTTGACGCAGACGCTTATCGCAGTGATTACAAGCAGGCTATCGATCAGTTTCGGGATCAATTTGAACGTGAGAGTTCACGATGTCGCTTTGACTACGTGCCTCTGGACACTAGCATGCCGTTTGATCGTGCATTGACCGAGTATCTGGTCAATCGACGGAGCCGAGGGTAGACGATGGGTTTTGTCACTCCAGCACTTTTGGCCGGTAGCGTCCTGGTAGCGGTGCCGCTATTGCTGCACTTGATCATGCGCCGTCAGCCGCGACATCACACCTTTCCAGCCTTGCGATTTGTTCAACAAAGACATGAATCCAACCGCAGACGCGTAAAATTACGACATTTGCTGTTGCTGGCTCTGCGCTGTGTTCTGATCGGCGGACTCGCATTTGCACTGGCTCGTCCCACGTTCCAATGGAGCGACTTGCATGGTAAGCAGGGTGGGCCGCTGGCACTGGCATTGGTCCTGGATAACTCGCTACGGATGCAATACGTCCATCAGCAACAATCACTTCTAGATAAGGCCCGGGACATGGCGGTCCATTTGATCGACCAATTACCGACTACAGGTTCGGTGGTCGTATTGGATCGAGGGCGAATGGTAAGTCGTCATCTGAGTGAACCGAGTATCGCCAGGACAAGACTCAAAGGGCTAACCTACAGCAGCCATCCAAGGCCGATGGAAAACGCAGTTCGAACGGCGATTGAATTGGTGGATGCGTGCGAAGAATGTCGACAGGAAGTTGTTGTATTCACCGACATGACCCGCGCGTCACTGACAGAGACAACGATAGAACAAATTGCCGCAGCCGTGGAAGAGGCCCCTGCGGTGCATTTGTATTTGGTGGATGTAGGTGTCGATAAGCCGCATAACCTGGCGTTGAGCAACTTGCAAATGAACAGCGAAATTCTTACCCCGGGAGAATCGCTGCACATGGAGCTTGAGCTACGGGCAAGCACTGTCTCGGAGGTGGCCGACGGAGCCGCGATAGATCGAGGGCAAGGGAGGGTACCGGGACCAGCAAGCAGTGAAGGAGTGTCAACATCACAGCGTTCGCAAAAAGATCACTCACCAATGGATGATTCCCAATTGCTCGTTGAGCTTTACTTGAACGATGCGCAAGGCCATCCAGTTAAACGGGGCCAGCAGTGGTACTCTCCGGCTGGACCAAGCCAACGGGATAACAAGATCGTATTTGAACTGGCTGATTTGGCGCTGGGAACCCATCAAGGGTCGATTCATCTGGCGGTTGCCGATTCACTCATGCTAGACAATACACGGTATTTTACTGTCGTCGTTCACTCTCCAGCTCGAGTTCTGCTTGCTGGGAATACCGATCACGACACTTTGTTTGTGCGCGAGGCACTCAGCCCCTCAGTTTTGGGCCTTTCAGCTCAGGATCCGACTTCGGAGAGTCGTTCTGCCGAGTTGGAAAGAGTTGAAGCGTCTCCCTCCTCGGCCGCCCCCTCCAGGGCCGATTTGAAAGGTGTACGCTTTCTCTGCGACTCGGTGCGTTTTGAAGACTTGGCTCAAACGTCATTGAATTCGTACGACGCGGTGGCATTACTCGATCCGCCTGCGTTGTCAGAAATTGCTTGGCAAAAGCTGGCTGATTTTACTAGCGCGGGACATGGTGTGGGGATCTTTCTAGGTCACCACGCCAGTCGTCAGGCTTTTAATCGTGAGAGTGCAGCCGCCAGCCTATTACTGCCAGGTAAGCTGCGCCGGCGTTCTCGAGAAATTACTTATTTCAGCCCGCAACGTTTTGACCATCCAGCGTTGAAAGAACTGTCCGATTATGCAGCGGACATTCCCTGGCCTATCTATCCAGTGTTTCAGTTTTGGGAGTTTAGCGACGAGTTGGCTTTAGATACTCGAGTGATCGCTCGCTTTCACAACAACCAACCGGCTTTGCTCGCCCGTCTGGCATCATCAGGGCGAGTACTTACGATGACGACTCCTTTGTCTGATCCGCTTGAGCCAATGGGTCGTGAATCCTGGAACTTGTTGCCAACAGGACCCGAACCGTGGCCCTTTGTTTTGCTTACTGGCAACTTGTTCGGTTTCTTGACCCAAGAGTCCAACCAGCGCACCATGTTTCAGGCCGGAGAAACCATCAGCGTTCCATTAGCTCCACGGCAACAGGTTTCCAGTTTCATTCTGCGGCAACCTGATGGCCATTCGTTGCGTCAAACTTTACCACCCGGGCAAGACGCCATCCGTATCAGCACGGCGGAGACGTTGGGTAACTACCGATTGGCAGCGGGTGGCAAATTGCATCTTCTCGATCACGGATTCAGTATCAATACCTCTGCAAAAAGCAGCCTTTTGACTCGCGTCGATCTGGCTCAACTTACTACCGTACTTACACCCGAACGTGTCCATTTTTCCCGTACCATCACAGATGTACAACAGGAGATTGACATGGGTCAGAGTGGGCAAGATTTATTTCCCTGGGCCATTTTTTTGGTCGCCCTTGTATGGGGTACTGAGCATCTATTAGCCAATCGTTTTTACCGCGAGCCTTCATGACCCATTGGAGTATTACCCCGGTAGGTGGACCATGGCTGGTCGTTTTGGTGGCGCTGGTGTTGAGCCTGCTGCTGGCGGTGGCCCCGAGTGGCCGGCCACTGCCACGCATGCGCCGCATGTGGCTGTTGGCGCTGCGCGCCCTAACACTCCTTTTATTGCTGCTGATCATGCTCCGGCCATCACGTGTCTTGACAGAAACTCGGCGCTTGCCCGGATCGCTGGTTTTGTTGGTCGACAGTTCACGCAGCATGCAGGTAGCCGATTCGCTAGATAACCAATCGCGTTGGACCGTGTTACGTGAACTGTTGCAGCAGGCGCATGAGCCACTGGCACAACTGGCTAAGATATGGGATTTGCGTTTTTACCGTTTTGATGAAAGGGTTGCGCCGGTGACGTGGAAGGATGGCCGGTTGGATTTGCCTGACCTGCCCGAAGGCGATCAATCGGCGTTGGGCTCTGCGATGGAGGAAATCCTGGAACGCGAATCGGGACAACGGATTGCGGCCTTCTTGTTACTGAGTGACGGCGCGCAACGGGCTTTGGCTCCGCGCGACCTGGCGGTACAAACGGCTACCCACCTGCTAGTGGATGAGAACATCCCACTTTACACGTTCGCTTTGGGCAAGCCGGCTCTGGGAGTACAATCCGATCTGCGCATTGGCGACTTGCTAGTGCCCGATGTGGTGTTTTCCGAAGCGCCCCTGCAAGTCCAGGCCATGGTCGGATTGGATGGATACAGCAATCAGACCTTTCGAGTACAACTGTTGTGGGAACAATCCGATGGCAGTATGCAAGTGGTAGATACGCGTGAATTGCTGGCCAGCAGCAACCAGGCCCCCGTATCGTTTCAATACACACCGGAGCAACCGGGCGAATATAAAGTGACGGTAAGGGTGGAATCGCCTGCAGGAGAATTGGTAACTACCAACAACCAGCAAAGTACCTTTGTTTCAGTTCTCAAGGGTGGAATTCGAGTGCTTCAACTGGTGGGGGCCTCACGCATAGGAGGTGGACCTGGCATCGAACCTCGTTTTGTCCGTAGGGCTTTGGCGGCTCATACCGATATTCAGGTCCACTATCAACTGCTGAACTATAGGCAACTCCGACTCAATTACCGAGATCGACTGCGAGCTGAAAAGTACGATGTCTTGATGTTGTCTGATTTAGATGCTTCCGCACTAAGTAAACCCTCTTGGCAAATTATGGCCGACCAGGTAGCGACTGGGGCCGGATTCATCATGACTGGTGGATTGCACAGTTTTGGTCCAGGAGGTTACCGTAATACGCCTCTCGAGCGGGTTCTCCCGTTCGAATTGGGTCGAGCGGAACGACAAAGTTTTGGCGATTCACCTCGAACCGATATGCATTTGCCCGGACCATTGAAAATGTTACCGACCATCGGCAGTTTGGGTGTGCATCCGATCCTGCAGGTGCAAGATGGCCTGCCACAGACCTTGACTGCGTGGCAAGAACTTCCCGCTTTGGATGGGGCCAACCGATTCCCAACGAACCGATTGAGGAGCAATGCTCAGGTGATTGCCCAGTCCGACCGTTCACCGGCCGCGTCATTGGCTATTACGGGTGCCTGGGGCAATGGACGTACGCTGGCACTGGCAATTGACTCTACCTGGCGTTGGCAATTGAATGGCCATGGCCCATTGATGCGCAGGTTTTGGCGACAGGTCATCCTCTGGCTGGCCAAAAAAGACGATCTGCAAAACCAGCATGTGTGGATACGATTGGATCAACGCCGCTACCAGCGTGGCAGCCGTGTCCGTTTTACACTCGGAGGGCCAGACCAGGACCCTGTGAGTGAGAGGCCGTTTCGAGTGGAAATTGTCCGTCCTGATGGCTCCCGGCAGGCACTTCAACCGACCAGGCTCCCGCACTCGGCGTTGGGAACCAATGTCTGGTCTGGTAGCACAACAGAGACCCGGCAACCGGGTGACTACCAGGTCATTGTCACTACTGGTGAACAGAAGCCTGATGATAAATCTCAACCGCTGGATTCTAAAAAGGCATCTCTAGATACAGCCACCGTCCGTTTTACCATTCCCAACCAGGACATGGAGCTCGACCAACCGGCCGCTGAACCAACACTCCTGGCATCACTAGCCAAGCAGACTCCCGGTGGCCGTGGTCTGGCACCAGAGGAATTTTCTGCCTTATTGAAGCAGCTTCCATCTCGGCAAGAAGATTTTGAGGAACAGATCGTTACCCAAATCACACTCTGGGACCGCTGGCCCATATTGCTGACGCTGATCGGACTGCTCAGCATCGAATGGTGGCTACGCAAACGATGGGGACTGGTGTAGCTCCCAATTCCCCAATTCCAATTAGGGACAGCCAATGAAGTCAGGTTTAATATAGATTTGGTATAGCCATGATTTCCATGATTTTCGGCGAGAAGCGAGTTTAGAATCGACGAAACTTGAAAGAGTTGCCTCTGGAGGTCAAGTTAGTGAAAAATTGTTGACCTTAGCGCAGCAGTCACCTTCGGGGTGGGTAATTCGAAGTAGTTCACCAGCCAGTTCGGGTTAGTTATGCCGAGCTGGCAGATAAGAACCGGCCACCAGGACCTTGAAGCCAGCACAGCCCTCTGCGTTGCGCTTCTTCTGCCAAGTGTTCAGTTGAACCGGCTGCGCGCTTGAACAGTTTACCAAAGCCGGTAACCACTTTACACCATCGGTCGGTATCGATGCTAAGACGTGAGAGGATGGGAGCCAAGTGATTGGGGATCGAACCACGTTTGTCAGTACGAATCGATCGTCCGGTCCAATCCAGTAACTGCAGATAGTCGGTTAGCGAGATCGATAAAAATCCCTTGTGACTCGCTCGTCGGCCGGAGTGGTCTGGATCTGGACCGATGACTTCTTGCCTTGGGTTTGCTTCAATCGGACTTAGCCAGCCACTTTGGCAGCCGTAGCCTGCACGCTCCCAATCATAATCAGACAAACCAGATCGCTTGGTCTGAGCAGTCAGGTCATCGATCCGATCTTTAGCTCCGGTGTACTGGCTCGTTTCCGGAGTTTCAGCCATTGCAGCACGTATTGGGTTCAGGTCCACATACATGGCACAGGCCAACAGAGATGCTTTATCGAGAAGAACTTGACAGCCAAAGCGACCCTGCCAGAAGCGGCCTTTGCATTGATCTTCAGCATTACTACGTCGGGCGATATTTTCCGCCAGAGAACCCATCCACCAACTGATATCGGACAGACGCCGGCGTAACTGAGCGAGCCGAGCCGAGTCATTCACAATTAAGTTAATATCAGCTTCGTGCGGCTCATCAGGATCGCCATCACGTCTATTTCGACGCAATCTCTTAGGATGCAAACGCAGCCAACGCCGTGCTATCTCTTCATCGGACCAAGATTTCACCACATCGGGCCGGGAACGCAGGACCACATGGGCGTGATTTGACAACACCGTGTAAGTGAGGCAATCGATCCCAAAAACACTGGCAAGAAACTCCAATCGATGCCGAATCCAGCCTCGTCGGTGCTCAAAGGACTTACCGGATAGTGAATCTTTGCCACAAAGAAAAGCGCCACGTACGCAACGCTGGGTGCAGTGCAAAATCTGACTCTTAGAAGGGTCCACGGCATCACGGCGGGCTAGGCGGGCCATTGTTCGCAATCTCCTGGTGGCATCTTATAGGGTAGGGGAAAGTGAACATATATACACCATACCTGAGCCGAGTCAAGTGGTGTGTGGTATGTGGGTGTCCCTATATGAATTGTGTGTGGTATGTGGGTGTCCCTATATGAATTCCTATATGAATTGAGAATTGAGAATTGAGGTTGCCCGATTGGGTCTGTTGCCATAACAATTTGTGGGATGGTGTTTACAATAACAAGCTTGTTGAACAAGAGGGTCTCCTGTGACTGTTGCTCCCTTTTCCTTTCAGAAATGTCCGCGGCGAAGTTTGTTTAAACTGATCCTCCCATGGATGTTGGTGACGCTCGTTGCCAACGGGCTCTCTGCCCAATCTCCCGTGACGGCACCACCGGCCGATCCTGTTGGCAACTTGGTCACTGCTGCCTCTAATGAGGAAAGTAGAAAAACAGTTGCCGAAATCTCTGAACTACAAACTTACGCCGTTACCAAGACGTTTGATGACTCCCCCTTTGACTATCAGATGAAACTGACCGCCACTCGGCGAGGCTACCGGATCTATCGAATTACCTACCCCTCGCCGATGGTCACTCCCATCGTGCAAAATAATACGGTGCCGGCAGATTATTATTTACCTGACGGTATCGATGTGGACAGCAAGCCACGACCTGCGGTGATTTGCTTGCACATTCTGGAAGGCAATTTTGAATTGGTACGGATCCTCTGTTCGTCGCTCGCTTCCCAAGGCATCCCTGCGATCATGTTCAAACTGCCCTATTATGGGGAACGGGCTTTGCCAGGTGGAGAGCGGGCCTTGGCACGAAATGTGACACGCTTTGGCGAAGCGATGTCACAATGCTTTTTGGACGTGCGTCGTACCTTGGACATGCTCGCTTCACGACCGGAAATTCTTCCTGAGCAGATTGGTATTGCCGGCATTAGTTTGGGAGGTATTGTCAGTGCGGCGGCCGCCGGTAATGAGCCACGTCTGGAACGGGCCGCCTTGATTCTTGCTGGAGGGGACCTGCTGACGATCATTCACCACGCGCGCGAGACGGCCGAACTGAGCCAAACTTTGCGCGCCTTGCCTGTGGCTCAGCGCACCAAAGTCGAACAGGCAATCGTCGCAGTCGATCCGCTCACTCTCGCTCCCGGGTTACGCGAGCGCGCCTTGGATGGCAAGGTTCTGATGATCAATGCTACCCAGGATAATGTCATTCCACCTGCAACCACGCGCAAGCTGGCTTCCGCACTGGGTATGGAAGATCAAGTCAAATGGCTCGCAGGGCTCGGTCACTATACGGCTATGGCAAAGTTGCCTGAAGTGATCCATCAAACGGTCAATTTTTTTGCTGTTGGCCTGCCGGACGATGTGGTTCGACCCATAGCCCATTCGCCTGCTGACGACCCGCTGAACCAGGTGGTCCATTTAATTGCCCAAGCAGGCTCTCTGTTTTCTGTTCCCATCGATGCGAATGATGGCAAGCAAGTGGCCCTGCATGCCACGATTACGGATCCGCAGGGAAAGTCCTACCAGGGACAATTTCACTTGGTTCGTGGTGCAGGAAATCAATTTCGTCTCCAATGGAAAGTGCCCCTGCTGGGAGAAGCCCTGGTAGGGCAGGGCGAATATCCCTGGATGGCGACTCCGGTAACCGTGTTTCGAGGCGTTGAAGAAGAAAATAATTCCAACAATCAGAATTTCAACAACCCGATGACCTTTGCCAATCCTGAATATTTGGCTCGGATAAAAATGGTGACTAGTGTCATGACGACGCTGCCGTTAGCACCTCACATTTTGGAGCAAGTCATAGGAGTAAATCGCAAAATAGCAGCGAATCGCCAATCAACACTCCTCATTGAGCCCCTGCATAAGTTAGATTCGGAGGACCAGATACGAATCCTGTTTGCCCATGATGGAACCACGCCGCAATCGATTACTTTCCATCTGGCCGGTTTCCAAGGCCAAATAACGATCGAAACTTGGCAATACCACATTGCTTGCGATCCAATGCTATTTCTGCCTCCGGCCGATCTATCAGCGCAGAACGTTACCCCAGAGAACGTCTATCGACTGTATGCCATGTTGTTTAATGCGGCATTTAAGTGGACCGACTAAAAATGTTTGGGTCTTCGCCAAAATCTGTGGGTAATTAACGGCGTAAGCTGGTGCCTAGAGACAACGTGAGCCCCTCAGGAATCGGAACAACAAAGCCTGGTTTG
>JBDOMT010000504.1:0-16476 GCA_039831705.1 Pirellulales bacterium | reverse complement strand
CTTAGTGGATACGGGGGATTCTGCTTCACTCATGAGGATTCCTTTCAAGGGTATTATTCTACACCCGCTCGGCATCCGTCAATCTTGGGCCGCCGCAGTCTCCCGACCGCTCGCTTGAAGTCGTCTTCGGTCGTGGTGAGGTAATGCTTGTGGGCTATCGTAGGTGTATTACCTAGCCAGTCGCAGACAACATGCGTAGTGTGTTCCCGTTCCAACTCAGTCTGCCGACTTGCTCGTAGATTCTGAAAAGGCTTGGGCCAGACATCAACCCCATCCCGATGGACAATCTTCTTGAAGGTGGTACCAAGGTTCTTGGACGGCTTACCACTGAGCATCCGAACTACCCACTTTTCGTCAGCATCTTCCTCCTTGGAAGTCTCGACCAGACACTTACGCAGTTCCGGGAACAGGGGGACTATCCGTGTCTTCTTGCCACATCGTCCAGTTTTGGGGCTTGTCACTTTGAAACGATTCTCATCCCAGTCAATATCCGACCACTTGAGTAATGTTACCTCGGATGAACACCGAAGACCCCCATAGCGTGTTAATGCACCAACCTTCTTCCACTGCCAGTTGGGGTAGGTGTCTGTAACTTTTGTGAAAGTGTTACGATCAATGAAATACTTTTGTTCATCGTTGGTGCTAGTCCCCACACTCACTCCGTCAAAGGGGTTTCGGGGTGCGATATGCAGAGCGGAGGAACTGAGCAGCGATCTGGCACTCTTTCTGTGCAGTTGTGGCAGCAACTTGCTCTAAAAGTCAGCGCGAGTATTCGTCGGCTGCACCGGCAGTGATTGAAGACAATTCCACATTACCGAAGAACTCGATGATTCGACCCCTGGTCACTCGGAACTTACCAAGTCGTCTTTCTGTTACATCAGTACTGCTTTCGATGTATGAATCGATAAAGCTTCGCAGTTTGATCGCCTCTGCTCGAGGCTCGATATAGCCTCGATCAGCAAGCAGACGGTAGAGCGAATCGCCTAAGTCCGCGAGCCAATTAGAAACCTCCCGGCTCATTGGCAAATTGCATTTGTGCTCGCTGAGGAAGGCATCGCTGAGTATCACAATCAGGCTCTCCCACAAAATGTAGATGGTGACCCAGATGGGAATGTGACTCCTGTCGATGCGATCCAGGTAATAAATGAGTTGCGTTCCGTTTGTACAGTGACCCAGTCGCTGGAGCATTACGTGCCATTTGGAATGCGAATGTGAGCGCCCACCAGCACCATTATTGACGCCCCTGCTAGACTTGCGATTGTTTATCCAACTCGCATATTCTCAGGAGGTCGCCGTTGTAACGAGTTCAAGTGCTCAGGTCGAACCGTCCTGGGTCACGAGCGACAGTGCACCGAGAACAATCGGTGTGCACACGCATTACTGATGTTGAAGTGAAACGATTAATGCATGGGCTCTGCCAGGATGGCTTATAGGATTAAATCGTACCACGGGCGGTGAAAATGGCTGTCCCAATTGCTCTTCCTTCCAACTCCTGGCAGATCGTCATAAGAGACTCCCACAACGAGACTGCATAGGTTGCATCGACCCCAATTTGGTATCTCGCTTTGCTCTCTGTCTCCGTAGGCAACACACGGCAACTTATGCCCGCGATGCGGGTCATCACCATGCGGTCGTGTGGAGCTTGTCGGAAGTCGATGGCGCACGTTTGTGCCAAGACATTCAATGCCCGCGAACCGGCCAGTAAAAAGCTTGCTTCCTGCCGTTCGACCCGAGCGATTCCTTCTTGGCCCCAGCCGAGCAGTTCGGAAAGTGTCTGGATCGTCTGGCTTACAAAGCCCTCTTGCAGCAGAAATTCGTTGTCAGATAGTCGGACGACTAGACTGCCATCCGACTGTTTTCGTGTCCGGTAGATTCCCTCGGGAAGAGTGACACCCTGGCTCTGCAGCCAATTGGCAGCTGCCGGGCCTTTGATGCCTAGTTTCGGGAGAGCACTCACGTCGCACAGGGCCAAGGTTTGCAGGGCTCGGGATTCGACTTCCTCGGAATCGAATGCGAGTACGACTGCAGCCTGGGCAAGTTCGCCCCATTGACCGACCGTTGGATCGAACAAATGTTGAATAGGGCTTTGACGTTTTAGCAGGGAGTTCATTGGATTTTACTTCTGTCGTTGGTTGCCTGGATCGTAAAAAGGAAGCGCAGTCACGATTGCCGGTACTAGTTTGCCCTGGTCAACGCGGATTGTAAGCGAGGTACCAGGATCGGTCATGTCCAGCCGCACAAATGCCAAGCCAATGGTCTTGCCGACAGTCGAACGGTGAGCGACACTCGTCACTCGCCCAACGATTTCCCCTTTCTCAACAATGAGATGGCATTCTTCTGGCAGCGGGCCATTGTACTCCGAGGGCAACTCAAAGCCGATTAATTTTCGCGTGAGTTGCTTTTGCCGGAGAATCGCCAAGCTACGCTGACCAACAAAGAACTCTTTTTTGCTCTTCACCACCCATTTGAGATTGGCTTCGAACGGATTCGTGAGCGCGTCGGTATCGATACTGACAATAAGATGTCCTTTTTCTAGGCGAAGCAGTCGTTGCGCTTCAATGCCAAAGGGTCGGATTCCGGTCAGCTTGCCAACTTCTAGCAGTTTGGTCCAAAGGCTTAGGCCGTAGGCTGCCGGGAGATGAATCTCGTAGCCCAACTCGCCAACAAAGCCAACACGAATCAGCTTGGCCGGTACGCCGGCTATTAGGCCTTCACGGACGTTGCCAAAACCGAACGCTTCGTTGGAAAGGTCAATATCGGTCAGCGAGGTAAGTACTTCATGAGTCTTGGTACCGGTGATGTTCATCGCCGTGAACTGACCGGTGAGATTCACTAGTTCCACCTTCATTTGCCAGATGAGTGCCCAACGCTGCAATTCGCGGAAAAAGGCCGCAGCACCGCCAGTGGTTGCGGTTACATAGAATCTATTCTCGTCGAGCCGCGCGACGATGCCGTCATCAATGATCGTACCCGTTTCGTCGCAAGCCAACGCATAGCGTATCGTACCGGCTTTTTGGCTAGCAAATTGGTCGGTGTAAATTCGATCGATGAACGCAGTCGAGTCTGGTCCAGAGATTTCTATTTTGCCAAGTGTCCCTAAGTCGATCAGGCCGACACAATCACGAACGTGCTGTGCTTCTTCCAGAATCAGTTCTTCACGAGTCTTACCGGAGATAGGGTAGTACTCAGGTCGCAACCAGGGCCCCGCGTAAACAAGTTTTGCCCCCGCTTTCACATGCCATGAGTGCATAGGCGTGTGCCGTGTTGGGTGAAATCGTCGACCAGCCAAATGGGCCAACGGCACCGGATGGTGGAACGGACGCGAGGTGGTGGTGCCCGTTTCGTTGATCGACTTGCCGTTAAGCCGGGCTAGAATACGAACCGCGTTCATATTGGCGAGCTTGCCCTGGCTGGGACCCATCCCGACGGTCGTGTAACGCTTTAGCAGTTCGACGTTGTCATAACCCTCCTGATGTGCATTGGCGAAGTCAATGAGATGCAGGTCTTCGTCGAACTCGACAAAATTTTTCTTTTTCTTGTGTGCAAAAATAGGGTAGGGATGACTGGGTGAAGCACCTGCATGCACGATAGGTTTCCTTACAACCTGGTCGCTACAACCCAGCTCGACAGCGGCCGTCAGTCCAGCTCGACGGCCATCGGCAAAACGATCGGAAAGATGAAACACCCCTTGGACTCGGCCTGCCGCAAATAGGGTTGGAGGCAGCTCTGTCGGTACCAACTGATGGACGTGGTCGGCATAAGTAAAACGCCCGCCCGCCTGATAGAGCGGACCAGCGACCGGCATCCAACCGACGCTTACCGCAACCCCGTCGCAGTCGAGTCGCTTTGCCGAATGCGGGTCAAGCTGCCCATGATCGCCAAGCGGACAAATCTTGACGCCCTGCACGGTGGTGTTGCCTGAGCCGGCAATTGCCTCGTAAACCGCGTGATTTCGATAGATTTCCATGCCTGCATTCTCAGCCTGGGCGCCCAACGCAGTAGTTTCGCCATCGACTCTCAGATCGACGATTGCTGCAATCTCAACACCAACCTGCTGAAGATCGAGGGCAGCTCGGTAGGCGTCGCGGTTGCCGGCCAGCACGACGCACTTTTTGAACGGCTGCACCGCGTACAAGTGCGACAAGCGTTGGGCAGCCGAGGCGAGCATCACGCCGGGCAGATCATTGTTTTGAAAAACAGCCGGCTGTTCGTAGCAGCCAGTGGCGACAATTAGAGACTTGGTGCGCAGCTTGGTAAGACGATGTTCGTCCACTAAGGCGTACCAGTGATCAGCATAGCAGCCAGCGACCTGCGTCGCACAACGGACTTCGATGTTGGCATGCGCCGTCACGCTCTTGACCAGTGTGTTGAGCGAAGCGACCGCCTCCGGATCGTTCCTGCGCTGCCAAGCCAAGCTGCCACCCAAATGCGGATGTTGTTCCACTAAGACGACACCAACCCCTTCGTCAGCTGCTGCCAACGCCGCCGACAGCCCCGAAGGCCCCGCACCTACCACCAACAGATCGTGAAATGCATAGTCTTTGGGCGTTGCCTGAGCCATTTGATTGGGATTAATCCGCCCCAGGCCGGCCACCTTGCGCATCTGTCCTTCGTAGAATGGAAACAGACTGCGGGGCGTATGGAATGCTTTGTAGTAAAACCCAACCGGCATCATCGAAGAGGCGAGTTGCGTAAAACGTAGGAGATCGCGTTTCAGTCCACCAACGGTGTTCACGCTGCGTAGATCAAGCCCGGCGCTCAGTTGCAGCGTGTTGCCGCGAAGATTGGTTCGCTCTCCATCCTCAAACATGGCGTTCACATCATCGCCGGCAAGGCTGTAGGTCCCCCGTGGTCGATGATATTTAAAGCTACGGCCAACCATTCGCACGCCGCCAGCCCAAAGAGCACTAGTGACGACATCGCCGGCAAAGCCCTGATAGCTCTGCCCCTCAAACCGAAACTCAATTGGCCTACTGCGATCGATCCACTGATGCTCGTGCGGTTGCAATCGAGTCATGATGCTGTTGTCCCGTCGTAAAGATAGGTCCGCAAGATTTCGTCGGTGACGTTATTGCGTTCGGCAATAAACCAAGTTCCGCTGGCGATGTGGTGCCACCATTCGCGTTTGATACCTGGCTCGCCGTTGCGATGGAACAAATAGTCGGCCCACTCGCTGTCGGAAACAGTATGGGGATCGGGCATAACGCGCACTTCACCACCGTAGTGAAATTCTTGCAGTGGCAGCGGGCCATTAATTGGGCAAGTGAGAATTTTCATGAGTTAATGTCCTACGGAAGCGGCACCTTTTTCGCCGACGAGCTGAAATTGGTTGAAGCGGTCGAGGCGGAAGGGCTTGATGAGTGGGTGTTCGATTCCCTGGGCAACCGTGTGAGCCATCGTCATGCCGCTCACGGGTGTCGCTTTGAAGCCCCAGGTTCCCCAGCCCGCGTCGAGATAAAAACCCTCGACTGGTGTGGTTCCCATGATTGGCGAGAAATCGGGCGTCATGTCACACAGTCCGGCCCACTGACGCATTACTTTGATGTCGCCTAAGCTGGGAAACAGATCGAGCATGTGGGCGCTCAGTCCCTCGGCAAAATCGAGCGACGAACGTTGCGAAATAAGTTCGTACGGGTCGAGCGAAGCACCCGCCACCAGTTCGCCCCGAGACGACTGGCTGACGTACAGATGGAGACTGGCCGAAACCACGATGTGGTCCAGCCACGGTTTGATCGGTTCGGTCACCAACGCCTGCAACGGGTGAACCACTAGCGGCGTTCGCAGCCCCACCATCTTGGTGAGGTAAGGAGTCCAACCCGCAACGGTGGAGAGAACCTTACTCGTCTTAATGAACCCTCGGTCGGTGTGAACACCAGTGACGCAGCCATCTCGCAATTCGATGTCGGTGACGGCAGTCTTCTGATGAATTTCGACGCCCCGACTGTCGGCTCCACGGGCATATCCCCAGGCAACCGCATCGTGTCGAGCAATTGCTCCGGGCGGATGGTACAGCGCGCCGTAAATTGGCGATTGGTGTCCGCCGCAAGTGAGATCAAGCTCCGGCAACTTTTTCTGGATGAACTCGGGCGTAACCAGCTCGCTGTCGATTTTCAAATGTTTGTTGGTCTCAGCCCGCCAACGCATCGTCCGCAGCGAAGCGGGGGAATGAGCCAAAGTAAAATGGCCCCGTTCCGAATAAAATAGGTTGAGATCCAGTTCGCGTGACAGATCGCGGAATAGCTGCAAACTGGTGTCATAGAAAGCGATGCCTTCGGGTGTCAAGTAATTGGAACGGACGATCGCCGTGTTGCGACCCGTGCCGCCGCCGCCGAGGTATCCCTTCTCCAGCACTGCCACATTCGAGATTCCGTGATCCTTGGCCAGATAGTAGGCAGCCGCCAATCCATGGCCACCACCGCCGACGATGACAACATCGTACTCGTCCTTGAGCGCACAATCGGAGCGGAACATCCGTTGCTCGGGATACTCCTTGCTGAAGGCGAATTTTAACAGTCGATAGGGCATAGTCAGCGGGTTTGCGATTCACGCAGTCCAGTGTGGTCGATTAGAAAAAGGTGAGGTACTGGTCGACTTCCCAACTAGTGACTTGGCTATCGTAGGTTTCCCATTCCTTGGTCTTCAGGTCGATGAAATCCTCGGAGATTGGTCCCAATGCCTCCTTGAGAACCTCGTCGGCTTTAAATTCGTTGATTGATTCCAACAACGACTGGGGTAGAATTTGAATGCCTGATTGCAGCACTTCCTCCAGTGGTCGCTCGTACATGTTTCCCAAGTTGGGATCGCCCGGATCGAGCTTCTTTTCGATGCCATCCATTCCCGCCGCCACGTAAGCGGCCAACGCCAGATAGGGATTGGCACCAGCTGAAACAGTTCGATCTTCAAAGTGCCCTGGCCCGGCTGTGCGAATCATTTGCGTCCGATTGTTGTCGCCATAGCTGACGAACGCAGGCGTCCAGGTGAAGCCCGACCGGCTAGAATAGAGGCCCTGGCCTAGTTTTAACCGTTTGTAGCAGTTGACCGTGGGACTCGTGATGGCACACAAAGCCCGCGCGTGTTTGAGGATGCCACCAACAAAGTGGTAACCCTTCTCCGAACAACCCAATCCGCGTGGATCGTTGTCATCACGAAACACTCCTTCGCCCGTTTTCACGTCGGCCAAGTGGAAGTGAACGTGGAGGCCACTGCCTGTCTGATCGCTAAACGGCTTGGCCATGTGTGTGGCGATGGCCCCATACTTCTTGGCAATTTGCGACGTTGCCATTTTGAAGAAGGTAATACGGTCAGCCGTGGTGAGGGCATCCGTGTAGTCGAAGTTGACCTCGTACTGCCCGTTCGCATCTTCATGGTCGACTTGATAAACGCCCCAGCCGAGGCTGTTAAGCGACGTGATCAGCTCTTGCAGATAGCCCATCGTCGGTGCCATCGAGCGAAAGTCGTAGCAAGGCTTGGCAAGCTTATCGACCCCGTCGGGATCCCACGGACGGATCGTGCCGCTCTCATCGCTGGACACCAAAAAATGCTCGGGCTCCATGCCGACGTTGAAGAGGTAACCTTTGTCTCGTACATCCGCGAGGACACGCTTGAGAATTGTCCTGGGGCAGTAGGGATGCGACTTGCCATCAACGAACAGATCGCCAGCAAATCGGGCAGTATTAGGCATCCAGGGCAGAGGGGTGTAGCTGTCAAGGTCGATGCGGGCCAGCATGTCGTGGGAATGAGGGCCTTGCCCCAACCCCCAGACCGCAGCGCCTGCGAACCCGGCGCCTTCGTCAATCATGGCATCGAAACTAGAGACGGGCACCATCTTTACGCGCGCAGAGCCGTGCACATCGACAAACTGAGCGAGCAAAAACTCAATGCCCTGCTCTTCCATCCGCTTACGGATTTGTTCGCGGTCGATCATGTTAATTCACTCCTTGCCGAATCTTTTTGGCTTGCTTCTTGTACTTGTTGTTTTCGGAGATAAATTTCCAAACGAGAAACGTCACGAAAAACGTCACGCTAATTCCGAACATCAACATTTCGGAACCGTGGAATGGATAAAGCGGCCCTATATCCTGGGGATTGCTTTGCCACGTATTGATTGGTCCTGTGGATGCGATCATCGTATTGCTCTTATGAGTTATTTGAAATTGGCCATTGCCGTGTATTCGAACTCTGCCCTTTCTTTTTCATGGACCGCGTCGGCATCCTGTAACTCGTGGTCGAGGCCGGCCAACTCTACTTCAGGCGGCACTCGTAGCACGCCAGCTTTATTAAGGATCCACGCCAGGATGAAACAAGGGATAAAACCGAGTCCTATGAAAATAATTGCCGCACCGGCAATTTGACCCCACGGCGTAATCGGAGCATAGCCTTCGTAGATGGAACTAGGATATCCCCACAGTAGAAAACCGGCAGAAATCACGCCGATCGATCCGCAATAGCCGTGAATTGCCACCGCTCCGACCGCATCGTCGAGCTTAAATTTCCTCTCGACCCAATAGTGGAGGCGGTAGGCACAGAAGACTCCGAGAATGGCGACGAAAAACGCCTGATAAGGGTGGTAAAGGTCATTCCCGGCCGATGCCGTAATAATTCCTCCCAACCCCCCCTGAAACATCCAAAATGGATCTCCCTTAGACACCCAGTAGCCGACGATCATTCCTCCTGCTAGAGACATCAGAAAATTGAACGTGATCGCGCTCAGCGTCGTCGGCGTAAGGTAGATTGTGGTCGCCGAGAAAAATGTCCCTCCGGCATCTGGATCGATGTCGATGATTGGCACATTGCAGGCCGCGTAAAATCCCCAGAATCCTGTGTAGATCAAGAACATCCCGATCGCCACCATCCAGACATTGTGTGCTGGAAAGACCCTCGGCGTTCCGTCCTCACGAAAGCGACCGATCCGGGGACCCAGGTTAATGAGGATAGCCAGCGCCGACCCGCCGGCGAGCGCATGGATCACGCCCGAGGCATAGGCGTCGTGATACCCCAAGCGATTGACCATCCAGCCGGAATCGGACCACCCCCAGGCGGCAGCGATCACCCAAGTAACGCACCCCACCAGCAGTGCAAGTAACCAGAACCCTGCTGAGCGAATGCGTTCGATAACTGCCCCAGACAAAATCGACCCAGCCGTCCAGGAGAAGAGTAGGAAAGCGGCCCAAAAAACGCCGTTGAGTCTCGACCAAAGATGGGTGTCTTCGGTGGTGAGTTGCGAGTCGGCTGGTTGACCTCCCAGGTGCGTCCCCATCAGTTCGTTCCAGGGCTCAGACCACGGTGCGTTTTTTAGTCCACCTGTGATTCCTGGTCCATTCTGAAACGCAAAATAAATCCACCATCCAAAGAAAAAGAACCCTGCCGTAATGACGGGGATCAACATCGCATTTTTCATCAACGTATTGAGCTTATGCTTCTCCCTCGCGCAGCCGACCTCATAAAGGCAAAAGCCAACATGAATGAGAAACATCAACACCACGGTCACCCAGTAATAGAACTCGGTGAATATAACCGTCAGAGCGCTAAGTTCGTCGATCATGTTTTTACACTCCAGGAATCCAGTCGGTACCTGCCAGGGGAAGTTTCGCCATCGCTGCCGCTTCGACGGTCAGCGCCACAAGATCTTCTCGCTCGAGATGATGCACGTTCGATTTCCCGCAAGCTCGAGCTAGTGTCGTCAGTTCCATCGTAAGCACCTGCAGGTAGTTATTGAGGCGACGTGCCCCCCACGCCGGATCAAGACGCTTTTCGAGTTCTTCATCTTGCGTGGTAATCCCCACCGGACAGAGCCCCGATTGACAGTGATGGCAAGATCCTACCCGCGTTTCCAATTTTTCATAGCCTTGTGTTGCATCAACTTTCTTGCCGTCAGTCTCCCATGTCGAGCTGTTGCAACCCAGGGCCATTAGCACGCCCTGGCCGATGGCAACTGCATCCGCGCCCAGGGCCAGCGCTTTGGCGACATCGGCACCGTTGCGAATACCGCCCGAAACAATCAACTGCACCTGACCCACCACGTTCATTTCTTCCAACGCTTCCACCGCCAAGCGAACCGCCGGCAGTGTTGGTATGCCCGTATGTTCGATGAACACCTGCTGTGTCGCGGCCGTGCCACCCTGCATGCCGTCGACCACCACCACATCGGCTCCCGCCTTGACAGCTAATTTGACGTCGTCTTTGACACGCGTGGCGCCAAGCTTAACGTAAATCGGCACCTTCCAGTCGGTAATCTCCCTCAGTTCGCCGATCTTGATGGCCAGATCATCGGGACCAGTCCAGTCGGGATGGCGGCAGGCGGAACGCTGGTCGATGCCTTCGGGAAGCGTTCGCATTTCGGCCACTCGGGGACTGACCTTCAGCCCTAGCAACATGCCTCCGCCCCCCGGCTTGGCCCCCTGCCCGAGGACTATCTCAATCGCATCGGCCTTGAGAAGATCCTCGGGATTGAAACCGTAGCGAGAGGGCAGACATTGATAGACGAGTGTTTTCGACGATTGGCGTTCCTCGGGGGTCATGCCTCCGTCACCGGTGGTCGTGCTGGTACCTATCTCGGTGGCCGCCCGTCCAATCGCTTCTTTAACGTTCGCCGAAATTGAGCCAAAACTCATGCCGGCAATGGTGATTGGCGTCTCCAACTCGATGGGGCGTTCAGCCTTCCTGGTTCCCAGCAAGGTTTTGGTAACGCATTTTTCACGGTAGCCTTCCAGCGGATAACGCGAGGCCGATGCCGTAAGAAACACCAGGTCGTCGAATGTAGGCACATGGCGTTTGGCACCTAAGCCCCGAATGTCGTAGACGCCACGCTCGGCCGCTTGGTGGATGTATGCCAGCGTGTGGCTATTGTAGGAAGCGCTCTCTTCGACGTGAATTCTGACGTCAGGGGTGTTACTGGCCATGTTAATACTCCTGTTCCACATCGGCGTTCCAGTGATACAAGGTGCGTGCTGAGGCGATCCGTTTGAACTTCTGGGGGTCGTGTTGCAGTTGGGCCTGTTCAAGCAACTCGGTCACGGCAGCGACATCTTCTGCAGACATTGGCTCTTTGCGAGCATCAGCGCCCAATCCGTGAATTTTGCCGGCAACATAGATAACCGCTTCGTAGATTGAATCGCCCAACCCGGCATCAGCATCGCCACAGATCACCATCCGACCGGCCTGAGCCATGAAGCCGGAGAGGTGTCCAACACTTCCTCCCACGACGATGTCGACACCCTTCATCGAAATACCGCAGCGACTCGATGCATCGCCTTCGATGACGACCAGCCCGCCGTGCCCCGAAGCAGCTGCGCACTGCGAGGCGTTCCCCTTCACGCGGACACTGCCCGACATGATGTTTTCAGCCACGCTCCAACCCACGTTGCCGTGAATGGTTACCCGTGCCTGGCGGTTCATACCGGCGACGTAGTAGCCGGCATGGCCGCGGATATCGATGTCGGCATCCGCGTCGAGTCCGACGCCAATGCTGTGATTGCCGTCGGGGTGTAGAATCTCGATGTAATGTGCATTTCCATCGTCGAAGTCTTGATGGAGAAATTGATTCACCTCGCGGACCGATTGGTTCGCCAGATCGAGTTGGACGGTTTGATTTACACTCGCCACGAGTAAATCTCCTCTGGTTTCGGTTCGAAGATCTCGGCTTGGGCAACACCAGGTAGGTGTGCCAGCGACCGAAACTCGGAGCTGATCGCTACGTACTCATCGGTTTCGGCTACGACAGCCGGCTTGCAGGCAAAGGCGTCGCGAACGAGACAAATCCGGTTGCTGGTAGCCATCAGCAATGTGTAAAAGCCATCGAGCTGAGTGAACGCCGTCGTCAGCGCCGCCTGCAGGTTGTCTCCCTCGCGGAGTCGCCACTCAATAAATCGGCACGCTGCCTCAGTGTCGTTGTCGGTTTCAAAACGAATCCCCTCTCGTTCCAAACGGCGACGCAGCATGTAAGGGTTGGATAGCGATCCGTTGTGCACCAGGCAAAAGTCCTCGCCAGCTGTGTAGGGATGTGAGTGAACCGGGGTGACTGCCGACTCGGTTGCCATTCGCGTGTGCCCCACGCAATGACTGCCGGTCGCTTCGGCAAAACGGAACCGCTTGCATATCTCGACCGGATCGCCCACGTCTTTGTAGACATCCATGTTGCGACCAACTGACATCAGATGAACTTTCGGATCACGTTGCTCAAACCATTCTCGCACCACAACCGGGTCGTTGGCGGCGGTCAACACGGCATGGTTTTCCAGCGTTTGGAATCGAACGTCGGAACCGTTCTTGCCGTCAAACTCCGTCTTGAAATCATCCAGCAATGTCTGCCAAGGGTACTGCCTGTCAGAGACATAAAGGTTGAAACGCCGCCAGGGTGAGTCTCCCGATTCGCCAAAAAATGCACATCCCCCTGAGTCGGAACCACGGGCCGCCATACACGTAAACATCGGCACCATCAGTTCGCCAAGCCGCTCTCGCAGAGGCTCGGTTTTCAGAAGTAGGCCAACGATGCCGCACATGGATGGTTCTCGTGTTTCTGTTGTCGAGTCGGGTAGTGTCCGGTTTTTATCTAATTCGAGGACTCTAGCTCACGTCATATGATCAGAAAACAGTGCTTTCCTGTTCGAATTAAGCAAGTGCCGTACCGTTATTTGAGACGTAGAGATAAGTGTCGATACAATTTCTATAAATACAGATATATGTTGATGTTATGTCAAGATGAGGGATTTTCATGAGGGTCAAATAGAGCGTGAGAGTGGCGGCGAGTGTCCAGATTTCCTAACATGTAAAGTGGCTTGTTCACTTTTCAGACGGTTTGCTGTGCACATCTTTCACTACAACGACGAAGAAAAGCAACTGCACGAATATCTCGAGCAGCGGGGTCACCTTAATACGATTGTCGCCGCCCAGTCCGATCCGTTCGAAGCCTTGGCAAGCGGCTCTTTCGATGCTGCCTTTGTCGGCCTCCATCCGCATGGCCTGAAACTGATTCAAGCGTTGCACGAAAGCAATGGTCATTCGCTGGTGACGATCATTACTGAAGATCAAGACACACGAATGGCAGTGGAGGCGATGAAACGGGGAGCGTTCGACTATTTGCTTTCGCCGCTCGACTTTTCGGAAGTGGAACGGACGTTCATCATGATGTTGCGGGAGCATGAGATGCTCCTCAAGCAACAGCGTTTGGAAACTGAGCTGGCAGCAGCGGTCGGAAGTGGGCAGCTGTTAGGCAGCAGCGAGGTGATGCGTAAACTTCGCCGGGTGATTGGCAAGGGAGCTGCTTCGACAGCGACAGTGTTGATAACGGGTGAAACGGGCACCGGCAAGGAATTAGTGGCCCGTTTGCTCCATGAACAAGGTGCTCGCCGAAATCAACCGCTGGTTAGTGTCAATTGCAACGCGATTCCCAACACGCTCTTAGAGAGCGAACTATTTGGCTACCGCAAGGGAACCTTTACCGGAGCCGATGCCGACCGGCAGGGACTGTTGACTTCTGCGAACGGCGGCACTTTTCTGTTCGATGAGATCTCGGATCTCGAACTTCCCCTGCAAGGTAAGCTCTTGCGTGTCTTGCAACAGGGCGAGGTCTTGCCACTAGGCGACACGACTCCCCAACCGCTCGACGTGCGATTCCTTGCGGCAACGAATCAAGATCTAAAGACCCTCGTGCAGCAAGGTCAGTTTCGGGAGGATCTCTATTACCGTCTAAATGTCGTGCCGATTTATGTGCCCCCTTTGCGAGAGCGTATCGAAGACATTGCCTTGCTTACACTCCATTTTTTGAGAACCTACGCTGAAGTAGAAGGAAAGTCGCCTCTGCGGGTCGATCCGGCAGTCTGGCAATGGCTCGGTAGTCACCATTGGCCGGGTAATATCCGTGAGCTGGAAAATCTCTGTCAGCGTGCCATTGCGCTGGCCGACGGCGATACTTTTGATACCGACGTCCTCATGCTATCCGACTCGTTCACTGGCAGTCCAAACAATGTAGGAAAAAAACGTGGCCTCGAGGGAACTTCAGCTCTGGCCGCCCAGCGAGATCGGGCAGAGCGACAGATGATCGAACAAGCGTTGGCCAGTCACCGAGGCGTGGTGGTACGGGCAGCACGGGCGCTTGGGATTAGCCGCACGACACTCTATGGCAAGGCAAAAAAAATGGGAATTCGCCTGCGGCCTTAGCGCGATGACTAGCCTGGATATTTCATCAACTTCGTCGCGAGAGGCCGAAGAGTGCTGTGGCTGCAAGGCAAACGGTGATTTGGGTGCGGAACGTATTATCTATACTTGAGCACACCAAAATTATCGTTTAACGCAACAGACACAGTGCTATTCGGACTCGTAGTAGAATGTTTATGAAATATTCGGGCTAGGCTAGGTGGGTTCTACCACCTCCTCGACGTGTCCGCCGCAGTAGCGATTTATGGTCGCGATACTCATCTGAAAACTCTCCTCCAACTGTGCCTGAGTGTGGGCTGTTGTCCCTTCGATGATCAGCAAAACGTTCTTTGTGGCTGAGGTGACCTTACTGAAATCGGCTTGCTGTAGATCGAGCCGGCAGAGAATACGGCGACGGGCATCGACATATCCGAATTCGCCTGCAGGGATCTCGACCTCGGAGCTAGCCCCTAACGGTGTAATTCGACACAGTTCTTCAAGAATTCGCAGTTCGACAGGCAGTTCGATACAGTCAAGGTCATGTGCTCCCATACTGCAACGGGTGCGGAGCGAGACAAGGTTGTACGCGTCGACCAAACTATTAATTTTAGGCAATGCTCGATGCTTCATCGCCATTCGTGTCAAGATCTCAACCGTGGGCGAAAATTTTCTCGGATTGACGCCCACACGCTTGAGAATCTCACGAAAACTGGCAACCTCAACAAGGGATCGGATCTCCGCAGGGCTGGAGAATATCGCACCGATTTCAGCGACAGACGTGTTAATCTCCCGATGCAAGTCCGCAGGTGAGTCGCCGACATGCACATCGCGAAAAACAATTGCCCCAGATCGCAAACCGATCTCTCGGCAACCCTGGGAAACCTGCAATGGGCTCATAATCTCTCTCGCATTCCATAGTGCTAAGCAATACCTCAAGTAGAACTAATAATAGGAGGTTTGTGATCAATCCGCTCGGGCAATTCAGGAGGATCGAAAAAAAATCAGACTTCGAGATGCTCCGTGCGTGCCTGGAGAAGGCCGTCGACAAGATTCATCGTCCTGAGTTACCAGGATAACCGCGACTAACTGCACAAGGTGGGCGTGTCATTTGTCACTTGGGCAGTAACTTCAGAAGAATCGCTGCGGAGCGATTTGGCGCTGAGGTGAATGTTACCCGATCAGGAATAGCTATTTGCTTCGTGCACGAGGCGACGCCCATCCGTGCGCCTTGGCGAAGGTAAAATGGTCGCACAATTCCAGGCTGGGAGGAGGACTACTAGATCGAGTCTCGCTGGCAGGTGAACAAACTCCAAGGCAATACTCGCCGTGACCTTCGAGTTGGAATCACCGTTCTCCCATTGATTATCGTTTGCAAACTTAGCCAAGCGAAAGACACCCCCTACGGTGAGAATTCAATTTTTTGACTTCATGGGTTGTCTACATTTGATGGTTGAGACCCGCAATGATCGGATTTAGGCAGGATCGCAATCGCCTCCATTTCACAGAGCAGATTGGGACGGCAAACACCTGCTTTAACAATTGAGTTGGGCATGCTGACCAGTCCCCACTCACTGGCAATTTTCCGAAATAGTTCCAGATCGTCTGCCGACTTAAAATAGCTGATGACCTGTACCATGTTGGCAAAAGATGCACCATGCGGCTTGAGCAGTTGCTGCACATTGAGCAGCATCCGCTCAATTTGTTTACGGCTATCGCTGACATGGATGGTGGCCCCTACTTCGTCAACGCTAGCCGTTCCAGAGATAAACAGTACGGTCTTTTCAGGTAATGAAATCTTCATTCCTCGGGAGAATGCAGAACCATACGCGGGTGCCTCATTCAATGTTGGGGTGTGCATGATCTCAATTTGGGCTTCTTCAGGATTTAGCAGTGCGTAAAAATCGGTGGCACAGAGAGTCCGATGGAGTGTGAGCCCTGCACGAATACCCGTGCTTGCCGGAAGACGGTCTACCTTCTCACGCTCAAAAAACTCATTGCGTGAAATATTGAACTGGTCGTAATCACGATCAATATCATCCAGATAACACCACTTGCGCAGAACATCTTGAAATTTCGCGCCGTGCCGATGCAAGATTTCACTGATCGTGGTGAACATTGCGTCGCTTTGGGCGCGGAAATCCTCCAATGGCTGGCCATCGGACCCCTTGCCAACCACACCACGTACGTAGAGGTGACGGCAAGATCCGATCTGAACCAGCTTGCCTGGAGGATGATTGTCCTAGCCGGCCACGGATGTCACTCGTGCGGACTGTTTAGTGCGCGGCACCACCGCATACACCTGCAACTCAAAAACCTGTCCTGGCGTGCAGGGTGGCTGCTCGACAT